>CAZVSO010000009.1:0-32667 GCA_964629425.1 uncultured Gemmatimonadaceae bacterium
TCGTGGTCGCGAAGCTCGCGATGGTCACCGGCCGGCCGGTCAAGATCACGCTCACGCGCGAAGAGGTGTTCTACTGCCACCGCGGGCGCCACCCGACGCTGATGTGGGTCAAGACGGGCGTGAAGCGCGACGGGGCGATCACGGCGATGCACTTCCGCTCGCTGCTGGACGGCGGCGGCTACGGCGGCTACGGCGCGGCGAGCACCTTTTACACCGGGGTGCTGCAGACGGTGACCTACGAGCTGCCGCGCTACAAGTTCGACGCCTGCCGCACGTTCACCAACAAGCCGCCCTGCGGCCCCAAGCGCGGCCACGGCACGCCGCAGCCGCGCTTCGCCCTCGAGGTGCAGATGGACAAGATCGCCGAGCAGCTGGGCATGGACCCGGCCGAGCTGCGGCTGAAACACCTCGTCCCGCCCGACTCGCTCACGGCGAACTACCTGCGCGTTGGCTCCATGGGGCTGGGCCGCTGCATCGAGAAGGTGGTCACGGGGTCTGGCTGGAAGGGGAAGTTCCACCGCCTGCCCGAGGGACGAGGCGTGGGACTCGCGTGCTCGAGCTACATCTGCGGCGCCGGGCTCCCGATCTACTGGAACAACATGCCGCAGTCGGCGGTGCAGCTGAAGTGCGACCGCGGCGGGGGCGTGACGGTGTTCTGCGGCTCGACCGACATCGGGCAGGGGTCCGACTCGATCCTGGCCTACATCGTCGCCGAGGTGCTCGGCATCGACCCGTTCGACATCCGGGTCGTCACCGCCGACACCGATCTCACGCCGGTGGACCTGGGCAGCTACTCCAGTCGCGTCACGCTGATGAGCGGCAACGCCGCCCTCCAGGCGGCCGAGCGGGCGCGCGAGATCCTGGCGGCGCACGCGGCGCGCAAGCTCGACGTGCCGGTGGAGCAGGTCACCTTCGCGGGCGGTCGCGTGTTCGATGCCGAGGAGCCCGGGCGCGGCGTGTCGTTCGCCGAGGCGGTGCAGCTCGCCGAGGCGGCGCAGGGAATGGTCGGGACCGTCGGCTCGTACACGCCCCCCGCGGGCGCGGGAAAGTATCGCGGCGCGGGCGTCGGTCCCTCACCCGCCTACTCCTACAGCGCGGCGGTGGCCGAGGTGGAGGTGGACCCGGCGACCGGCATCGTCGTCGTGCCACGCATCTGGATCGCGCACGACGTGGGCAAGTGCATCAACGCCGCGGCGGTGAGCGGCCAGGTCGAGGGCTCGGTGTACATGGGGCTGGGCGAGGCCCTGATGGAGGAGATGGCCTACCGCGGCAACCGCAACGTGGTCCACAAGATCCCCAGCCTGCTCGAGTACAAGAGTCCCACCACGCTCGAGATGTGCGACGTGATCACCTACCTCATCGAGGACCCCGACCCCAACGGCCCGTTCGGCGCCAAGGAAGTGGGCCAGGGCCCGCTGCTCCCCGTCATGCCGGCCGTGGCCAACGCGGTGTACGACGCGGTCGGCGTGCGGATCGACGAGGTACCGATCACGCCGGAGAAGGTTCTCAAGGCGCTGAAGCGCAAGGCGAAGGGCGAGGAGCCGCGATACGGACCAGCGGCCTTTCCCGAGATTCCGTGGCCCGAGCCGACGCGGGTGCCGCCGCCGTGGGAGGGGGGGGATGGGAAAGCGAGGGCGGGCGAGGTGATGGCGGGACGGCCGGACAGGCGGCATTGATGCACGGCGGCGGCACCTAGAGCCTGAGCCGCTGCATGGGACTCGGCTGGAGTGTTCACAAGAACGGCGGCTGGCGCGGCCAACTGGAGCGCACCAAGCGATGGCATCGACGCATGCACGCGGCCTTCGCAGCAGAGCCCGATGGCCCTGACGAAGGGACGCTTGATTTCGCGTATGCCTTCTTTCAGAACTGCCATCATCTCCGCGAATGGATCGAGCTAAGCAGAGACATCCCGTCCAGGGAACTCGGAGACTTCGTGGGGCGCAATCCTGAAGTGCAGGCCTGCCGCGACATCGCGAATGGCACGAAGCACTTTCATGTCACCCACCCGAGCGTCGACGCGGAGTTCTCCATCGGTAGAGAGCTGATCCCCTTCACAGACTCGTGGTCCTATTTCGTCGTAGCAGGGCAGAAGTATGAACTGCTCGAGCTCGCGAACCGCTGCCTCCAGTTATGGGACGACTTCCTCGCCGGTCGCAACGCCTCGTCAGAGCATTTCTATCCCGGCTTCTCGATATTTGCCCGCGACAACCTACGCGCTGAGGTGATGCGGTACCGCGAGAACCGCAACCTAGCTTTGGCGCTTCCGGACGGCCCAGCCAAGGCCGAGCGGCTTGAGTCTCTTCGGGGGGAACGAGAACGGCTCGTGAGGGCGCTACAGCATGTCCTCGATGGCCCATTCTCGTTCGACACAACGGAGCGCGCCGTCCTGGAGCAGGAGCTTCGCAACTCGTTGGACACCGAGTGACCATCACCGCTCCGATGCACATGGCGGTGCTGCTCCCGCCGGCTCCTCCATCACCGAGGCAAGCGTGGCGCCGGACGACCTCTCGTGCGGCGGTGTGATGCTCGCAGTCCCCTGGCTTCGACGGTAGCCCGTCCTGGTTGAGCTCCGCGGCGATTGGCCGGAAGCTCTCGCCCCGTTGCCTGAGGTCGAGGATTCCGTGCACCATCGTCACTCGGCGCGGATCGGGGCACGGGGTGGCTAGCACCCGCCCGTGTTCCCCGCGGCGACCGTAGTTGCCTGATGGACGTCAAGCGCCGCATACTTGGCCTGTTCGCTTCCTCAGAGCCGTTCCTAGCGGTGGTCAACGGGTCTTGGTCGCGACTCCATGGTAGCAGCAAGCAGCGGGCTCTGAAGACGCCTTAGGCCGCGATACGAGCATGATGCGCGCCGATCCAATGACAGGTCGAGCACCACTTCCCCCATCCTTCCAGTCGGCGCTCCGCCGACTCCGCAAGCTAGGCTTCGTCAACTACGCCGCGCAATACGCCGAGGCCGCCGGCCTAGCGGCGCACCGGGCGGGCTTCTTCTCTCCCGTCCCTTACATGCTGTACTGCAGGGCGATCGAGCTGTCACTCAAAGCGTATTTGCTGCACTCCGGAGTGCCTGTCGCCGACCTTGCCAGGCCCCCACTTCGACACAACCTCGTGCGCATTCTTGCCAGAGCGGACGAACTCGGGCTCGGCAAGCTGCTACGGCTGAACCGTCGCCAGCGAGCGGAGATACAGCGCGCTCACGCATACTATGATCGGAAGGGGTTCGAGTACTTCGACCCACTGAAGGAGGTGGCTGGTCGGCGACACCTACCACAATTGCCTATCCTAGCCGAGACAGTTCGGCTGCTCCTCCAACAATTGCGCCGCGAACTCGCGGTCCGCTAGGCTGCGAGGCGCGCAACGTCTGTCGCCGCGCGGAAGTCTGGACAGGGCGGCGCGTTGGGGTTCGATTCAAGTAACAGATGGAGGGCGAGCCTTTTAGGCTGCGAGAGCCATGAGGAGGCGTGAGAGCCAATTCAACTGAGCGCTAGCGTTGTTAGGCGCCCCGCCCGGAGCGTGTGAGATGTGGCGGTTCTCGGTAACGCCCAACGCCAGGCTCACCTACCTGGAGCACCCTCCAACCTTTGCGGAAATCACCGGGTCCATAAGGCAGAGTATGGCGATTCTGTGCAGGCATGAGGTGCGCTGCGACGACCACACGGAGTTCTTCAGAGTCGTCTACTGCATCAAAGTCGCGGAACCTCTCTTCGATCTCTTCTTCAACTCGGCAACTGGTTACCGAGGCTGGTACTATCGATCGCCACACAGAGGGCTCGAGATGAACTCGCTCTTCATTGAGGCGCTTCGGCCTGCCCTCCTCGCCTCTGGTTCCATTAACAACCAGCCGCATATTGACGCTGGCGAGTCATTGACGTCTGGCTCTGCCAAGGCCTGGTTGGCCGAGAAATCGATGCAGCGCTGCCGCGATTGCTCGGGGGAGTGGTCGACGCCTGAGGACGATACCCCGGAGATCATGAACGGACGCTGGGAGTTTGGTCCCTCGCGGTACGGGAGCAAGGCACCCTATCTCACGAAGATCAAAGTGATCGGTGCTTTTCTGAACGGAAGCGGGGACGAGTTCATCCCCGCACGCAAGCGTCATCGGGCCGAGGAGATTCACAATACGGGGTGGTCATAGCAATCGGCGACGCGTTCAGCAACCGCCTCTGGGCCGCGACCCTTGGGGCCGACAACGTGCTTGAATTACCCGCTTCCGAAACCGGTGGAGGACACAGCAGTCAGAGCTTGAGAGATGTACGAAAAGCGCGTCATCGGACGCTCGGACGAACGGTTCCACCTGACGCTATCGCACATCAGTTCGAGTGGCCGAAGAAGCGCCTGATCTTAGCCCAGAATCCGGAGACACCACCTTCGTACCTGTCTCGCACCGAGGGAGCGGGTGACCGAAGGCTGACAACCTCGCCCAACGACGTCACTAGATGTATGCGCCTAGCTAGCGTGTCCTCAAGGACGGCATGAACATGACCGAATAGCCTGTCGCGGCGTCTCGTCACGAGCGGTGAATCCCATTGATCGACAAAGCGCAGCGTGTCGCGGGTGACAATTGCAATGCGCCCCCGGCTTGTTGCAAAGACTTGGGCCTGATACAGGCTGCCGATCGTATCAGAGACGATTACGTCCGCACTCCTGCCAGGGCTCCAGGCTACGACAGCGCGCCTTAGGTCGCGTTTCTGCCAGCACTCGTCTTCGCCCCGGAGGCAGAAGTTCAGTATGCCATAGACCTTCCCTCCAGCGCCGGTGATGCGACCTAGTAGTCGAGGCTGCAATCCCCCTGTATCGGGAGCGGGGGGCCCTACCTCAATGACCGCGGTGTCAGTGGCCAGCGCGTATGTCGTCTGATGCAAGGTTCGTTCAAGCTGCAACAGAACCGTGCCGTTACCCAGCGCAAGGAACCGGAACCCCGGAGGCAGACTGTCCATCAGAGCCGGTGCTGAGAGGCGCCTCCATCTCTCGGAAGCGTCGTCAAAACTCGCTGCGACAGTCTTGCATCCAGAACCGTGCCCTACAGCAGTTGCTGCAAGGAATCCGCAATCACCCACGCTCCAAAGGACGACGTAACGCCCCACGCTGACCTGAGCCGTTCGGACGATTAGTGAGCCTCTCGACCTTGGTGAGCCGCTTGAACTCCCCTCTGCCGGGGGGAAGAGGGATCTCGGAACAGCAATCGTGTCCCAGCGAGCACCACTCCAGCGAACGAAGGTGTCTGGACTGAGCAGAGCTAGTCCGCCACCTTCGTACGTACCGTCCGCGACCCTGTACCCTGGGAGGGACGCGGGCCAAGGCACCCTCTCAGGCCTCTCCCATTTGGAACTAGCATCTACTCGCCAAGCGCCGTATTCGGATCTCGATGTACCCATGCTTGTGCGCAGGTCCGCTTGCGTCAGAAATGTCAGCTGAACACGGCCGTCCGGAGTAAGGGCGGCGGAGACAAGTCCGTCGAATCCTGGGGGCATGACCCGCCAAGCGCGACGGGTGACGAGCTCGGTCTCGCGGGCGGCCACCGTGATGCCGAACCACTCCTTCGTGGTCCAACAGGCTCCTTCCGCATTCGGCCAGTCAGCGACAGGAAGCAGGCACGACAGCTGAGCGGAAGTGAGCAGGATCGAGTCATTAGCCTGCGCTCGACCATAGATCCTCGATCCGAAGGCGGGTACGACGCGCTCGTACGCAGGGAACGGTTGAAACGATCCCAGGACAGTGAGCGGACCGGCATCCTGCCACACCATCGTTCCGGCAACGTGGTACCCGAGGAAGCCAGCCACACCCGTCGGCCTGGAGCGCGCTGCTTTGTCGACGAGCACGTACGTGGTCTCCGATTCCAGGCGGCGGCGTCTCCGTACGGCCGTGAACGGTACGGAGTCGGTTTCCCCGTGTGATTCGAAGACGATATCTCCTGAAAACAGCTCGCGCGAACGGATCTGCTGAATGTCCAAGCTCCAGCCGGAGCGGAGGGGGATAGATAGCGGCAGGTCACCTGACGTACGAGCCGTGAACCCGCCCGTTGGCGCGGCGTAGTCCGATGCAGGCCCGAACCTCCCAGACATGGAGTCCCCGACATCGTCGACGTACAGGGCGAACTCTGACTGTTGCCTTCCGCTCCTGTAACCGACCTCGTACACGCCTGGCTCCAGCGAATAGACGGTAGATCCATGCCACCCCCCGGGGACGGAGTCTGCAGTGCTTGCAGTCACCCGCCCCTGGCGCCCTGTCTCCACCAGATCCCTGAGGTGCGTGACCCGAACTGCAAAGTTGAGGTTCTGGCCCGTCGGCAAAAAGGACGTTGAAACCCCGACGACGTGTCCCCTGCGGTCCACAACGGGTCCTCCTGAACTGCCAGGAGAGATGGGAGCCGTTATCTGAAGCACCTTGAGATCGCCAAGGTCGCGGAGCGAGCTGACGAGACCCTCGGAGAGGGTAAACTCAAGCCCCTCGGGATGCCCAAGAACAAAGATCCTCGATCCCTGAGTGACCGCGTCGTCTTTCGCAAGGCTCAACGACGCAAGAGACACGCGTGGCACTGCTAGAAGAGCGAGGTCACGGCGAGGATCATAGGTGACAACTCGAGCGCCGTCAAACCTCTGGCCGCGCGCCAATTGGATACTGATGCCGGACGCGCCTCGGATCACGTGGTAGTTGGTAGCGATGAGACTGTCCGCCACGGCGAATCCAGTGCCCAGAATCTCGGTATTACCTCTCGATGCCCGCACAACGACCACACTACCGGTCGCGCGCCTTGCGATTTGCTCTGGAGACAAAGGGCGGAACCACAAGAGGACACCACCGGCAAGAACCACAACAGCCGTGCATGCCAGAAGCAAGCGCTTGATTCGCACGTGCACCACCTCGTACTCCTAGAGAACGAGCCCCTTGCCAAATTTAGGATCTTTCCTGGGAGCCGACAAGCCGACAACTGATGAGGAGTGGGCTACGGGGAAAGGGCTCCCCGCTTCCGTAGACCGAGGACGCTGATATACGTATGGATGTTCCAGAGCAGGTAGAATGCAGTGACGCACATGGAGACGGCGCCCCGCCGACGCGGGTGCCGACGCCGTGGGAGGGGGAAGACGGGAGGGCGCTCCTTGGGATCATCCCCGGGCTTGCGCCCGGGGTCAGTGCGCCCGGGGCCGGTGTCCGACCCGAGAGGCAGCAATAATGAGAAGGGAGCAACTGATGCTCGCGCGCGCCGCTGCCACTTTGCTCGTGCTCCTTTTCAGTGCCTGCACTGGGAGAGAGCGCTCGTCCAACGCGGAAAACCCGGACACGGTGACCGTCGCGGCAGGGGCGGCGGCGGCGGCGGTGGCGGCGGCGGCCGAGCCGCGAGAGCTCGACCTGTGCGCCCTCATGCCGGTGAGCGACGTGTCGGCTATCCTGCAGTCCAAGCTCGGGGGAGCCGGCGCGGTCACGGCCGCGCGCCAGGGGGCGGGCGGGATGTGCTCCTACGACAACGAAATCGACGGTCGGCGGACCGTGAGGCTGCTGATCGACCTCACCGATTACGGGTCCGCTGACCGGGCGCGAGATGCCCAGGCCAACCTGCGGCAGATCATGCAGGAACGGGCGCTGGCCGTCGAGGAGCTCGCCGGCGTCGGGGATGCCGCGTTCGCGAGCCGCGAAGGCGAGATGATCGGCGTCAAGGTACGCGCGCGGACGTACGGGGGGCAGGTCAATCTGAGCGTGGGGTGAGGCTATGAAGTACATCTGCACAGGTCGCGTTCGTCCTGAGCGGGCCAACATTTCGTTCGGTCGGGTCGAAATGAAGTTCGAAGGAGGCGATGGCGCGGTCGCCAGCTGCGACGCCTCGCAAGTCACCGTTGTGTTAGATGCCCCCTCGCTCGACGGCTGGATTTCGGCATACATCATGGCGGAGGATGTTGCGAACATAGTTGTGGGCGCGCTCGGCTTCTCACTTGGTTCGGGTTATTCGGTAGAGCTACTCCAAGTCACCGAAGCGGACGGCACACCTCACGTCTTTGGGGTTCGGCCTGAAGGGGAAAAGCCGGGACAGACCTTGGGAATGGACCCTCACATCCCTGCTTTCGACCGAGCAATTCGGCTGTGCGGCAGAGATGTCTTCTTTAGGTTGGCGGTTCGCGACTACCTGGGCGCAATCACTCAGGTAAAGGACTGCGCAACGCACTGCTATCGGGCGATCGAAGGGATCAAATCTGCGTTTGTCTTCAAGACAGGGGTCGATCGCTGGGACGACATGCACTCAACACTCGCAACCGACCGCAACGCGATTACGAGCACTGTGAAGCAATACGCGGACGCAGTACGCCACGGCAATTGGGTAAACGCGAAACAGACCGACAAGGTGCAGCGATGGAAGATGCTGTCCCTCACACGAGATATTCTGGTCAAGTACATGGACTATGCAGAGCCAGCAACCTAATCGGCCGCTGCAGCCGACGGCGGCACGTTGATGTCTGTGCTGGTCGAACCGATCGTGAGCGCCGCTCGCGGCTGAGCGGCGGGTCGTTAGGCAACACCGAACCAGGGGTCCAATGCCGACTTTCTGCGGCGCCTGCGAGCACCCACTCCCTGACAACCACGATCCTGTGAACGCCTGTCCCGCGTGCACTGTGTCGGGCTATATGGTTCGGTACGCTGAGGGCAAGGAGTTCTTCATTCGCGTTGCGAAGAGCCGAAACCGCTCACGTCCGCCGGGCGGCGGCCGCTGGTTGTGCGAGTTCACAGCTTTCCAGTCTGTATTCTCGCAGAATGGCCATCACCATTTTGTCGAGCGCGGCATCGATCGCATCGCAAATGAGTACTACGAGCTCATCACGGACCTGGACACCGGCCTGATTGTCCGCGGCGTTCATGAGCTTCTGAACCAGCATCGAGGTCGAGGTTCTGCGAAGCGACCTGCAGCCTGACGCGCAAGAGCGGAAGCCGTCGATTTGTGCGCCGGCGGGCATCATCCTTCGTCCAGTCGTGGGTCGCCCGCGGGCATGACGCCCGCAGCTGATGCGCGATTCGTTAGGCGGCTGCTCTCGCTCCCTTCAACACCTTCCACGGCTGGGGTATGGCCAGACCTCTCAATAGGACCAGCGCCGAGGTGCTGTCTCGCAAGCTACTCCGACCTCAGCTGCGCGAAGCTCTCAGCCTCGCCGCCACGTGCGACCGGACCCTACGCAAGCAAGTCGCACAGCTTGCCGACGCCTCCACCAGCGGCAAAAGCGAGGAAGTCCTGGCAATTCTGCTTTCGCGCATCGCGGACGACCTGCGCGCGTCTGTGCTCTGCGCGACTGCCGGATACATTGCTCAGTCGATGACTATCACATCCGCTCTCTTCGAGCTCGGCTACACCGTTGGCTTTGTCGCGGCATCTGAAGAACGTGCCAAGACGTGGCTTGCGTGGCGCGATTGCAAGAGCGGGCCTTGGAGTCGGAGAACCGTCCTTACTGGAGCCCTTGAGAACGCCCTCGGCAAGGACCAACGTGACTACAAGAAGGAGGACGTCTACTACGTCCCACTCTGTTGGGCTAAGCACGGGAACCCCACTATACAGACAAGATACGCTATTGCGCCGAGCCCGAGCCGGCACGTCCTGAACGTGGACCCGCTGGTCAGTCCGCGCGCCGCCAAATCCGCCGAAGCAGCCCTCTGGCTCGCGACGAAACCGGTCATGGTGGCTGTGCTCGCCCTGTATCACCAGAAAGTGCTCTCGCCTGCGCTCGAACGCTCCGTGATCTCCATCTGCCAGAGATGGTTCGATCTCGACGAGCGCGTGAGGGCGCGATTAAAGTCAGGAGCAGCCGCCTAACAGGTTGCTGAAATAGGGTTTTCGGGCTGCCGCCCGCAGAACGGTGACCTCCGCATTTGCCCTCAGAACGACGATCGGAGACACGGTGATGATTGAGGACCCCCAAAAGAGCGACGGCCGGACCCCCATTCCGACTTTTTCAGCAACCTGCTAACCAGCGCGTAAAGGTGGCGGGCGCGGCCACGCAGAGTAGACTTCCGGCGAGCGATGGACGATCACCCGCCAATGACCGAGAACTCGCAGCTTCGGCGCCCGGTGCTGCTCTATTCCGGCGGCTGAAGATTTTGCCGCTGGGCGGCGCGGGTCGTCGCCACGCTCGACCGTCGCGAGGAGCTGGCCCTGCTCCCGCTCGCATCCGAGGAGGCGGGACGCCTGCTCGCCTCGGTGGCCGAGGAACAACGCGGCAAATGCTGGTGGGTCGTGCTCCGCGATGGCACACTCGTCCCCGGCGACGAGGGCGGGGGCGTCATGCTCCTGGCCGAGGTCCAGCTCACCCGACGGCTCGGCCGCGGGCTGCGGTGGCTTCATTTGTCGCCGGCCGTCGACGTGCTCGACAAGGTGGTGGCCCGGTATCGCAAACATCTTGGTCGGCTCGTCCCCGAGGGTCCGGCGCCCCTACGATATCCTTAATACCTCGCGACCGAAGCGCACGGACCACAGACCTGAGGAGACACCATGCCACGTCTTTGCTCCCACCGACCCATCCTGGTCGCCGCGCTGTTCCTCGTCCCGGCGACCCTCGCGGCCCAGCAGCGGCGCTACCCTACAGCACCCCAGGCGGCCGTCGTCGACACCCATTTCGGCCGCCAGGTGGCCGACCCCTACCGCCCGCTCGAGGATCTCGACGCGCCGGGCACGAAGGCATGGGTCGAGGCCGAGAACGCGCTCACGTTCGCGTACCTGGGTGGGCTCGCGCGGCGGGATTCGATCCGGCAGCGCCTGACCGCGCTGTGGAATTACCCGCGGACGGAGGTGCCCGCACAGGAAGCGGGGCAGCTCTGGTTCCGCCGCAACGCCGGCCTCCAGAAGCAGTCGGTGCTCTACCGACAGGCCGCACCCGGCGCCGCGGCGGTGGTCGTGCTCGACCCCAACGCGCTCTCGCCCGACGGGTCGGTCGCCGTGGGGCAGTGGTCGGTCTCGCCGGACGGCCGCACCCTCGGCTACACGACCGCGGCGGGCGGCTCGGACCTGCGCGACATCCACCTGCGGGATCTCGCCACCGGGCGCGATCTCGCCGAGGTGGTGCCGCGGGTGAAGTTCAGCGGGATCTCGTGGACGCGGGACGGCAAGGGGCTCTACTACTCCCGCTTCCGCGGCTCCCGAGAAGGGGCCAACCTCCAGGCCGCCAACACCCACCACCAGCTGTTCTACCACCCGCTGCGCGGAGGTCAGGAGCGGCTGGTGTTCGAGCGCCCAGACGACTCGACCGCATGGGTCGGGGGCGGCGTCTCCGATGACGGGCGCTGGCTCTTCGTCTTCTCGGGCAGCGGCACCACCAACAACCGGCTGTGGGTGGCCGACCTGAGGGATCCCCGCCGGCCGGACGTCGCCGCAGCGCTCGCGCCCGTCGTCACGGCGGAGGACGCGATCAACAATCCGCTCGGCGTGGTGGACGACACGCTGTATCTCTACACCAACTGGCAAGCGCCGCGCGGCCGCATCGTGGCGGCGACCGTGCGCGACAGCGCGCGCGCCCACTGGCGCACGGTCGTCCCTGAGGGACTGGACGTGATGAACGAGACCCTGCTCGTCGGCGACCGGCTCGTCGTCACCTACCTGGTGGACGTCCAGAGCCGCCTGCGGCTGTTCGATCTCACCGGCGCGGCGCGGGGCGAGGTGGCCTTGCCGGACGTGGGCACGGTGGCGGGACTGAGCGGCCGGAACGACGGGAGCGACGTCTTCTTCGCGTTCAGCTCCTACCTGCGCCCGACCGGCGTGTACCGCTACGACCTGCGCGCCGGCCGGCTCGAGCCGTTCGAGCCCGTCACCACGCCGTTCGACCCCACGTCCTACGAGACGCGGGCGACCTCCTACCAGTCGAAGGACGGGACGCGAATCCCCATCTTCATTACGGCCCGCAAGGGCCTGGCCCGCGACGGCGGCCATCCCACGCTGCTGTACGCCTACGGCGGCTTCGACATCAGCATCACGCCGTTCTATTCGCCCGCAGTGGCGACATGGCTCGAGCTGGGCGGCGTGTACGCGGTGGCCAACCTGCGGGGCGGCGGGGAGTACGGCGAGGCCTGGCACCACGCCGGGATGCGAGACAGGAAACAGAACGTGTTCGACGATTTCATCGCGGCCGCGGAGTTCCTGGTGCGCGAAGGCTACGCCACGCCGCGCACCCTCGCCATCCGGGGTGGCTCGAACGGCGGCCTGTTGGTGGGGGCGGCGATGATCCAGCGGCCCGATCTCTTCGGCGTCGCGCTGCCTGCCGTCGGTGTGATGGATATGATGCGCTACCAGAAGTTCACCGGCGGCCAGCTCTGGGCCGAGGAATACGGCTCGTCCGATGACTCGACCGCGGTGGGCTACCTGCTGGCTTACTCGCCGCTGCACAATCTGAAGCCGGGCACCTGCTATCCGGCGACCCTGGTCACTACCGCCGACCACGACGACCGGGTGGTGCCGGGGCATTCGTTCAAGTTCGCGGCGACCCTCCAGGCGGCGCAGGGCTGCGACCGGCCCACGCTCATCCGGGTGGAGACGGCGGGGAGCCACGGCTACCGGCCCGTCGACCGGGTGATCGCCGAGTTCGCCGACATTTATGCGTTCACGCTGGCCAACCTCGGCGGCCGGGTGCCGTGACCCACGAGTAAGCGCGCGCCTGACGGGCGCCGCGTGCACCACCGGCCCCGGGTTAACCCACCCTGGGAGCACGCTCGCGCCCTCGTGCGGGCTCGGGTGGGTTGACCCCGCGGCGGTGCCGCGGGGTTCTCGCACACCCGCGCCGCTTCGGGTGGGTTGACCCCGCGGCGGTGCCGCGGGGTCCGCCCCTCCGTCCTCCGCCCCTGTGGTCTTTCCCTCCAAGACGGCGTCTCTCTAGCGATTCACGCTCCCCGCCGGGGAGCGCCCAGCCACTGCCGTCACTACCACAGGGGGGTCGTATGATCAATCTCCGACCGGTCCGCCGGGGATCGCCCGTTGGACTGTTTCTCCTCACTGCCTGGCTCGTGGCGCCTACGCCGCTCGTGGACAGCTCGACGGGCCGCATCGCGGGCCACGTGCGCGACGCGAGCGGCACCGCCCTCCCCAACGCGCAGGTGCTCGTGGTGGGCACCGCGTTCGGCGCGGTCAGCGACTCGAGCGGCGCCTACCTCATCGGCTCCGTGCCGCCCGGGACATACACGGTGCGGGCGCAGCTCATCGGATACTCACCCACTGAGGTGCGGGGAATCCGGGTGGTCGCGGGACAGACCACCACGATCGACGTGACGATGCAGGCCTCCGCGGTCGTGATCGACGGCATCACGGTCAGCGAGGCTGAGAACGGCAAGGTCGCGCGCGACCAGGTCTCATCGCAGGTGACGATCCGCGGCCGGCTGGCAGCGGCCGCGCCGAGCCCCGAGCCCTGGCGCTACCGCCGCGAGCCCGGGAACCGCGAGCAATACGGCCCCATCGACGAGAACCCGTTCCTCGCGGTCTCGGCCAATCCGCTCTCGACCTTCTCGATCGACGTCGATCGCGCCTCGTACTCCAACGTCCGGCGCTTTCTCACCCAGGGCCAGCTCCCGCCAAGAGACGCGGTGCGGATCGAAGAGCTGGTGAACTACTTCCACTACGACTATGCGGACCCGCGGGGCGACGACCCCGTCGCGATCCACACCGAGGTGTCGCCCGCGCCGTGGAAGCCCGCGCACCGACTGGTTCGGATCGGGCTCCAGGCCAGGCGCCTCGACACCCGCGGGTTGCCGCCCAACAACCTGGTCTTCCTGATCGACGTGTCGGGCTCGATGACACCGCCGAACAAGCTGCCGCTTCTCAAAGCGGCGTTCCCACTCCTCGTGAACGCGCTGCGGCCTCAGGACCGGGTGGCGATCGTCGTGTACGCCGGGTCGGCGGGCCTGGTGCTCGAGTCCACGCCGGGCGACCAGAAGGGCACGATCCTCGAGGCCATCGGCCGGCTCGAGGCCGGGGGCAGCACGGCCGGCGGAGCGGGGATCAAACGGGCATACGACGAGGCCGTCGCCAACTTCATCCGCGGCGGCAACAACCGGGTGATCCTCGCCACCGACGGCGACTTCAACGTCGGCGCGTCGAGCGACGCCGAGATGGTCCGCCTGATCGAAGAGAAGCGGAAGACCGGGGTCTATTTGACGGTGCTGGGCTTCGGCGAGGGGAACCTCCAGGACGCGAAGATGGAGCAGATCGCCGACCGCGGGAACGGCCAGTACGCCTACATCGACAACCTGCTCGAGGCCCGCAAGGTGCTGGTACACGAGCTGGGTGGGACGCTGTTCACCCTCGCCAAGGACGTGAAGATCCAGGTGGAGTTCAACCCCGCGCGGGTCCACGCCTACCGCTTGATCGGCTACGAGAACCGCATGCTCGCGGCCGAGGACTTCACCGACGACGCCAAGGACGCGGGCGAGATCGGCGCCGGTCACTCCGTGACGGCGCTGTACGAGGTGATCCCGGCCGGTGCGGAAACGGACGTCGTCGTGCGGGTGCCGCACTCGCTGCGCTACCAGCGGCCGGTGGCGCCGCGGACCGAGGCGGGGGGGGCAGAGCTGCTGTACGTCAAGATCCGCTACAAGCCGCGGGACGCCGACCGGAGCCGGGAGCTGGCGCACGCGGTGCGGGACGGCTCTACCCGCTCGCCGTCCACCGACTTCCGGTTCCAGGCGGCGGTGGCCGAGCTGGGGCTGTTGCTGCGGGGTTCGGAGCACCGTGGGGCGGCGGACGTCGGCCGCGTGATCGCGACGGCGCGCGGTGCGCTGGGCGAGGATCCGGAAGGGTATCGCGCCGAGTTCGTGCGCCTGGCGAACGCGGCGCAGGCGCTGGGCGTGGGCCGAGAGGCCGACAGGCCTTCGGGCTCCCGCTAGCGCCGTTCCAACTATTCTCGCCAAGGGGCGGCGGACAGCGGATGCCTTCGGGATATGCGGCTGACCGTCGCGATGCTGAGCCAGAACAAGTTGGAACGGCGCTAGCGGCCTCCCCCGCGCTGGATTGCCGGCTCGGCATGGTGTGCGTCCGCAGGGACGCACCCCGGGCCGAGCCGGGCTTTTTTCCCCCGGACCCACTGTGGCTCCGCCGAGTGCCGAGGCTATGTTTGGATCACTCAGGCTACCTTGAGTTAAACGGCACGCGATAAACACCCTGGCCATGAACACTCTGCTACTCATCGGCGCGACACTCATCCTGCTGCTTGTCGGTGCCCACTCCTATCTCGGCGAGCGATACATTCTCACCCGGCTGTTCCGTCGTGCAGATCTGCCCCATCTCTTCGGGAGCGACGTCTTTACCAAGCGCACCCTGCGATTTGCTTGGCATCTGACGAGCGTCGCTTGGTTGGGGTTAGGCATTTTCTTCATCGTGATCGCCCGTCCTGCCGAGACGCTCCGTCGCACCGAGCTTGGTGCGGTGCTTGCGGCCACAGCCGCGGTCTCGGCAGTCGTAACGCTGATAGGCTCCCGGGGGCGGCACCTGGCGTGGCTTGTGTTTGGGGCGGTAGCTGTGGCTGCTTTTTTGGGATCGCGCTAGAACCCGCCGCTCGGTGAACAGCTCAGTAATGAGGAACAGTTTGTAATCAAGCTGATGGGTAACCCTTTCCCATTGTGGTTCCCGCCTTCGCGGCGGGCGGCGCGACCCAGCGGGAACGGTGGTCCAGCATCCTCAAGGGGTTGACCCGGATCAGATAACATGACAACGCCAGCTGAAACGGCCCAGACCAAGCGCACCGGCATTCACATGGGTTCAGTCGCTCCCACATTCCTTGTGGCAGATGTGGGAGGCACGGCGCGATGGTATGCCGAACACCTCGGCTTCCGCATTGCCGGCACGTTTCCCGATAGCGAGCCTTACGGCTACGCGAGTCTTCAGCGCGATGGTGTGGAGATCATGCTTCTTAGCCTTGCGGGCTACCACAAGCCGGACCTCACGGCACGCCGACCCGAAGGGTTGTGGGATGCGTATGTCCGGATGCGAGGCGTTCATTCATTTTACGAGGGCGTGCGGGGTCAGACGTTTATCAAGATGCCGTTGAAGAAGCAGCGCTATGGCGACTGGGAGTTTGAGGTTCGAGACCCGAACGGCTACATCGTGGTTTTCAGTGAGATGATCGAGTGAGTTATGAAGGCGCGACCAAGAGCGACAACGTGAATCTGACTGCAGACCTTGAGCGCCTCCCCTGGGCGCAACGCCAGTTCGCGTTCGTGCATCCCCCTTGGATGCTTGCCGATGTCGTCGAACGACTCCGGGGTCTGATTCCCCGCCTGGGGCCACTGCTCGCAGGCATCGACGATGACGCTGCGCATCGACCGCCGGACGGAAAGTGGTCCATCGCTCAGAATGTCGGACATCTCGCCGCTGTGGAGGATCTCTGGCAGGAACGACTCGAGGACCTTCGCCAGGGACGCGATGTCTACACTCCGGCACAGGCGGCGCGTTTCCAGGCCGCGGCGTCGCGGCACCAGGGACGAGCGCTGCCAGTGATTGTCAGCGAGCTCGCCGAACGGCGTTCGCGCCTCGTCGCAGCTCTGGCAAGTGCGTCGCCCGCGCTTCAAGGTGTCAGTGCCTTCCATCAACGCTTGCAGTCGTCGATGCGGCTCGTCGATTGTGCTCAGTTCTGTGCCGAACACGTTGATCACCATTTACTCCGCATCCGAACGCTGCGCACGCTGTTCGGCTTGGGCGCTGGCTAACCTGGCACTGTTCGGTCAGGCTCAGGCGGAACCCGTCGAGGTTTAAGCCCGTGCTGGACGGCGCCTGCCGCTCGCGTTAGGGTTCGAGCCATGCTGCGGCTTCCTTTCTTCACCTACCTGCAGCCGAAGACACTCGCAGAAGCGCTGGCGATGAAGGCCGACGCGGGGCCTGACGGCGCGTACGTCGCGGGCGGCACGGATCTCTATCCCAACATGAAGCGGCGGCACCAGGAACCGCGGACCGTCATCTCGCTCATGGGGATCCCCGAGCTGGGGGCGGATGGGCGGATCGGCGGGTCGGCGGATGGCAAGCTCATGATTGGATCCTGTATCACGCTCACCGAGCTATCCGCCCATCCGACACTCCGCCGATCCGTCGATGCCGTTGCGAACGCCGCCGAGCTGGTGAGCACGCCGCTGCTGCGGAACATGGGGACGCTGGGCGGGAATCTCTGTCTCGACACACGGTGCAACTACTACAACCAGTCCTACGAGTGGCGCAAGGCGATCGACTTCTGCATGAAGAAGGACGGGGCGATCTGCTGGGTGGCGCCGTCATCGCCGCGCTGCTGGGCCGTCAGCTCGTCCGACGTGGCGCCGGTGATGGTCGCGATCGGCGCCGAGTACCGGCTCGTGGGACCGGGCGGGGAGCGCGTCGTGCCCGCCGGGCGGTTCTACGCCAACGACGGGATCGACTATCTCACGAAACAGCCCGACGAGATCCTGGTCGAGGTGCGGCTGCCGGCCCCCAACGGATGGGACGCGGTCTATCACAAGCTGCGGCGGCGCGGGTCGTTCGACTTTCCGGTCCTGGGCGTCGGCGCGTGGGTGCAGTGGGACGGCGGCCGGGTCGCGGACGCGCGCATCGTGCTGGGGGGAGTGGCGAGCTGGCCGCAGGAAGTCCCCGAAGCCGGGGCCGCGCTGCGCGGCACGAGGCTCGAGAACGACGCCATCGCGGCCTGCGCGGAGGCGGCGTACCGGCCGTCCAAACCGATGGACAATACGGACTTCGACTTGAGCTGGCGGAAGCAGATGACGCGGGTGTGGGTCACGCGGGCGATGCTGGAGATCAGACAAAGGAGAAACGGGGAATGAGCACTATGAGAGAGCCGGCGTCCGGATTCCGCGCACCACTCTCGCCGCTGATCCGCTGGGCCGTCCTGGCCATGATCCTGGCGAGTCTCGCCGTCTGCGTCGTCGTGGCGCTACGGCTCGATCCAGAGGTCGAGCCCCACCCCTGGGCCTTTCTCGGCGTCCTGACCGCCCTCGCCGTCGTGCTGGGGCTCTTCGCGGCCCGTGTCGCGCGCGGGCTCCGCAGTGGGCGCGCGGCCGGCCCCTAGGGATTGGTGATGCTGGTCCAGGACGCCCGTCAGCGCGCCACGACCGTCGCCCGCTTCACGTAGTCCAGCTCCGCGAACTCGCGCTCGAGGTACGCGTTGCCCTCGGCCTGCATGCGGTCCTGCAACGGGCCGCGGCCCGCCGGCGCCCCTTCGCCGTACCCCGCGTGCAGCCGGTCCACGACGTCCATGCCGTCCACCACCTGGCCGAGCGGCGCGAATCCCATTCCGTCGAGCCGGTCGTTGTCGCGGAAGTTGATGAACAACTGCGTGGTCCGGGTGTCGGGGCCCGCGGTCGCGAACGAGATCGTGCCTCGCGCGTTGCGGCGGCGGACCGGGTCGTCGCGAATCGGCTGGTCGCGCCACGCGGCGGACACCTGGGGGTCGCCGTGGATGCCGAATTGCGCGACGAACCCCGGGAGCACGCGGAAGAACCGCACGCCGTCGAAGTAGCCGCTGCGGGCGAGGTTGTAGAACCGGTCGGCGCCCAGCGGCCCCCAATTGCGGTGCACCTCGACCACGAAATCGCCGGCGCTGGTCTCGAAGCGCACGCGGTAGGTGCCGGGCGCTTTGGCCCGCATGGCGGCGCTCGTCGGGCTGCGGAAGTCTCCACTGGACGCGACCGCGGCGTCACCGGAACGCTCGCCACGCCCGCAGCTCAGGGCGACCACAGGGAGGGCGCCGAGGGCGATCGCCAAGCCGGCGAACGACACGCGACGGGTCATCCAATCTCCGCGGGCGTGGGAGCGCGCAAGATAAGCGCGCGGCCCCGCGCCGCGCCACCGTTGCGCGCCAGCGCGCTGGGCCGCTGATTACGCCGGACCCCGTCAGGAGCCCCAATGGCCCGGCGCATCCAGGGCGCGTTGCTGATCATCGGAGCGCTCGCCCCGCTCATCCTCCTCGTCGTGTTCGCCCTATCGTCGGTGATCACCGTCGGCGCCATCTCGCGGGCGACCGGGAGATACAGAGATCGGGTCCGGGCCGAAGTCGACACGGCGCGCCAGGCCTTTGCCCGGGCCGACTCGGGGCTCGCCGCGCTGGGCACCTACGTCACCGCCGTGCGGAGCGCGATCAGCGGTGTCGCGAGCGGCGTCGCCAAGCTGGCATCGTCCATCACGGTGCCGCTGCCCGATGGATGGCCGCGCCTGCCCTCCGTGCCGATCCCGGGGGTTCCCCAGTTCAAGCAAGTCGTGGCTGGTGTCGCCGCCGCAGGTCAGGCCCTCGGCAGGGAAGTCGACAAGGTGACCGCGCTCGGGGCCGTTCCGACACAGCTCGCCGACATCCGCTCGGCAACGAACGAGTTCGCGAGCGAGGTCCGGTCCGCCGTCGTGCGATGGATCGGCATCGTGGTGGGTGTACTGTCCCTGGCCGTGGTCGCGTGGTTCCTGGCGTCCCTGGCCCGCGTCGTTGGTGAAGTGCGGCGCGGCTGGGCCCTGCTCCGCGGCGTCCTGCCTCCGCCCCTGGCCGTGGCCGACATCCGGCGTCAGCTCGAGGACCTTCAGCGCCAGCTGGCCGTGGTGCGCGGGGCGTGAAGCGAGCGCCTCCCTACGGCGACTGGTAGCGGTACACCACGTGGCTGCCGGCTCCTTGCGCCAGCGCGTAGAGGGCGCCGTCCGGCCCCACCTGCAGGTCGAACAGCGCGTTCCCGACCCGGGCGAAGGCATAGACCGCGTTGCCGTCGTTCGGGTCCAGCCGGTTGATCCACGCGTTCACGTAGTCCCCGAAGAAGTAGTTACCCACGTACGACGACGGGAACGTCACCGTGGAAGGATTGTAGAACGCCGCGCCCACGATGGCGAAGCCCGTCACCAGGCCTCCGCTGTGCCGGTACGCGTAGATGGGCGCCCGGAAGCGCGGGTCGCTCGTGGGACCCTCGGTCGTCGGCCAGCCGTAGTCGGAGCCCGCGATCCCGTCGTTGACCTCCTCCCACGTGCCCGCACCCACGTCGTTGATGAACATGCGCCCGGTCACCGGCTGGAACGTGAAGGTGAACGGGTTGCGAAGCCCGAGCGCCCAGATGGCGCGGAACACGCCCGTGGCGGTCGCGAAGAACGGGTTGTCCGTCGGGATGTCCCCGTCGTCGTTGTAGCGCAGGATCTTGCCGAACCGCGACGTCATGCTGGGGGCGTTCGACGGGACTCCCTGCTCGCCGATCGCGACGTACAGCGTGCCGTCGACGGGCGAGAAGTGGAGCGCCCCGCCGTTGTGGTTGCCGCCCGACGGCACGGTCGGGAGATCGTCGAGCAGGATCGTCTCGACGCCGGTCGAGACGTCGGGATCGGCTGCGCTCGCGACGATGCGGCCGATCCGATTGTGGTTGGTGGGCGACGGGCTCGTGTAGTAGACGTAGACAAATCCGTTGCTCGTGAAATCCGGGTGGAAGGCAACGCCGAGGAGACCCTGCTCGCCGGCGTTCGTCACGGTGAAGGTATGGAACGCCGTGGCGAGCGGCGACCCGCCGCCGGCCGGCACGACGCGCAGGGCCCCGTTCTGCTGGCAAACGAACAGCCGCCCGTCTGGCGCGAACGCCATGGCCGTGACGGGCGACAGGCCTGACGTGTAGGTGGTGCGGCTGAAGCCGGCCGGCAGGTTGACGTTGTTCCCGAAGGTCACGGTCGCCACGGCCCACGGGGACACGTTGCCGGCCGCGTCGCGCGCGCGGGCGCGCAGCACGTGGACGCCGGTCGTGTACGCGCTCGTCGCCGGCAGCGTGTCCTGATAGGGCGGCGCGGTGTCCTCGGGACCGAGGCTCTGGCCGTCCACCTGGAACTGCACGGCGACCACGCCGACGTTGTCCGTGGCTGTGGCGGTCAGCGTGATGGCACCGGTCAAGTCGGTCGCCTGGTCGGCGGGCGCGGTGAGCGTGGCCGTCGGGGGCTCGGTGTCGGCCCCGGGGGGCGGGGTCACGGTGAACGACACCGTCGCCGAGGTATCGATGCCGCCCAGGTTGTCGGTCGCGCGCGCGGTCAGGTTGCGCGTGCCGGTCGTGAGCGGCGTCCAGGTGATGCTGTAGGCGCTCGAGGTGTCCGTGCCGATCGAAGTCGTGCCGTCGAAGAACTCGACCACCGTGATGGTGCCGTCGCTGTCGCTCGCGTCCGCGGTCACGGTGACGGGCGTGTTCACCTGTGCGCTCGCCCCGTTCGCCGGGGCAGTGACGCTTACGCTCGGCGGGGTGTTGGGGACGGCGGTGTAGTTGGCGGTATAGGTGGTGCCGGCGGCGGGCGTGCTGACGATATGCGTCGCGGCCCCGGCGTCCGACCAGAACGTGAAGGAGTAGATCGTCGTACCCGCCGACTGCGGGCTCACGGCGCCGATCTCCCGGTCGATCCCCACGACTCCGGTGACGCTCAGCGGCGTCGTCCGCGGCTGGCCGTCGAGCGTCACCTGGAGTCCGGCGGGGACCGTGGCCAGGGCCAGCGTCACCTTCCGCGGCTGGACGTCACGGAAAAAAGTGTCAGCGGACCCATCCGCATCGACCGCAACGAGATAGAAGCGGTACCAGACGTTGTCGGATGTCTCGCCGACAGTCGGGATGATGGCGACGCCGCCTGCGCTGCCGCTCGTAGCCGGCAGGAAGGGGTGGGTATGGGTGTCGTGATGGAAATCGGCCCACCAGCTGAGGCTGGCCGGGGGGAGCGGACCGTCTTCGGGATCGCTCGCACTGCCGCCGTACACGATCGTGTCGCCGCCCCGATAGCTCGCCCCTGGCGACGGCACGCTGATCGTCGCGGTGGGGCGCTGGTTGCCGTCGCTCCGGGTCAACAGCTCGCAACCGGCGATGAGCGCGAGCGTGAGGCCGAGCAGGCTGGGTGGTGCCAGGCGCTGCGCCATCGGGGTCCCCCGTTGGGTCTCCACTGCGATGCAGCAGTGTCGCCCCGTAACCTTGGTCCTGCCAGTGGTCGCGGCCGGTGAGCCGCATCACGGGGGAGGGTTCTTGTCTGTAACCGCTCTGGCCCGCAGCTTGTATCGCGATGAGCGTTTTCATCGCCTGGCCGTGGCTCGCCTTGTCACTCGGCGACCGTGCGGCGGGTCCGCCCGGTGCCCTGATGCCCCCTGCCCCACTCGTCCAGATCCCCGAGGAGCGCAAACAACAAGAGCTCCGCCGTGCCATAGCCCGCGCCGGCGTCGAGGACCCGATCCGCGCCCGCTTGCTGCTGCTCGCGGTGCTGTGCCTCGGGTGGCTGCTCCTGGGGTTTGCCCTGCTCGGACTCAGCTTTCACCTCACCGATCCCGATCGGGCGCAGGTCGCGCTGCTCGCTGCCATCCTCGTCGGCAACGGGGGCCCCGCCTGGACGCTGCTCCTCTCGCACTGGCTGGCGCATCAGCGCTAGGCGGTCCGACTCTCGAGTTGACACCCGAGTCCCCGGCCCGTAACCTGCGAGCCCTCGCCCGCCGCATGGGTCCCACCGACCAACAGGAGCGCACACGATGACGCTGACCGCCCGATTCTCGGTCCTTCTCGCGCTGGCCTGCCCCGCCGCAGCCGCCGCTCAGGGGCAGCGCTGCGATTTCAGCAAAGTGCCCGGCGTCGTGTGGTGGGGCACGCAGAGGGAGATGTCCGTGGCACGGCTCGCCGCCTACCTCGCGCCGATCCTCTGGTTCTCCCCCGACGAGCCGTCGCTGCTCGGCGCCAGCGGACCGGACATCCGCACTCCCGAGCCGTTCCCGGGCGAGCCGGTGCCGGATCGGCCGGTGATGTACTATCAGGTCGACCGTGTCTTGACCCGGCCCGGTACCAGCGCGCCGGCGGTCGTCCGCAGTGACGACGGGAGCGCGCAGAACTCCCTCGTGCTCAGCAACGTCGCCGTGTTCACACTGTCGTACTTCGCGTACTTCAGCACCGAGGAAGGGCTCGGCGCCCACCCGCACGACATCGAGCCCGCCGAATTCCGCGCCACGATCGTCCCGCACACGTGGTCGGGATTCGCGAAGTGGATTCCCGGCGGCGCGCAGTGCGCGAACCCCACCAACGTGATGGCTGTCACTCGCGTCTCCGCGAAAGCGCACGGTCTCGTGTGGTTCTGGAACGTGCTCGACAGCGACGTCTACGCGCAGTTCCCCATGCACTTGCTCGTGGAGGAGGGGAAGCACGCGCTCGCCACCGACAAGAACGGCGACGGCGTGTTCACGCAGGGCTACGACGTCAACGTCCGCATCAACGACGCGTGGGGTACACGGGACATCATCCGGACGGGCATGCTGTTCTCGGGCGGCTACCAGTCCTGGATGGCGAAGGTCCGGCGCCCCGAGCACCGGGTGCTGCCGCCGCTCCCGGACGACAGCCCGTTGCAACAGGCCCTGCGGCGCCACACGCAGGGAAGCCGCAACGCCGTGTACGAGCTGCGGCCGTTCCCTCCCGCCAGCAGCACGGACGACCACACGCTACAGCACCTGATGAAGGACAAGGAGGTCCCAAACTGGCCCGCAGAAGCAGGGTTGCACGACGTGAAGCGGTGGGGCAAGGCGCTCGACGAAGGCGCGGTCCTCAAGTCACTCTCGATCGCGCTCCGGGCGGACGGCGAGCTCGGCATATCGTGGGTGTTTCCGTTCTTCGTCGTCAAGCATCTTACGGACCCGATGACCGGGGGATACATCGTTCAGCGGATGTACCTGACGAGCGAGGTGCCGCGCGACTTCGGCTGGATGGCCATGTACACGCCGTCGGCATCGCGCTGGCTCGACACGTACCTGGCGGCCGGCGCGGAGCGGGTCAGGCTCCGCGACACCTCCGGCACCGTCGTGGACGACTGGGACTTCGTCCTGGAGACGGGGCTCAAGTTCCGCGTCAACGTCGAGCACAGCCCGGTCAAGTTCCTTTCGTTTCTCACCGAATACTGGGGCCTGCGGGTCGGCATCAAGAACCGCGGCTTCTTCGACATCAATAAGCTGACCTACGTCCTGGAGTTCGGGGCCGGCTCGTTCTGAGCGGCGAGGCCTACGGGGGCAGCACCGGCAGCACGACGTGCGACGGGGAGCGCGCCGTGCGCCAGATGCGGTGCGTCTGCGCCCGGTAGTCCTCGGCCCGCGCCGCGAAGATGCTCGGCACGTACGTCTGCGGGTTGCGGTCGTACAGCGGGAACCAGGTGCTCTGCACCTGCACCATGATCCGGTGGCCGCGGCCGAAGCGGTAAGCCTGCGGCGGGATGCGCACCGTGTACTCGAGCACGCGGTTCGCCGGGATCGGCTCGGGGCGCTCGAAGCTCGAGCGGTAGCGTCCCCGCAGGATCTCCCCCGCCACCATGAGCTGGTAGCCGCCCATGCGGGGGGCGCCGGGCACCGTGTCGGGATACACGTCGATCAGCTTGACGACCCAGTCGGCGTCGCTGCCGGTGGTGGAGGCGAAGAGGCGGGCGCTCAAGTCGCCGGCGATGACGACGTCCTCGGCGAGCGGCTCGGTCACCCACACCAGGACGTCGGGGCGGCCCTCGACGAAGCGCTGGTCCATCGCCTGCCAGATGCCCCACTCCGACCCGCGGGAGTAGGTGACCTGCACGGGCCGGAGCCGGTAGGGCACCGGGTGCGCCGGATCGGACACGTACTGGTCGTAGGCCGCCGCGGTGGTGGTGGGCGGGTCGAACGAGAGCCGGCCGCCGGCGTGGAGATAGAGGTTGCGCGGCCGCGCCTCCCGCGGCGGCCAGGCGTCGAACCGCCGCCACCGGTTGGAGCCGCCCTCGAACATCAATGCCTCCGGGAGCGTGAGCGGGCCCCGGTCCTTGAGATAGAACGCGAAGAACGGCGCCTCCACCTCGCGGCGGAACCACACGCCGGTCGAGTCGCCGAACTCCACCTGCCCCAGGGCCGTGCCGGCCCCGTACCAGCCGCCGTGGTTCCACGGACCCATGACGATGCGGTTCACGTCCCGCGCGTCGGACCGCTCGAACGCCTCGTAGGTGGCCGGGGGGCCGAAGATGTCTTCCTGGTCGTACCAGCCGCCCACCGTGAGCACCGCCACGGGCGTGGCGCGGATGTGCCGCTGGGTGGCGCGCGCCTGCCAGTACGCGTCGTAGCTCGGGTGCGCAACGAACCCGTCCCACGACGGCCAGCTGCGGCCCAGCAGGCGCGGGACGTTGGACAGCGTGCCGAGGCGACGGTACCAGTCGTACATGTCGTGCACCCCGACGTTGAAGTCGCCCACCTCCATGCCGTAGGTGTACTCCACGCCGTAGCTCATGCGGAACGCGCCGTTGTGGAAGAAATCGTCGCCCATCCACGTGTCTGTCATCGGCGCCTGGGGCGACACGGCGCGCAGTGCGGGGTGGCCGCTCAGCCCCTGCATGGTGGCGAGCCAGCCCGGGTACGAGATCCCGAGGCCGCCCACGCGGCCGTTGGTGCCCGGCACGGTGCGCACGAGCCACTCGATGGTGTCGTAGGTATCGGTGGCTTCGTCCACGCCCGTGGAATCGGCGCGGAGGGGCCGGTTCATCAGGTACTGCCCCTCCGAGCCGTTGCGGCCGCGGATGTCCTGAAACACGAAGACGTAGCCGTCGGCCGCGAGGAAGCGGTACGGGCCCGGGTAGTTGCGAGCCGGGCCCCCGGCGCCGTACGGCGTGCGCACGAGCAGGATCGGCAACGCGGCGGTCGCGGCCTCGGGCGCGACGATGAACGTGCGGAGCCGCGCGCCGTCGCGCATGGCGATCATCTCTTCGCGCACCGTCCAGGCGGTGTCCTGAGGGGAGGGCGTCTGCGCCGGCAGCGGGGGGGGGCCCAGAGCGGCGAGGAGCAGCAGCGAGGCGAGTGGCGGAGATCGGAGCATTGAGGATTCCCTCTCGTGGCCGCCACCGATATAGCGTGCGATGTCTCGCACCGCCAGGCGCCGTTTCAACACGGAGCAGACAGCACAGCTTGGGAACCGGGTGCTGGATGCTCGGCGGTTTCTTGCCGCAGGTCGCTTCGGGCATCACCTTATGTGCCCATGCGTCGCTTGCCCCTACAGCTGGTGTGTGTGCTCGTCGGGCTCGCCGGTGTACGCCCCGCCGTCGCCCGTGCCCAGGACGACCTCGGGCGCGTGTCCGGCGTCGTGCGCGACGACGCGGCGTTCCCGATCGAGGATGTGGGCGTTCGTATCCTGACCGGGTGGAGCACGCAGACGGATCCGAACGGCCGGTTCCGGTTCGACGGGCTGCGGCCGGGCGAGTACCGGGTCCGGTTCGACGGATTCGGCTACGTGGTGGCCGAAACGACGCTCGTGGTGCGGGCGGGCGAGCAGACCGATGTGGACCTGCGGCTGAGCCCGACCGTCGTCGCCACGAGCCCGGTCGAGGTGCGCGCCCCCCACGGCGGGATCTCGGGTGGGGTGTTCGACGCGCTGCTCCGGCCGCTCCCGGGGGCGTCCGTCGAGGTGCTGGGCACGCGGCAGCGGGGGACGACGGACTCGAGCGGCGGATTCAGCCTCGGTGAGCTGCGGCGGGGAGCCTACATGGTGGTGATCCGCCGCAGCGGTTACGGGCCCGCGCTGCGCGCGTTGGTGGTGCGCGAGGGCGACTCGCGGGAGCTGTACGTGCCGCTCGTGCCGCTGCCCGGCGGGCTGGCCGCCGACCGCGCGGCGGAGGTGGCGGGGCTCGAGGGCTTCTGGGCCACGGCGCTGTGGGACTTCTCCAGCCGCCAGGTGCGCCACGACCGGCGCGCGGTTCTCGTGGCGCGCGAGGAGCTGTGGGTGCTGGGCCCGACAACGCTCGACCTGGCGCTCGAGCGCGCGCCATCCGCCGTCGCGCAACGCTACCGGCGCACCGAGCTGCGCACGTTCGTCGTGTACCTCGACGGCCTCCCCTCGGGCCGGTCCCTGACCACGATCAAGGTCAACGACATCGAGGCCGTGGAGCTTTATCCGGCCCCCGAGGGCGGTCGCGGTCAGGTGTGGATCTGGATCCGGTGAGTTAGCGTCGCGCTACGGCCTTACCGCGCCGGGAAGAGCAGGACCACGCCGCTCCGCAGTTTCCACTCCGGGCCTCCGGTGGGCGATTCCACGAAGTAGCCGCCTCCGAACTGGACGCTGAGCGGCTTGCGGCCGAGCCTTACGACCTTGCTGAGTATGAGGTTGATCGGCACCGTCCACTCCTCGCCGCTCGCCGCCTCCCAGTTGGCGGTCGATTCGGTTTGGAGAGTCACCGTGACGGCGCCCTTGGTGGTGTACGCCATGAACGGCTGGAGGAAGGTCTGGTTCACGTCGCTGCGGCTCTCCTCCCCGGCGAACGACCAGATGTGATTGGCGAGCGCGCCGTAGGTCCAGCCACCGGTCTGCTTCAGCACGACGAACGTGGGACCGGCCCCCCACTTCCCCGTCCCCAGAAACGGGTCGGCGGTGGTGGGCAGCAAGAGGGCCGGGCCCACGCCCCAGACGATGCCGCCCTCCTTGGGAGAGAAGAACGCGGAGAACAGGATGTCGCTCACGCCGAAGGTCGCCGTGCCCCCGGGGACGAGCGCCGGCTGGCTCAGGATCGGCACGATCACCCGGGCGATGAGGTTCCATTTGTCGTTCAGCGAGAACGGCATGACCGGTTGGAAGTTGACGAGGAAGCGCGTGTCCTCGTCGGGGCCGACGCCGAACTCCCAGTTGGCCTGGAACGGTACGCTGATGAGGCTGGACACCGGGTTCGACAGCTGCTTGGCCAGCGCGGCAGCCTGGTCGGCGGCGGTTTGGCCGGCGGCGGGCGGCGCCTGGGCCGCCGCGGGCGCGGCCACGAGTACGGCGACAGCGAGCGCGGCCGCAGTTGACAGCGTCCTCGACGAGCGTTGCATGCGGATTCCTTGCAGGGTGGTCGTGGCGCGGTGGTCCCGGGAGTGTAGCCGCCGCACGATACCCCAGACCCTCCACTTGCCGCAACGCCACGATTCAGGACGCCGCGAGGCTCTCGATTTCTTCCGCCGCGCGTCGCAGGACGTCGGCCACCCGGGTGCGGGCGGCATCGTCCTTGGCCCGCCAGCCCGTGCGATACACCGTGCGGACCAGCCGGCCGACGGCGGTGTTGATGTCGCCCATGCCGCCGCCCAGCGCCTGGTCGACGGCGTCCTTGACGCGCTCGAAGATGTCCTCGACCACGTCCTTGTGCTCGTCGAGGAACTTGCGGCCCGCGTCGGTGATCTCGTAGATCTTCTTGCCGTCCACGTCCTTCGCGCTGACGAGTCCCTCGTCCTCGAGCCACTGGAGCGTGGGATACACGGTCCCGGGCGAGGGCGAATAGCAGCCGTGCATCCGCTCCTCGAGCGCCTTCATGACCTCGTAGCCGTGGCGGGGCTTGTCCTTCAGGAGCTTCAAGATGACGTACTTCATGTCGCCGGATTCGAACCACTGCCGGCGCCGGCCCCGCCCACTCCACCCCCAGCCCCGCGGGCCGAAGCCGAACGCGAACGCCTCGAAATTCCTGCTCATGCGAGCCTCCGGATACGTTGTCGTTTCACGATGTAACTTGACGATGTTACTAGACGATATATTGTCCGATATATCTTGTCAAGCGCGGAACCCCTGAACTGACCGAGCGTTACGTCCGATCGCGTCTTGCGCCGCGCCCCCGCGCGGAGAGCTTTGACCAACCTTCTCGCCTCCTGGGGACCGCATGCGCTCGCTGCTCGCTCTCGTGCCGCTGATCGCCTCCGCCGCTGCGCTCGCCGCCCAGGCCGAGCCGCCGCAGCCGTTCGACTTCTACGCGCGCGGACCCTACCGCGGCGCCGTCCCCCGCCCCGCGGCCCTGCTGGGCTACGAGCCGGGCGCGTTCCACACCACCTACGGCCGGATGGAGCACGTCGTGGATTCGATCGCCCGATCAGCCAGCGACCGGGTGCGGGTCTTCGAGTACGGCATGAGCGAGGAGCGGCGTGTCCTGCGGCTCATCGCCGTGTCGGCCCCCGAGAACATCGCGCGGCTGGAGGAGATCCGGGCGCAGCTCGACGAGCTGGCTGACCCGCGGAAGACGGCGCCCGCCCGCGCGGCCGCCATCGCGGCGCAGGCGCCCGCGATGGTCTGGCTCAATTACGCGAACGATGGCGACGAGAGCGCGGCATTCGAGGCGGCGATGCAGGTGCTGTACCAATTCGCCGCGAGCGCGGAGCCCGCCACGCTCGAGGCGCTGCGGCGGGCCGTGGTGCTGATCAATCCGGCGCACAACCCGGAAAGCCACGAGCGGTTCGTGGCGTGGTACAACGCCTTCGGCACGGGCGACCCGACCCACGCGGCCCTGGAGCACGACGCGCCGTGGGGCATGGCGAGCAACAACAACCAC
The DNA here is from genome assembly GCA_964629425.1 of uncultured Gemmatimonadaceae bacterium. Classification (GTDB taxonomy): domain Bacteria; phylum Gemmatimonadota; class Gemmatimonadetes; order Gemmatimonadales; family GWC2-71-9; genus CAZVSO01. The sequence goes on from CAZVSO010000009.1 coordinate 29,201, forward strand.
TACCAGATCGACTTGAACCGCGACGCGTTGGGCCTGACGCAGCGGGAGACGCGGGCGCTCGTCGCGGCGGTGCACCGCTGGCGGCCGCAGGTGTTCGTGGACCACCACGGGCAGACCGAGCAGATGTTCTTTCCGCCCGCGGCCCTGCCGGTCAACCCGGCGCTGCCCCGGCGCACGCGGGACTGGCTGGAGCGGTTCGGCCGGGGCAACGCCGAGGCGTTCGACCGCCACGGGTGGCAGTACTACGTGGGCGAGATCTTCGATCTCTACTATCCCGGCTATTGGGATTCCTGGCCCGCGTTGAACGGCGCGATCGGGATGACCTACGAGACGGACGGCGGCGGCGAGCTGGGGCTGAACTGGCGGCGCGACGACGGCAGCATCGCCACCCTCCAGGGCGGGATCGCCAGGCACTTCACCGCCTCGCTCGCCACGGTGGAGACCGCGGCGCGCCACCGCCAGGAGCTGCTGCGCGACTACTATGACTTCCGCGCCAGCGGGATGGCCGACGCGCGCGCGGGGGGGCCGCGGCTCAAGCGCGTCGTAATCCCGCCCGGGCGGGACCCGCGGCGCGTCATGGAGCTGGCCGAGATCCTGGTGCGCAACGAGATCGAGGTGCGCCGCGCGAGCGGGACCTTCGTCGCGTCCGCCGCGCACGACTACGCGCGTCCCGAGGCGCCGGCGGCGCGCCGCACCTTCCCCGCGGGCACCCTGGTCGTGGACCTGGCGCAGCCGCAGGCGCGGCTCGCCGCCACGCTGCTCGATCCGCAGCCGGCGCTCGACCCGGAGTTCGTGCGGCTGGAGCTGGACAAGCGCGCCCGCAACGCCCGCCGCGGCACCGACGCCACGCGCGAGGGCGACGCGTTCTACGACGTGACCGGCTGGGCGCTGCCGCTGCTGTTCGGCGTCGAGGCGTACTGGACCGACGACGTGCCGCCGGTGGCGGGTCCGCTCGTCACGCTCGCCGACACCCTGGTCCCCGTGCCTCGGCCCGCCCGCGCCCGGTCGGCGTACCTCTTCCCCAACGACCGGAACGGCGCAGCGGTGCTCGCGCTGCGGCTTGCCACCGAAGGGTTCCGCGTCGCGGTGGCGCGGCGCCCGCTCGCCGCGGCCGGCCGGAGCTTCCCCCGGGGCACGTGGGTGGTGCGCACCGAGCGCAACTCCGATGCGGTGCACGAGCGGATCGCGCAGCTGGCGCGCGAGCTGTCCGTCGAGGTCACGGCGGCGATGACCGCGTTCCCCGACACCGGGGGCGCGGGCGTCGGCTCCGAGCAGGTAGTGCCCGTGCACCGGCCCCGCATCGCCATGCTGGCCGGCGACGGCACCTCGGAGACGGGGTACGGGGCCCTCTGGTTCCTGCTCGAGCGGCGCTTCGGCGTGCCGTTCACGCCGTTCCGCGCCAGCGCGTTCGACCGCCTGCCGCTCGACGACTACAACGTGCTGATCCTGCCGCACGGGGGCGGGGGGGGCGGGGGGGGCGGGGGGGCCCGCGCGATGCGGAGCCTGCTCTCGGGGGAGGCACTGGGCCGGCTGAAGCGCTGGATCGACGCCGGTGGGGTGCTGATCGCGATCAAGGGCGCCGCCGTGCTGGTGGCCGATACGGCCACCGGGCTCACGTCGGTCCGGCCCGTCGGCACCCTCGAGGACGTGAAGGAGCCGAAGGGGGCGGCGCAGTTCAAACCGGACACCGCTCCGCTCCCGCCCTCGGCACGGCCCGGGCCGCCGCTCCCATCACCCACCGCCGACGAGGGACGCGAGCCCCTGGCGGTCCCGGGTGTGATCGCGCGCGCCACGCTCGACGGCTCGCACTGGCTCACCTCCGGTTACGAGGGCGGCGAGCTGCCGGTGCTGCTGTGGACCGACCGCTTCCTCGCGCCGTCCCGCGAGGGAGAGAACCCCGTGGCGTTCACAGGCACCAACGTGATCGTCTCGGGATTCGAGTGGCCCGACAACAGCGAGCGGCTGCTGGCCGGGAGCGTGTACGCGGCGGTCGAGCGCCGTGAGCGGGGCAACGTCGTGCTGTTCGCCGACGACCCGGCGTTCCGGGTCATCACGCAGGGGACGTGGCGGCTGATCGCCAATGCGATCCTTATGGGGACGGGACGGTAAGAAGCCGGGAGACGAGAGACGGGAGGCGTTCCGGCGTTCCCGTCTCCCGCCTCCCGCCTCCCGCCTCCCGCCTCCCGGTCCTTACGCCGGCTCTTCCCGCTCCCGATGCCGTGGCTCCATGCGATGGCGCTCGCGCTCCGGCACGGTCCAGTTGAGCGTCTGCCGGTTGCGCTTGCGCAGGATCTCGAGCTTCACCACCTCGCCCGTGTCGTACGAGCGCAGGATGCGCATCGCGTGGGACGGGGAGGTGGGCTTGCGGCCGTCGATCGTGAGGATCACATCGCCGCTGCGGAGCGGCAGCGTCGAATCGCCCCGGGACTTGATGACGAGCACGCCCTCACGGGTCCCGAAGTAATCCCCCAAATCGGGATTGAGGGTGACGAGGTCCAGTCCGCTCCATGGCGGTCCGAACCACTCGAAGCCGCTGAGCCCGTCCTCGATGCGCATGCGGAAGCCTTCGGGATCCACGTTCATGAACTCACGCTCCATCCGCGGCAGCTCGGCGACGCTCCACCGGGCCTCGACCTCCGCGGCCACGAGCGTGGCCCGCTTGGTCTCGCTGCCGCGCCGGTACTCGAGCCGGACCGTGTCGCCCGGCTCGAGCGCTCGCGCGAGCTCGATGAGCTTCATGCCGGGACCGGAATCCTCGTTGTCTTCGGGCCGGATGCCGGCGAGCGACGTGGTGTTGAATTTGGTGACGACGTCGCCGGCCTTGAGCCCCGCCTTCGCGGCAGGGCCGCTGGGCGTGACGGCCTCGATCTGCGCGCCGTGGCGGTCCTGGTCGGCATCGGCGCGGACGTTGACCACGACGCCGATCCGGGCGCGGTTGGCCGTCATGAAGCTGAATGCCATCGGGGGCGCGACGCGCCCCCGTACCCGCGGCGCCGGGGGGGCGGGCGGCGGCTCCTGCGCCACGAAACCCGCAGGCCAACTGGTGATGACGGCCAGCGCGAGGACTGCGACCTTCCGATACGACATGCTGCTCGCTCCTTCGGGGCTCACAGCCCCACGTAGGCGGCGCGCGTGATCCGCACGGAGTAGAGCTGCTCCATGAGGTTGACGCGCTCGCGCCACAGGTTCAACTGTTCGGCCTCCGGCGCCACGGCCTCGATGTCGTCGAGGCGGCCCAGCCGGCCGTCGATGACGGCGATCCGGTCCTCGAGGTCGGCCGCGAGCGCGGCTTCGCGCCCGCTTGTGACCCGTCCCTCGTCCTGCACGCCTTCCAGCTGCGACTCAATGGAGGCCGAGTGCTGCTTGGCCAGTGCGAGCTCAGCATGCGCCGTGCCGCCGGCGCCGAACGGGCGCGCCACCACGAGTCCCGCGAGGGCCGCGGCGGCGGCCAATCCCATCAGGCGCCA
>CAZVSO010000010.1:0-9076 GCA_964629425.1 uncultured Gemmatimonadaceae bacterium
CTGCTCGCGCGTCACGTGCGGCGTGTACACCAGCTGGTAGCCGCGCTCCAGAATCACGTCCTCGATGAACCGCCGCAGCTGGAACTGCAGCATGGCGCCCTTGGGATGCCAGAACACCAGCCCCGGCCCCACGTCCTCCTGGATCGAGTACAGGTCCAGCTGCTTGCCGATCAGGCGGTGATCGCGCTTCTTCGCCTCCTCGAGCCGCCGCAGGTAGGCCTCGAGGTCGTCCTTGCTGAACCAGGCCGTCCCATAGATCCGCTGCAGCATCTGGCGCCGCTCGTCGCCGCGCCAGTACGCCCCCGCCGCGTGCAGCAGCTTGAAGTGCTTGATCCGGCCGGTGCCGGGCACGTGCGGGCCGCGGCACAGGTCCACGAACGGCCCGTCCGTATAGACCGAGATCACCTCGTCGTCCCGCAGGTCGTCGATCCGCTCGAGCTTGAGGGGATCGTCGGTGAAACGGCGCTTCGCCTCCGCCCGGCTCACCTCTTCGCGCACGAAGGGGTAATCGGCCGCGGCCACCTCGCCCATCCGGGCCTCGATCGCCGCCAGGTCCTCGGGCGTGAACGGCCGCGGCACTTCGAAGTCGTAGTAGAAGCCGTCCTCGATCGACGGCCCGAAGCCGATCCCGGCGTGCGGGAAGAGCTGGCGCACCGCCGTGGCGAGGACGTGCGCTGACGAGTGGCGCAGCACGGCGAGCGCCTGCGGGTCGCGGTCGGTCAGGATCGTGACCGTCGCGCCGTCCGGCAGCGGGCGCGCCAGGTCCCGCACCTCGCCGTCCAGCCGCACGGCCAGGGCGGCCCGCGCGAGCCCCGGCCCGATCACCTTGGCCAGGTCGGCCCCCGTGGCCCCGGCGGGCAGGACCTTCTCGCTCCCATCAGGGAGCGTGACGCGGATGTCGGCCATGGGTCAGGGGGTCGGCACGTGCGTGCCGAGCGGCGCGATGCGCACGCCGTAGCGGAAGTACAGCCACACGGCGCCCAGGATCAGGGCGGCCACCGCCAGCCAGCGCACGAGACGGGCGGCGGGGAGGTTGGGGGAATCGGGAGCCATTGACGAATTGTAGCAGACAAGGGGACGGGGGACGAGGGACCGGGGACGGGTGGGATCGCGACGTACCCGTCCCCCGTCCCCCGTCCCCCGTCCCTTAGATTTGGACCATGCCCCGGCCGACGTTCCAGCTCCCGCCCCAGTACGACGCGCGCGCCGTCGAGCCGCGGCTCTACGCGCGCTGGCTCGAACGCGGCGTGTTCACGGCGCGGGCCGATTCCCCCCGGGCGCCCTACGTCATCGTCATCCCGCCCCCCAACGTGACCGCCGAGCTGCACATGGGGCACGGCCTCAACAACACCATCCAGGACGTGCTCATCCGGTTCGAGCGGATGCGGGGACGCGAGGCGCTGTGGCTGCCGGGCACCGACCACGCGGGGATCGCCACCCAGAACGTGGTGGAGCGAATCCTCTCGAAGGAAGGAACCACCCGCTTCGATCTGGGGCGGGAGGCGTTCCTGGAGCGCGTGTGGACGTACGTGCGCGCAGTCGGCAGCGTCATCCTCGGCCAGCTCAAAACCATCGGCGCCTCGTGCGACTGGAGCCGCACGCGGTTCACGCTCGACCCGCCGCTCTCGCGCGCGGTGCGCGAGGTGTTCGTGCGCCTGTGGGAGGAGGGGCTGATCTACCGCGGCCACCGCGTGATCCACTGGTGCCCCCGCTGCCTCACGTCGCTGTCGGACGAGGAGGCGGAGTTCCAGGAGGAGGCAGGCAAGCTGTACCACATCCGCTACCCGGTCGAAGGCGGTCCCGCGCCGTTCCTCACGGTCGCGACGACGCGCCCCGAGACGATGCTGGGCGACACCGCCGTCGCGGTGCACCCGGGCGATAAGCGGCACCGCGGTTTCGTCGGCAAGAAGGCGCGCCTGCCGATCGTGGGAATCGAGATCCCCATCATCGCCGACGAGGCGGTGGACCCCGCCTTCGGCACGGGATTCGTCAAGGTTACCCCGGCGCACGACGCGGGGGATTTCGAGATCGGCCTGCGGCACAAGCTCGAGATGCCGCTCGTCATGAGCGAAGACGGCAAGATGGGGGACCAATCGGGACGGGGGACGGGGGAAGGGGGACGGGTCCCCCCGGCTCTCCAGGGCCTGGATCGGTTTGTCGCTCGCGAGAAGGTCGTGGAGATGTTGAAGGCCGAGGGCCTGCTCGAGAAGGCCGAGCCCCACCAGCACGCGGTGCGCCACTGCTACCGCTGCGACACGGTGGTCGAGCCGCGGCTCTCCGACCAGTGGTTCGTGAAGATGAAGCCGCTGGCCGAGCCGGCGCTCGCGGCCTATCGCGCGGGCACGGTGCGCTTCGTGCCCGAGCGCTGGGGCGCGACCTACGAGCACTGGATGACCAACATCCGCGACTGGAACATCTCGCGGCAGCTGTGGTGGGGTCATCGCATCCCCGTGTTCACGTGCACGGCGTGCAAGCATCGCTGGGCCGATCGGCAGGACCCGGCGCGGTGCCCCAACTGCGGCGGCCCCGTCGAGCAGGACCCCGACGTGCTCGATACCTGGTTCTCGTCCTGGCTCTGGCCCTTCTCGACGCTCGGCTGGCCCGACGACACGGCCGATCTGCGGCGCTTCTACCCCGGGCACACCCTGGTCACGGCGCCCGAGATCCTGTTCTTCTGGGTGGCCCGGATGATCATGTCGGGGTTCCACTTCCTGGGGCGGGAGCCGTTCCGTACCGTGTACCTGCACGGCACCGTGCGCGACACGCAGCACCGCAAGATGTCCAAGTCGCTGGGCAACGGGATCGATCCGCTCGACGTGGTGCGGCTGTACGGCGCCGACGCGCTGCGCTGGACGGTGGTGGCGGGCACGGCGGTCGGCAGCGACCTCATGCTCGACCCCAGCGACCTCGACGCCACGTTCGCCCCGGGCCGCAACTTCGCCAACAAGCTGTGGAACATCGGCCGCTTCATCCTGGCGCAGCTGCCCGAGCGCGTGGAGCCGATCGAGAAGATCGACCGCGCGTCGCTGACCCTGGCGGACCGGCAGATCCTGTCGCGGGCCCAGGCGACGATCGCGGAGGCCACGGCATCCCTGGAGCAGTTCCGGCTCGACGAGGCCGCGAAGCGCTGCTTCGACTTCGCGTGGAAGGAGCTGGCCGACTGGTACGTGGAGGCGGTGAAGCCACGGTTGGCGACGGAGGAGCCGGCGTCTTCCGGAGCAGCGGGGGCCCGCCAGGCTGCTGCGACGGGGGGCGCCGGCTCCGACGCCGCTGCCCACGCTGTCCTCGCGTACTGCTTCGACACGGTCCTCCGCCTGCTCCATCCGGTCGTCCCCTTCATTACCGAGGAGCTGTGGCAGAAGCTCCCCGGCCGCCGCGACGACGAGCTGCTGGCCCTGGCGCCCTGGCCCGCGGCGCGCCCCGCGCTGGCCGACGCGGAGGCCGACGTGGACTTTGCGCGCGTGCAGGAAGCGGTGTCGGCCATTCGCAGCATCCGGGCGGAGTACCGCCTTCCACCCACCGCGCGGCCCAGCGCACAGGTCTCGGTCGCGACGGAGGCTGTTCGCCTGGCCCTTGAGGGCGAGCGGGACACGATCGTTCGGCTGTCCGGGTTGAGCACGCTCGGCTTCGAGCTGAAGGTGTACGTAGAGGACACAGACGCCTTCCAGGTAGGCGAGACGGAATCGGGGGCCCACGCGGTCCTGACCGACGGCACGGACGTGTTCGTCGCGCTGGAAGGGGCCCTGGACCTGCCGCGCGAGTGCAAACGGCTGTCCGATGACCTCACGCGGCTCGACCGGCAGCTCGCCGGTCTCGCCGCCCGGCTCACCAACACCGAATTCGTGTCCCGCGCGCCGACCGACGTCGTCGCGCGTGAGCGCGAGAAGGAGCGAGCGTGGCAGGAGCAGCGGCGCGCGCTGGCCGACAAGCTCAAGGCGCTGGGCTGCTCCTGAGCCTGGGCGCGGTCGCCGGGGTGGCGTGCGCCAACGTGGAGGCGCCACCCGGCGGGCCGCCCGATGCCCAGCCGCCGGCGCTCGTCCGCGTCCTCCCGGAATCGGGCGCCGTCGTCCCGTCCCTCAAGGACGCGGTCGTGTTGCAGTTCGACGAAGTGATCGACGAGATGGGGGGCGGCGGCGGCGGGGGGAGCTTCGGCGGCGGCGGCGCGGCGGGACTCGACGGCCAGATCCTCCTCTCCCCCGTCACCGGCGACGTGGAAGTCTCGTGGCGGCGCACGGCGATCGGCGTCAAACCGCGCGAGGGATGGCGCCGCGGCCGGGTCTACCGGCTCGAGCTGCTCCCGGGGATCCGCGACCTGCGCGGCAACCGCCTGGGAGACGGCCGCGTCGTCGTCTTCTCGACCGGCCCCGTCATCCCGTCCGCCGTGGTCTCCGGCACCGCGCTCGACTGGACCGGGCAGCGCGCGCTGGCGCAGGGCCTGATCCGGGTGGCGCCGCGCGGCGACACCACCGGCTACCTCGCGCGGGTCGATTCGGCCGGCGGCTTCCGCCTCGCCGCGATCCCGCCGGGGGACTACGTCGTGCACGCCCTGCGGGACGAGAACGGCAATCGCCGGCTCGACCGCCGGGAGGCCTACGACTCCGCGCTCGTGCGCATCGACTCCAGCGCCACGACGGTCTTGTGGGCCTTCGCGCACGACACGGCGGGCCCGCGCCTGCGCTCCGCCGACCCCGTGGACTCCGTGACGCTCCGGCTCGTGTTCGCGCAGCACCTCGACCCGTCCGACCGGCTGGACACCGCGCGCGTGCGCCTGCTCGCGCTGCCCGACTCGACGCCGGTGCCAGTGGCGCTGGTGCTGTTGCCAACGCAGTACGACTCGCTCACCGCCCGCGAGCGCGCGGCAGCGGACTCGGCGCGACGGGCCCAAGGCGACACGGCGGCACCGCGAGCGCCCGGTGCACCCGGAGCCGCAGCGGCAGGGGGCCCCGGCGCCGCGAAGCCACGCCCGGCACCTGCACAGCCACCAGCGGCGGGGGTCCGCGGAGCAGCGGGGGCCCGCGGGGCTGCTGCGAAGGGGGCCCCCGCTGCTGGGGCCCCGTCCGACACCGCCGCGCTGCGCCGCCTCCTGGCCCAGCGGCCCGTCCCCTTCGACCGCCTCGTCGTCCGCGTCCGGCAGCCGCTCGCGGCCAACGCGAAGTTCCTCGTTCGCGTCACCGGCGCACGCAACCTCAACGGCGCCGTGGCCGACGGCCAGGCCGTGCTCACGATGCCGAAGCGCGCCGCGCCGCGCGACACGACGCCACCGCCGTGAGCGATCCCCGCCGGCACCTGCCCGCGGTCGACGCGCTGCTCGCCGAGGCCGCCGTCGCGGCGCTCGTGGGCCCTCACCCGCGCCGCCTCGTCGTGCGCGCCGTGCGCGAGGTGCTCGACGCCGTCCGTGCGCGGGGCGGCGTGGCGCCCGCGCAGGGGTGGGCGGCGGTCGTCCGCACCCGGGCCGAAGCGCTCGCCGAGTCCTCGCTCCTCCCCGTGATCAATGCCACGGGCGTCGTGCTGCACACCAACCTCGGGCGCGCCCCGCTCGCCCCCGCCGCCCTCCAGGCGCTGACCCGGGTCGCGGCGGGCTACGCGGCGCTCGAGTACGACCTGGGGCGCGGCACCCGCGGCTCGCGCCACGCCCACTGCCGCGACCTGCTGGTGGACCTCACCGGCGCGGCGGACGCCCTGGTCGTCAACAACGCGGCCGGCGCCCTGCTCCTCGCGCTGTCCGCGCTCGGTCGCGCGGGCGAGGCCGTGGTGTCGCGCGGCGAGCTGGTCGAGATCGGGGGCAGCTTCCGCATCCCCGACATCCTGGCCCGCTCGGGCGCGACGCTCGTCGAGGTCGGCACGACCAACCGCACCCATCTCGAGGACTACCGCCGGGCGCTCGGCCCCGCGACCCGGCTCCTCCTCAAAGTGCACCGCTCCAACTTCCAGGTCACCGGGTTCACCACCGACGTCGCGGCGCGCGACGTCGCCACGCTCGCGCGCGAGCGCGGCGTGCCGAGCCTGTACGACCTGGGCAGCGGCCTGCTGCTCGATCTCGCGACCTGGGGTCTCACGGGCGAGCCCACGGTGCAGGAAGCGTTGGCCAGCGGGGTGGACCTCATCGTGTTTAGCGGCGACAAGCTGCTTGGCGGACCGCAGGCCGGCATCCTGCTCGGCGCCGCGCCGGCGATCGAAGCCTGCCGCACCGACCCCGTCGCCCGCGCCGTCCGCGCCGACAAGCTCACGCTGGCCGCGCTCGAAGCCACGCTCGCGCTGTACCGGGATCCGGAGATCGCGCGGCGCGAGATTCCGGTGCTCCGGATGCTGACGGAAGACGTCGAGACGATACGGCGTCGCGCAGAGGCGTTGCACGAAGTCGTCGCACGTAGGGCGTCGGCGCGGCTCGTCGAGGGCGAATCCGAGGTCGGCGGCGGCTCGTTTCCCGGTGCCAAGCTCAGGACCGTCCTGGTGGAGCTGACGGCTGACACGCTGACGGCTGACGGCTTGGCAGCGCGGTTGCGGAGCGGGGCCCCGCCCGTCATCGCCCGCATCGAGCACGACCGGGTCCTGCTCGATCCCCGCACGATCCCCGCCGACCAGCTCGACAGCGCGCGCCGCGCGCTCGCCGCCGCCCTCGATGGCTGACCGCGGCCGGCCGGCCGCATTCCTCGACCGCGACGGGACCCTCATCGAGGACCCGGGATTCTTGCACGAGCCGGGCCGGGTCCGGCTCCTGCCCGGCGCGGCCGCCGCCGTCCGCCGGCTGAACGAGGCGGGCTACCTGGTCGTCACGGTGAGCAATCAGTCGGGCATCGCGCGCGGGCGGTACGACGTCACGGACTATCAGGCGGTGCAGCGCCGCCTGGTCGAGCTCCTCCTCGCACACGGCGCGCGGCTCGACGGCGCCTGGTACTGCCCCCATCACCCCGACGTCACGGGTCCCTGCCCCTGCCGCAAGCCCGGCACCCAGCTGTTCCGCGACGCGGCCACGGCGCTGGGGATCGACTTCGCCCGCTCGTTCTGGCTGGGCGACCGGCTGAGCGACATCGCGCCGGCGCGAGTCCTGGGCCCGCGCGCCACGAGCGGCATTCTGGTCCTGACCGGCGAGGGCGCTGGGCACCGCGAGCAGGCCGCGGTGCTCGGCGCGCGCGTCGTCGCGGACCTGACGGCGGCGGTGGACGAAATACTGCGGCCTGGAGCCGCATGACCTCGCTCGCGAGAGCCGTCATGGCCCTGACGCTCCTCGGCGCGTCGAGCGGCGGCCTGGCGGGCCAGGCCCCGGCGCCCGAGCGCACGATCGCCGTCGGGCAGTCGATTCGCGGGGATCTCACGAAACAGGACGTGCTGCGGCGCGCCGACAGCGCGTATGCGGAGCGTTGGGTCACGCACGGCATTGCGGGGCGCACGGTCACGATCGACCTCGACTCCGACGCGTTCGACCCCTACCTGTTCGTCGCCGGACCGGGGTTCGAGCGCGAGCCGCAGGACGATGACTCGGGCGGCCGCTGTAACGCCCGCCTCACCGTGACCTTCCCGCGGGATGGGGAGTACACGATCGTCGTCAGCACCGCCGACCGCTACGGCCTGGGCCCCTTCACCCTCAGCGTGACCGGCGGCTCGAAGCCCAAGTCGCTCACGAGCTGCGACCGGTGACACCGGTGCGGGTCGCCGTCCTAGCCTCGGGCGGCGGCAGCAACCTCCAGGCGCTGCTGGACGCGCTGGACCCGGCGGCTCCCGCCGCCGTCACGCGCGTGATCTCCAGCCGGCCCGACGCCGGCGCGCTCGACCGTGCCCGCCGGGCGGGCGTGGCCGCGGTGGCGCTGCGAGACCCCGCGAACCCCGCCGAGCTACTGGCCGCGATCGGGGATGCGGATCTCGTGGTCCTCGCCGGATACGTCAAGCTGGTGCCGCACGAGGTGGTCGCGCGCTTTCGCGGTCGGATGATTAATATCCACCCGGCCCTGCTCCCCGCGTTCGGGGGACCGGGCATGTACGGCCGGCGGGTGCACGAAGCCGTGCTGGCGAGCGGAGCGGCGGTCTCCGGAGCGACGGTGCACTACGTGGACGAGCAGTACGACCGCGGCCCCATCATCGCGCAACAGCCCGTGCCCGTGCAGCCGGGCGACACCCCGGACACGCTCGCGGCGCGTGTGCTCGCGGCCGAGCACGAGCTGCTGCCGCGGGTGGTGCTCGAGTTGGCGTGGGAACTGAGACAAGGGAGCCCGAGATGAGGGAGAGGGGAGAGGGGAGAGGGATGCTCCGATGCCCGACCGACATCGGCGTGGCTCGCCGCGCACCGAGAGGTCCCGCTCCCCGCTCCCCTCTCCCCATTCTCGCTCTTTCGCTCGCCTTCGCTCCCATCGCCGGCGCTGCCCAGACGCCCGACGGTGTCGATGTGCTCGCCGTTCGCTTCGCCGGCATGACGGCGGTCACCGGCTACGAGCGAGCGATGACGGACTCGCTGCTCGCCCTGCTTCCGGGCAGCGCGCGCGACCGCGCGGGCAACGTGACGCTCATCCTGGGCAGCGGCGAGCCCCGGCGACTGGTGGTCTGCCCGCTCGACGAGGTCGGCTACGTGGTGGGTGGCCTCCGCGACGACGGGTATCTCACGCTGCGGCGCGTGGGGGCACGCACGTCCAACCCTCTGTTCGATCAGCAACTCGAAGGACACCGCGTCACGCTGTTCGGGCGCCGCGGGCCTGTCCCCGGCGTCGTTGCCGTGCGCTCGACCCACCTGACGCGGGGGCGGTCGGCGGGGGCCGACGCTCCCTTCACCGTGGACAACGCGTTCGTGGACGTCGGCGCGGCCTCGCGCGGCGCGACCGAGGCGCTCGGCATCGGAATGCTCTCGCCCGTCGCGCTGACCAAGCGGCCGCACCGCTACGGCGAGGGGCTGCTGGCCGCCCCCGTCGCCGGCCGCCGCGCGGCCTGCGCCGCGCTGGCCGCCGCGGCGCGCGCCAAACCCGTCTCCCGCGGCACCGTCGTCGTCGCGTTCACGGTGCAGAGCCTGTACGCGACCAATGCCGGCCTGGGCACGGTCAAGGCGCTGCAGGGACCGTTCGCCGAGATCCGCGAGCTGACGCTCCCGACGCGC
>CAZVSO010000010.1:9113-27740 GCA_964629425.1 uncultured Gemmatimonadaceae bacterium
TGGAGACCGTGGCGCTCGCGGACGCCGATGCCCTGGCGCGCGACATCGTCGTGTGGATGGGGCGATGAGACAGGCGGATAGGCGGATCGGCGCGTGGGCGTATGCTGCGTGGATCGCGGGCGCCTTCGCGCTATCCGCCTATCCGCCCATCCGCCTATCCGCCCAGGGCGCGCCATCCGCCTATCCGCCCATCCGCCCATCCGCCCAGGACACATCCCGGCTCCGGGAAGCCGAGTCCGTCCTTGCCACGCTCGTCGAAACCTACGGCGTCTCGGGCGCCGAGGGACCGGTGCGCGACGCGGTGCAGCGGCTCCTTCCCGCCTGGGCCCGGTCGGAGACCGACAGCGCCGGCAACCTCTGGGTCCGCGTCGGCCGGGGCGATCCCGTCGTGGTCTTCATCGCCCACCTGGACGAGATCGGCTTCACCGTCACCGGGGTGCGGGACGACGGGACGCTCGAGCTCCGCACCCGCGGCGGGTTCTTCCCCTCGTTGTTCGAGGCCAAGCCCGCGCTAGTGCACACCGGCGGCGCCATCGTGCCCGGTGTCTTTCTGCCGCGCGACTCGGGCGCCACGCGGCGCACCCCGCCACCCCTGCGCCTGGACCTCGGCACCGGCTCCCGCGCCGCCACGGAGGCGCGCGGTGTCCGACCGGGCCACACGGTCACGATGCCCAAGCAGTACGTGCGGCTCGCCGGCACGCGCGCCACGGCGCGCTCGTTCGACGACCGCGTGGGCTCCGCCGCGCAGATCCTGGCGCTCCGCCGGCTCGACCCGTCGCGCCTGACGCACGAGGTGATCTTCATCTGGTCGGTGCGGGAGGAAGTGGGGCTCGAGGGGGCGGCGGTCGTCGCGGCGGCCCTCGGCACGACGCCCCGGCGGGTGCACGCGGTGGACACCTTCGTGTCCGCCGATTCGCCCCTCGAGCTGCCCAATTTCGGGCTTGCCCCGCTCGGCCGCGGGGCCGTGGCCCGCGCGCTCGACAACTCGTCCGTGACGCCGGCCGCCTACGTCGACTCCCTCGTCGCCGTCGCCCGCGCGCGCGGCGTCCCACTCCAGGTGGGCACCACCAACGGGGGCAACGACGGGTCGGTGTTCACCTCCTACGGCGTCGTGGACGTGCCGCTCGCCTGGCCGCTGCGCTACTCGCACTCGCCGGCCGAAGTGATCGACCTGCGCGACCTTGTGAGTCTGGCCGAGCTGGTGCGGGCCGTCGCCGAGCGCTGGTGAGGGCGCTGCTCTCGGTGTCCGACAAGCGCGGGCTCGCGGAATTCGCCCGCGAGCTCGTGGCGCTCGGGTGGGAGCTGGTCTCGACCGGGGGCACGGCGGAAGCGTTGCGGCGCGAAGGACTCCCGGTCGTCCCCATCGAGCAGGTCACCGGATTCCCCGAGATGATGGACGGCCGCGTGAAGACGCTGCATCCCAAGGTGCACGGCGGGCTGCTCGCCCGGCGGGATCACCCCGGCGACCGCGCCGCCCTCGCCGCGCACGACATCACGCCGATCGACCTCGTCGCCGTGAACCTCTACCCCTTCCGCGAGACCGCGGCGCGGCCCGAGACCGCGTTCCACCAGGCGATCGAGCAGATCGACATCGGGGGGCCGTCCATGCTGCGCTCGGCCGGGAAGAACCACGCGGCGGTCGTCGTGGTCGTCGATCCCGACGATTATCCCGCCGTGATCGCCGCGCTCCGCGCGGGCGGGCCGACCCCGGCCGAGCGGCGGGCCCTCGCCGCCCGGGTGTTCGCGCACACGGCCGCGTACGACGCCGCCATCGCCGCCTACCTCGAGCCCTCCGGCGAGGCGCCGCCCCTGCCCGACCGGCTCACCCTCGCGCTCGAGCGGCAGCAGGCACTGCGCTACGGCGAGAACCCGCATCAGCGCGCGGCGCTGTACGCCACCGACGAGCCGCACGGCGTGCGCGACCTCGTGCAGCATCAAGGCAAGGAGCTGTCCTTCAACAACCTGCTCGACGTGGACGCCGCGGTCGCCGCGGTCGCGCCGTGGACCGAGGGGGCGGGGCGGACGGTGTGCGCCGTCATCAAGCACACGACCCCCTGCGGCATCGCCCTCGGCGCAAGCCCGGCGGAGGCGTTCGCGCGCGCTCTCGCCACCGACCGGACCTCCGCTTTCGGCTCGGTGATCGCGTTCAACGTCGCCGTGGACGGGGCGGCAGCCGAGGCCATGCGCGAGCTGTTCGTCGAGGTGGTGGTGGCGCCGCGATTCGACGAGGCGGCGCTCGCCGTGTTCCGTCAGAAAGCGAACCTCCGCCTCGTCGCGCTCCCCCTCCCCCGCCCCGGCGATCCTCCCACGCTCGACTTCAAGCGCATCCGCGGCGGCTTCCTCGCGCAGGATCGGTTCCGCCACACCGGCGAAACGGGCTGGCGGGTCGCGACCGGGCGCGAGCCCACGGCGATAGAATGGCGGGACTTGCGGTTCGCCTGGGCGGCCGTCGGGATGGTCAAGTCCAACGCCATTCTGCTCGCGAAAGACGAAGCGACGATCGGGATCGGGGCGGGCCAGATGTCGCGGGTGGACGCCTCCTTTCTGGCGGTGCACAAGGCCCGCCAGCAGGGGCACGATCCCGGCGGCGCGAGCCTCGCCAGCGACGCGTTTTTCCCGTTCCGCGACGGCGTGGACGAAGCGGCGCGCGCCGGCGTGACCGCGATCATCCAGCCGGGCGGCTCCGTGCGGGACACCGAAGTCATCGCGGCCGCCGACGCGCACGGCGTGGCCATGGTGCTCACGGGGACCCGGCAGTTTCGACACTAGACTACCTTTCGCCACCTATGAGCCACGACGCCGCGTTGCAGCCGCCGTATCGCATGGCCGCCCTGGTCTCCCTGGGGGCCCTGGTGCTGTACGCCTTGACCCTGGCGCCCACGACGCAGTTCTGGGACACCTCGGAGTACATCGCCGCCGCCTACGTGCTCGGCATCCCGCACCCGCCGGGGAACCCGCTATTCGTGCTCATCGCGCACGTCTGGGGACTGCTGCCGGTCGCGGCCAGCTATGCCGCGCGGATCAACCTGCTCGCGGCCACGACGAGCGCAGTCGCCGCGGGGTGCTGGTTCCTGATCGGGGAGCGCTGGCTCCGCGGCATCGTGCCGGCGCTATGGCCCCGCCGGCTCGCCGCTCTCGCCGGCACCCTGCTGGCCGCGACCGCGTTCACGGTGTGGAACCAGTCGGTCGTGAACGAGAAGGTGTACACGCTGAGCCTGCTCTCCGTGGCGCTCGTGCTCTGGCTCATCGTGCGCTGGGACGACCAACCGGCGGGGCAGGCGCACGACCACCACCTGCTGCTGATCGTGTACCTGCTGGCGCTCACCTCGACCAACCACATGATGGGCGTCCTGGTGGGCCCCGTGGTCGCCATCCTGCTGTTCCCGCCGCTGCGCCCGCGGCGGCCCGAAGACCCGGAGCGGCGCCGCGTGGAATGGTCGCAGTTCCTGGTGTTCATGGCCGCGTACGCGCTCATCGTGGGATCGGGGCTCGAGCGCGCCGACCCGCTCAAGGCCGCCGCCGTGCTCTACGTCGGCGCGCTGCTGTACGCGATCTACGCCCGCAACTGGGGCTTCGCGCTCGTCATGCTCGCGGTCGCCGTCGTGGGGGTCTCGCTCTATGCCTTCCTCCCGATCCGGGCCGCCCACTTCCCGGCGATCAACGAAGGCGAGCCGGTCACGCGGGACGCGCTCTTGTCCGTGCTGACGCGCGAGCAGTACGGCAAGCCTCCGGTTACGACCCGCCAGGCGACCTTCATCGCGCAGATCGGCATGTGGTGGGAGTACTTCAGCTGGCAGTGGGGCCACGACTTCGGCGCCGGCGCGCGGCGGGGGCTGGCGGTGCTGTTCTTCTTCGTCGGCCTGCTGGGCGCGTGGCGGCACTGGCAGGCGGACCGGCGCTCGGCGCTCGCCATGACGGCCCTCGTCTTCACCCTGACGTTCCTGCTCATCTTCTATCTGAACTTCAAGTACGGTTACTCGCAGTACCTGGACCGGCCGTCGCTCGAGCGCGAGGTGCGCGAGCGCGACTACTTCTACCTCGGCTCGTTCGCCGTGTGGGGCGTCTGGGTAGGAATGGGGCTCGCGACCCTGATGGAGTGGGTGCAACAGTGGCTCGCCCCGCGCGTCCGCGACGACGCGCGCCGCTGGTGGCTCGCCACGCCCGTGCTCGCCCTCGCCCTGATCCCTCTCGCCGGCAACCGCCTCACCGCGTCTCGCGCCGGGGAGACCCTCGCCCGCGACTGGGCCTACGACCTGCTCCAGACGGTGGAGCCCTACGGCATCCTCGTCACCGCCGGCGACAACGACACCTTCCCCCTGTGGTACGCCCAGGAGGTCGAGGGCATTCGGCGCGACGTGACGGTGGTCAACCTCTCCTTGGCGAACACCGACTGGCACTTGCGGCAGCTGCAGCGCCGGCCGATCTACGATTTCGAGCCCGACCGGGCGCCCGCCCTCTACCGGGGGCGGACCTGGCCCAAACCCACAGGCCGGCTCATGAGCTTCTCCGACGAGGAGCTCGCCGCCCTGCAGCCGTTCTATCTCCTCCAGGAGCGGCAGGTCGTGCGCCTGGGTGGCATCGACGTCCCGCTCGACCCCCAGCTGCTGGGGCGCTCCTACCTCGAGCGCGCCGACATCGCCGTGCTGCAGATCATCAAGGACCAGCTGGGGAAGCGCCCCATCACCTTCTCACGCACCGTGGGGCTGTACGCCGACCAGTTCAGCCTCACCGGCCACCTCGAGGGCCACGGGTTCGCGCGCGTGCTGCGGCCCACGCCGATCATCCCGTCCGACAGCATCCAAGCGCTCGCGCAGCTGGGCTTCGTGAACCTGCCCCGCAGCTCGACGCTCGCGTTCGAGGTGTACCACGGGGACACCGCGGCGCGGTACCGCCCGCGGGGGTGGGTGGATCATCCGTCCGAGGGGATTCTCACGCTCTACGGGCTGACCTATCAGACGCTGGCGCTCGGGCTGCGCGGGCGAAGCCCCGACCTGGCGGCGCGGGCGCTGGTGACGGCTGACTCGATCTACAAGAACACGTCGGTGCAGCTGATCCCGCCGGGGGAAGGACCCTAGCCTTCCCGCTTCCCCCTGCCCTCTTCCTCTCCCACCGGCCCCCGCTCCACGACCGTCGGCAACACCGGCGCGCCCGGCATGAGCCGCTCCGCGCCCGCCACCACGACCTGTTCACCCGCGTCGATCCCGCTCCGCACTTCCACGAACCCCGCCGTCCGCACGCCGAGGCTCACCTCGCGGCGCTCCGCCTTCCCGTCCTTGGCCACCCACACGATGCTCAGGCCCTGGAGTGGGATCACCGCATCTTCGGGGATCACCACGGCGCTCGGCCGGATCTCGGTCACCAGCTTGGCCTCGATGAACATGCCCGACTGGAGCTGGCGCTTGGGATTGGGCACCACCGCCTTGATGAGGATGGTGCGCCCGGGGAGCTGGACCACGGGGTCCACGAAATCCACTTCGCCGATGAACTCTTGCCCGGGCAGCGCCGCCACGCGGAACGTGACGAGCTGGCGCAGGCGCAGCCGCTCGGCGTAGCGCTCCGGCACCTGGAACGCGGCGCGTTGCGGGTTCACCGTCTGCAGCGTCAACAGCCGGGTGCTCGTGTTCACGTAGTCCCCCAGGCTGACCAGCCGGCGCCCGATGACGCCCGCGAACGGCGCGCGCACGACGGTGCGATCCAGCCGGATCTTGAGGAGCTGGTGCTGTGCCTCGCTGCCTCGCGCGGTCGCCTCGGCACGCTCCATGTCCGCCGCCGAGGACGCGTTCTGCGCGATGAGCTGGCGCGCGCGCTCCAGCGCCTGCGCCGCGAGATCGCGCTCCGCCGCGGCCTGCGCCACCTGCGCCTGAAGCTCGGCGTCGTCCACCTTGAAGAGCGCCCGGCCACGCTCCACCGTGTCGCCCTCCCGCACCAGGATCGCGACGATGCGGCCCTCGACTTCCGGCCGCAGCTCGACCGCCTGCAGGGCCTCCACCTGGCCCGTCGCGGGGATCGCGTCCACCACCGTATCCTGGAGCGCCACGGCGACCTCGACGGGCATCGGCGGCATGCCGCCCTGCCCGCCGCCGTCCGACGCCGCCTTCTTGCAGGCAGCCACGCCCGCCACGATGATCGCGACCAGCACTCCTCTGACGCCCATGCTCATCACTCGTCTCCCACCGGAAAGAGCCGCTCGCCCAGGATCGCCTCGAGCCCGGCCAGCGCGAGCCGGGCGATGTATCGGGCCTGCACCAGCCCCGCTTCCGCGTCGGTCAGGCCCACCTGCGCGTCGAGCAGATCGAGGATCGTCGTCGCGCCCGACCGGTAGCGCGTCTCCTGCACCCGAAACGCCTCGCGCGCCACGACCCGCGCCTCGGCCGCCACCGCGGCGGCCTCGCGGGCGGAGTTGTAGGTGTAATAGGCGTCGGTCACGTCGCGACGCACGGCCCGCTCGAGGTCCGCCCGCACCGACCGGGCGACGTCGCGTCGCGCGCGGGCCTGGGTCAGCGCGATCTCGCGCTGCGCGTTGTCCCATAGCGGCAGGCTGATCGTCAGGTTGAGCACGCTGCGCGTCTTCGCCTGGGGATAGAAGTGATCGTCGAACGCGCCGCTCGAGGCGGCGAGCGTCGCGCGCGGCAGGTAGCTGCCCCACTGCGCCATCACGTCCGCGTCCGCCACCCGCTCCGCGGCACGGGCCACGCGGTAGTCCGGACCCTGCGCCAGGGCCTGCACCACCGCGTCCTCCAGCGCGATCGGCAGATCGGGCGCCGGCAGCGTGTCGAGGGGCGCGGCGTCCACCGGAGTGTCGAGCCCGATGCGCCGGCCGAGCTGCAGGCGCGACACCCGCAGCACCGTCTCCTCCTGAATCAGCGAGACGCGCGCGCGGGCCAGCTCGAGCAGCAGCTGGAGCGAGTCCGTCTGCACCGCCGCGCCCGAGAGCACCCGCGCGCGGGCCACGACCACCTGCTCGCGGGCCCGGCGCACCCGTTCGTCCGCCACGCGCCGCAGCTCGCGACTGGCCAGCACGGCGTAGTAATCGGCCTCGGTGGCGACCGCCACGGCGAAGCGTGAGCGCAGCTCTCCCGCCTCGGCGCCCTCGACCTCCGCGTTGGCGCGGCGCAGCCCCGCGATCTTCTGCCCGCCGGTGAACAGGTCGAGCCGCGCGTCCACGCGCGCGCCCACCGCGTTCCGCGTCTGGGTCTCGGTCCCAAAGTTGAAGGAGGGAATCGAGTACCAGGTGAAGTCGGTGCTCAGCGTGATGGCCGGCACGATGAACAGCAGCCGCGCGGCCCGCCGGTTCCACGCGGCGGTCGCGACGGCGCCGGTCGCGGCGACGTAGCCGGGATCGAGCTGGGCGGACCGGCGCAGGGCCTCGCCCAGCGTCACCTGGGGCAGCGAGTCGCCGCCCGCGAGCTGCAGAGCGGCCAACAACGCGAGCATCAGTCTGCCGCCTCGCCCGCGAGCCGCGCGCCGCGCCGCCCCATCACCCGCTCCCGCGCGCCCTCGAGCAGCGTCCACGCGACCGGCACCAGATACAGGGTGAGCGCGGTCGAGAAGATCAGCCCGCCCACGATCGCGTAGCCCAGCGGACGCCGGCTGATCGAGCCCGCCCCGAGCCCCAGCGCGATGGGCAGGGCGCCCATGATCGTGGACACCGAGGTCATGAGAATCGGCCGCAGCCGGATCCGCCCCGACTCGAGCATCGCCGCCGCGGTGTCCAGTCCCTTGGCCTTCAGCTTGTTCGCGTACTCCACCAGCAGGATGCTGTTCTTGGTCACGAGCCCCACCAGAAGGATCATCCCGATCTGGCTGAACAGATTGATCGTCGAGCCCGCGATCTTCAGCGCGATCAGCGCCCCGGTGACCGCCAGCGGCACCGCCAGGAGCACGGTGAAGGGGTGCACCAGCGACTCGAACTGCGACGCGAGCACCATGAACACCACGACCACCGCGAGGATGAACGCGAAGTAGAGGGCCGAACCGCTCTCGCGCAGCTCGCGCGACTCCCCGGCCAGTGCCGTCGTGCTCCCGGCCGGCAGCACCTCGCGCGCCACCCGGTCCAGCGAATCGAGCGCCTCGCCCAGGGCGAAGCCCGGCGTGAGGTTCGCCGACAGGGTGAACGAGCGCACCCGGTTGAAGTGGTTCAGGACCTGGGGGCCTAGCCCCTCGCTCACGCTGGCGATGGCCGCAAGCTGCACCAGCTCGCCGCCGCGGCCCCGCAGCTGGATCCCGCTCATGTCGCTCGGCGTCGCTCGCTCGTCCGGACGCAGCTGCACCATCACGTCGTACAGCTTGTTGTTGCGGGTGAACGTGCTCACCCGCCGCCCCCCGAGCAGCGTCTGCAGCGCCGCGGCCACATCGCGCACCGGCACGCCGAGATCCTCGGCCCGGTCGCGGTCGAAGCGCACGGTCAGCTCCGGCTTGTTGACGCGCAGATCGGTGTCCACGTTCACCAACCCGGGGATCAGTCGCGCCCGCGTGACCAGCGTGTCCATCGCCCGCCCCAGCGTGGCGAAATCGGTGTGCTGGACGACGAACTCGACGGGGCTGCCGAACCCGCCGAACGCCGGCGGATTATTCGCGAACGCGAACACCCCCGGGATCATGAAGAACTGCGGCTGCACCTCGGCGATGACATCCTGCACCCCGCGGTCGCGCTCGCTCCAGTCGGTCAGCAGCGAGAACACGATCCCGCTGCTCACGCCGCGGGGCCACCCGACGAGGCTGAAGTATCCATCGAGGTCCGCGGTCTTGCCGAGGATCTCTTCCACCTGCCGCTGGTAGCCGTCCGTGTACCCCAGCGACGCGCCCTCCGGCCCGATGACGAACGTGAGAAACCACCCCCGGTCTTCGGCCGGCACGAACTCCCGCTTGAGCGACCCGAACAACACGACGGCGAGAAGGATGGTCGCCCCCCCCGCTCCCAGCACGTATCCCGGCCGCCCGAGGGCCCAGGCGAGCGTCCGCGCGTAGTGCCGGGCGAGCGCCGTGAATCCCTGCTCGAACACCTGGAACAGCCGCCCGTGCCGGCGTTGCACGCGGAGGATCTTGGCGCACAGCATGGGCGTGAGGGTCAGCGCCACGAACCCCGAGATGGTCACCGCGCCCGCGACCGCGATGCCGAACTCGTTGAACAGCCGCCCCGTCGCGCCGCGGAGGAACGCCAGGGGCGTGAATACCGCGACGAGCGAGATCGTGGTCGCGATCACCGCGAAGCCGATCTCGCGCGTCCCGTTGATGGCGGCCGTCGCCGGCGCCTCGCCCAGCTCCTCCTGGTGGCGGTACGCGTTCTCGAGCACGATGATCGCGTCGTCCACCACGATGCCGATCGCGAGCGTCAGCGCGAGCAGCGTGAGGTTGTTGATCGAGAACCCCAGGAAGTACATCACCGCGAACGTCGCGACGATCGACGCCGGGATCGCGAGCCCGGGGATGATCGTGGCGCGCAGGTTGCGCAGGAACACGAAGATGATCAGCACGACCAGGATGCCCGCGATCACCAGGGATCCCTGCGCTTCCTCGATCGAGCGCGTCACGAACACCGACCCGTCGAAGGCGACGTCGAGCTTCACGCCGGGCGGCAGCACGCCCTGAATCGCGGGCAGCTCCGCCCGGATGGCCTCGGCCACGGCGATCAGGTTGGCCTTCGACTGCCGCACCACGCCGATCGCCACCGCCGGCACCCCGCGGTAGCGCAGCACGTCGCGCTCTTCCTCGGGGCCGAGCTCCACGCGAGCCAGGTCCTTGAGCTTGACGACCTGGCCGCCCTGGCTCGCGACCACGAGCTCGGCGAACTCGTCCGGCGTCTTCAGCTCGCCCAGCGACCGCACCGTGAACTCGCGCCGCACCGACTCGATCCGGCCCGCGGGAATCTCGACGTTGCGGCTGCGGATCGCCTGCTCCACGTCCTGCACCGTGAGGCTGCGCGCGGCGAGCTCGTTGGCCGAGAGCCAGACCCGCATCGAGAAGCGCCGCTCCCCGAAGATCTGCGCGCTGCCCACCCCCGGCAGGCTCTGGAGCCGGGTTTTCACCATGCGGTCGCCGATGTCCGAGAGCTGCAGCAGGTCGTAGTTCGCCCCGGAAAGCGCCATCCAGAAGAACGGGTCCGCGTCCGCCTCCTGCTTGGCCACGACCGGCTCCTGGATATCCTCGGGCAGCCGGCCCCGCACCCGTGACACCTTGTCGCGCACATCCTGCGCGGCCTCCTCGACCGGGCGATCGAGCTGGAACTCGAGCGTGATGTTGCTGACCTGCTCGGCGCTCGAGCTGGTCAGGGTGCGCAGGCCGGGAACGGCGGAGAGCTCCTCCTCGAGGATGTCGGTGACCGCCGACTCCACCACCTGCGGGTTCGCGCCCGGCAGCACCGTCGTCACCGAGATGACAGGCGGATCGACGTCGGGAAACTCGCGCACGGCGAGCTGTGTGTAGCCGATCACGCCGAACAGGACGAGCGCGGCGCTCACCATGCTCGCCAGGACCGGCCGTTGAATGGAAACGTCGGACAGCTTCATCGCCACACCCGATGCCCGAGACGACTACGATCGATCCGGGAGCCGACACCCACAGGCAGGAACGCCGCCTGTCCGGAAACGTAACACGGCGCCGCGGGGTTCCGCACGCGGGGCGGCGGGCGTCCGCTTGACACCGACTTGAAACGCCGGGGCGACGGTGGGAAACGAAAGGAGCCTCCATGACCACCCGCCAGCTCACCTTCTTCCTCGCCGAGCCAGAGCGCCGGCTGCTCCGGGCGATCGCCCGTCGTCTCCCACCATGGATCCGATCCGACCACCTGACGGCACTCGGGGTGATCGGTGCGATCGGTGCGGGGACCGCCTACGCCCTGACGACCTACGGTCCCGCGTGGCTGTGGGTCGCGAGCGCGCTGCTAGCGGTCAACTGGCTGGGCGACAGCCTCGACGGCACCCTGGCCCGCGTGCGCCAGGCCGAGCGGCCGCGCTACGGCTACTACCTGGACCACCTCGTGGACGCCCTGTCCACCACCGCGCTGGGCGTGGGGATCGGGTTGTCACCCTACGTGGATCTCCGCATCGCGCTCGGCGGGGTGCTCGCCTACCTCGTGCTCTCCATCAACGTGTACCTCGAGTCCACGGTCCTCGGCGTGTTCCGGCTGGCCTACGGGCGCATCGGGCCGACGGAGGTGCGGCTGCTGCTGGTGGCGGGAAGCGCGCTCGCGGCCCTCGTGAGCCCGGCGGCCGTCGCGCGCCTGGCGAACCCGCTCATCGTGGCGCTCCTGGCCCTGACCGCGCTGGTGCTGCTGCTGCGGTGCGCGAGGAACCTCGCTCACCTCGCGAACGTGGAGCCGGACAGCCAGTAGCTCACTCTCCCCCGATGGCCTCGATCGGATCGAGCCTGGCCGCGCGCCGTGCGGGATACCAGCCGAACACGAATCCGACCGCCACGGCGAACACAATCGCCAGCACCACCCCCGGCCGATGGACCGCGATGACGAAGTCCCGGCCGAACTGGCGGCTGATGGCCTCCGTGACGAGGATCAGTCCCGCGCCGCCGCCGATCCCGATGATCGCGCCGAGGAACGCGAGCGTCAACGACTCGGCGAGGAACAGCTGCCGGATGTCGCCGTCCGCCGCCCCCAGCGCCTTGCGGATGCCGATCTCGCGCACCCGCTCGCGCACCGAGATCAGCAGGACGCTGAACAGCCCGATCCCTCCGACCACGAGGGTCACGCCCGCGATGGCGTACATGACGGCGTTCCATCCGCCGAGGATGTTGTCGGCCATCGCGAGATCCTCCCCCACTTCGGCGGCCTCGTTCTCGACCTCGAAGTCCTCGGCGCCGCCGTGGCGCTGGCGCACGAGTGCCGTGCCGGCGCGCAGCACGCGGCCGAACTCGGCCTCGGGCGCCGCCGTGACGAGGACCATCCCGACCCGCCCCTGGCCCTCGCGGTAGCGCGTGAGGTAGGTGTAGGGAACGTAGATCCGCCGCGCGACCCAGCTGAAGTCCACCGGCGCGATCTTCACCTCGAGCGGCGCGACGACGCCGATGACCCGGAACCGCACTCCCTCGATCGCGATCGTCCGGCCCACCGGGTCCGCGCCGCCGAAGAGATCGCCCTTGAGCTCCGAGCCGACGACCGCCACCCGGGCCACGCTCGCGATGTCGAGCGGTCGCAGGCTGCGTCCCCCCGCCATGCGGTAGTGCCGCATCTCGAGGTACCCGGCATCCACGCCGTCCACGCGGATGAGCCGCTGGCCCGCGGGGGCCGTCACCACCATTTCCCCGCCCGGGTTGCGCCCGTGCACCGAGGCCACGCCCGGGAGCCGCCGCAGCGCCTCCAGGTCGGCGAGGCGCAGGCCGGGGTGCCGCAGGGCGGCCGCGGTGCGCGCGTCCTCCGGCGGCCCGCGGTCCACGATGCCGTAGCTGTTGGGGAAGCCGAACGCCTCGAGGTCGCGGTAGGCCATCTCCTTCATTGCCCGCGCGAGCGACGTCATGGCGACGAGCGAGGCCGCGCCGAACACGATCCCCGAGAGCGTGAGCAGCGAGCGCAGCGGGTGCGCCCGGGTCTCACGCAGCGCGTCCCCGACGAGCTCCGCCGCGGCCTCGACACGCACCCGCAGCTCAGCCATAGCGCAGGGCTTCCACGGGCGAGAGGCGCGCGGCCCGCAGCGCCGGGTAGGCGCCCGCCGCCAGGCCCACCACCACGGCGGTGACGATCGCCACCGCGGCCATCACGGGCGTCACGACCGCGGGCATCTGCATGAAGTGCGCGACGGTGCCGGTCAGGGCGGTGCCGAGGCCGAGCCCGAGCGCGCCGCCGATGACGGTCACCATCACGACCTCCGCCAGCACGTGGGCGAAGATGCCCGCCGCGGTGGCGCCGAGCGCCATCCGGGTGCCGAACTCCCGCACGCGCTCGACCACGGAGGCGAGCATGATGTTGGCGATGACGATGCCGCCGGTGAACAGCGACACCACGCCCACGACGAGGAAGATGAAGTTGAACAGCAGGAAGAACTGGGCGTTGTCGTTGGCGCCCGCGCCCGAGGCGCGGATGTCGAAATCCTCGACCCCGTGCCGCGCGAACAGCAGGCTCCGCACTTCCCCCTCGGCGGCGCGCCCGCCGAGCTCGCGCCGCGCCTTGAGCGTCAGGAACGACAGGCGGTCGTTCTCGCTGAAGAGCGAGACCGCCGTAGTGATCGGGATGTAGGCCCGCTCGTTGCGGTACTCCAGCGCGTTGTCCTCCCAGGCCGCGAAGTAGAACTCCTCCCGCTGGAGCACCCCCGCCACCGTGAAATTCCGCCCGCCGATGCTCACCAGCCGCCCCAGCGCGCGCGGGGCGACGCCGAACAGCGAGTCGGCGAACTTCCAGCCGAGCACCGCCACGCGGGCGCGCTGCTGCACGTCGAGGTCGCTCAGGTAGCGCCCTACGAGCGGGCGGATGTCGTTGATCACGGCGTAATCCGGCACGGTGCCGATCACCTGGCCGGGAAAGCTGCGGGGGCCGACGCGGTAGGGCAGCTGCTGCGCCCATCCCGGGCTCACGGCGAACAACGTCCGCGCGCGCTCCTTGAGGAACGCCGCGTCCCGGTAGGTCAGCCGCCGCGACGCGAGCTCCCGCGGGCTGGGCCGCAGCGCCTGGTCGCGGTCCGAGACGATGATCGTGCCGACCCCGCCCACTTCCTCGATGAACTGCTGGGTGAGCGTGCTTTGCCCGCCGAACAGGGCCAGCACGGTGACGATGCTCCCGGTGCCGAGCACCAGGCCGAGAAGCGACAACAGCGTCTGCCCGAGGTGCCGCCGGGCCTCGTCGAGACCGGTGAGCGCGGACTCGAGGAGGTTCACGCGACCACGCGTCCGTCGGCGATGTGGATGGTCCGCTGGGCCCGCGCGGCCACATCGGCGTCGTGCGTGACCAGCACGACGGTGTGCCCGCCCGCGTGCAGCTCCTCGAAGGTCCGCAGCACCTCGCCGCCCGCGCCGGAGTCGAGGTTACCGGTGGGCTCGTCGGCCATCAGGATCGTGGGCGCGCCCACCAGGGCGCGGGCGATGGCGACCCGCTGGCGCTCGCCGCCCGACAACTCGTCGGGGCGATGGCCGGTCCGGTGGCCCAGGCCCAGCCGCTCGAGCACGGCCCGGGCGCGCGCCCGCCGCTCGCCGCGCGGCACGCCGCCGCGGTACTTGAGCGGCAGCGCCACGTTCTCCTCGACGTTGAGCCGGGGCATCAGGTTGAAGGTTTGAAAAACGAAGCCGATCTTGCGATTCCGCACCCGGGCGAGCCGGGCGCCGGTGAGCCCCGCCACTTCCTCGCCGTCCAGCTCGTAGCGTCCCGACGTCGGCGTGTCGAGGCAGCCGAGGATGTGCATCAGAGTGCTCTTGCCGGAGCCCGAGGGGCCAACGATGGCGACGAACTCGCCGGCCGCGACGTCCGCGTCCACGCCGCGCAGCGCGGCGACGTCCACCTGGCCGAGGCGGTAGGTCTTGGTGAGCCCGCGGGCGGCGATCAGCGGCGCCACTTTAGCGGCGGGCCGGGTTCGCCGCGCGCGCCGCGGCCACCTCGGGATCCTCGAGCGCCACCGAGTCGCCGGGCGCGAGCCCCGCGAGCACTTCGACGAAGGACAGGTCGCCCAGGCCCAGCGTCACCGGCGTCCGCTCGGGGCGGCCGTCCACCAGCTTGAAGACCGTGGGCTGCCCTTCCGACAGGAACACGGCTTCGACCGGGATCCGCGGGACGTCGCGCCGTGAAGGGCCGGTGATGCGGGCGTTCGCCGTCATCCCGGGGCGGAGGATGCGCGTGCCGGCCTGCACCGCGACCTCGACGTCGAACACGCGGACCCGGTCCTGCAGCCGCGCGGCCGGCGGCACGAGCCGCACCACGCCCCACGCCGTGTCCGCCGGGAAGGCATCCACGGTGAGCGCGACGCGGTCGCCCACGGCGACCCGGCCGATGTCCACCTCGTTCACCGCCGCCTTGACGCGCAGCGACGACAGGTCCGCGATGGTGAACAGCTCCGTACCGCCCCCGAACGCGCTGGTCCCGCCCACGACCGTCTCGCCTTCTTCGACCCCGCGCCGGATCACGACCCCGGCGGTGGGCGCGGTGATGCGGGCCCACTGCACGCTGTCGCCCGCCGTCACGCCGCTCTGCTCGATGACGCGCAGCAGCTCGCGCGCCACGCGCAGCGTGTTCTCCGCCTGCTCGTAGGTGACGCGGCGTTGGTCCAGCTCCGACTGCGTCACGCCCTGGCTCGCCAGCAGCTCCTGGGCGCGGTCGTACTCGCGCTTCGCGTTGTCGCGCGCGATCTCGGCCCCGGCGATGTCGGCGCGGATCCGCGCGAACGCGTTGGCCTGCGCGATGTCGGGGAGAATCCGGGCGAGCGGCTGACCCGGCACCACGCGGTCGCCCTCGCGCACGTGGAGGCGCTGGACGACCCCGGAGATCGGCGACTTGACGATGATCTGACGCTCGGGCTCGACGATCCCCGTTTCCTCCACGAGCACCTGGATCTCCCCCCGCTCCACGGCGGCGACGCGATAGGGACGCGCGTTGGGATCGTCGGCGTTCGCCTTGCCGCACCCGAGAGCCGCGAGGGGAAGTAGCAGAAGCGCCGCGAACGGCGATGGCGTCATACGATGGTACTCCGCGATGGGAGACGGCCGGTCTGCGGGCCGGACCCCCTACGGCCGGCGCTGGGCGTCCGTTTCTTGGTCTTCGGCGGTCAGCAATCAGTCGTCAGCGGTCGGCTAGCTGAGAGCTGATGGCTGACAGCCGATCTCACGGCACCCGTCGGTGCCACTTGGGAATCGCCGAGCCGATCAGCACACCGGCCACCAAGCCGGCGAGGGCCCCTGCGCCGCTGGTGAACACGGAGGTCGGACCGCAGGCGTCATCGCAACCTGCTACCCCCAAGGCGGCGCCGACCACGCCTCCTACCAGGGCGCCGGCGAGCGCGCCCTTGCCCGCCCAGGAGCCGCGCTGCCACAGCGAGTCGATGCCGGCCAGCGCGACCTTCGTCTCGCCCGGTGCTATTCCTAGCGCGACCGTCGAGTCGGTCAGGGACGCGAACTTGCCTTCGAGCCGTCCCAGCCCAGCCGTGTGCACGCGGATGCCCTTGCCTGGTTGTAGGCGAGCAAGGGCGGCCCGCACCAGAGAGTCCGGGGGTCCGGGCACCTGAGCAGTTGCTCGGTCGGGGAGCGTGGCGCCCAGCACGGCCATGGACAGGATCAGAAACTGTGTTCGCATTGCGGGCTCCGTTCTCGGTGCGTGTTGGTCACGTTTCCCGTTTCCCGTGTCCCGCCGCTTCCCCTTTCTGCTTTCCCCACTCCCCTCAGGGCACCTTTCGCTTCCACGTGGGGATCAGCGCGCCGACGACGGCACCCAGCAGGGCCCCGCCCGCGACCCCGATCAGCCCGACCGCGGCGGCCGTCTCACCCGGGTCAGTTTCGTACCATTCCGCAGCGCTCGCGCCCAGCACGGCGCCGGCGAGACCCAGCGTCACCGCCCCGACGAGCGCCCCCGTGCCCACCGCCGAGCCGCGCTGCCACAGCGAGTCGATGCCGGCCACTGCGACACTCCTCGGCCCCGTCGTCGTTCCCAGCGCGACTGTCGTGTCGGTCAGGGACGCGAACTGGCCTTCGAGCCGTCCCAGCCCAGTTGCATGCAGCCGAACCCCCTTGCCAGGCTGCAGACGAGCCAGCGCGGCGCGCACTACGGAGTCCGGGGTTCCGGGCCCCTGGGCACCTGACGCCTGAGGAAGCGCCGCAGCCAGCACGGCCATGGACAGGATCAGAACGTGCGTTCGCATTGCAGACTCCGTTTTCGGTGTGTGTTGGTCACGTTTCCCGTTTCCCGTGCCGCGTTTCCCGTATCGCGTCCAGGAGTTCCCCCACCCGCCGCCACACCGCGTGCCACATCGCCCGCGTAAGCCTGCCCGTGTTCGTGTTCTGGCGGCTCGGGTGGTATGACGATACCAGCACCGTGCCGTTCGGCAAGCGGGCCACGGCGCCATGCGCGAACCGCGGCCGCTCCCGCGGCGCCAGCCGTTCCCACCAGCCGCTGGCGCGGAGCCAGCTCTCATGGGCGATGCGGCCGAGCACGACCACCACCTGCACGTGGCGCAGGAGCCGCAGCTCGGCGGTGAGATAGGGGCGACACCGCGCCAGCTCCACGGCAGTGGGCCGGTTCGCGGGCGGCGCGCAGCGCGCGGCGGCGGTGATGTAGCAGTCCGTGAGCCCCAGGCCGTCGTCCCGGCTCACCGACCGCGGTCCGCTCGCGAAGCCGAAGCGGTGCAGCGCGGCGGACAGCCAGTCGCCACTCGAGTCGCCGGTGAACATGCGACCGGTGCGGTTGGCACCGTGGGCGGCCGGCGCGAGACCCACCACCAGCACGCGGGCGCCCTCGTCGCCCCACCCAGGCACGGGCCGGCCCCAGTACTCCTGATCGCGGAACTCACGCTTCTTCTCGCGGGCCACCCGGGCGCAGTGCCGTCGCAGGCGGGGGCAACGGGTGCAAGCGATGATGCGGTGCTGGAGGGCCGTGAGGCTGCTGATAGCTAACAGCTGACGGCTGACGGCTGTCAGCGACTGGCCTCCCACGGCCCCGTGAGCGTGAGCCGCTGGGTATCGTCCTCGAGGATGCAGATGCCCTGCCCCCTCATCGTGTTCGGCATGTCCGGCACCAGGCTCCCCTCGTACTCGCAGAAGGGCGCTACGACGAACCGGAACGTTCGGCCCGTGATGCGGCCCTCGGTGACCGAGCCCGCGTCGGCGTTGTTCACCGGTCCGACCCGGGTCTGACAGATGCCGCGCTGATCGTACGCGCCCGCGAAGCTCGCGCCGGTCTGAATCAGGCGGTACGTCCCGGTGTCGGCGCACGAGATCCTGTTCACCTGGTCGTTCAGCCGCTCGGTGAACTGCCAGGTGCCGTCGATGTCGGCGGTGTTGGCTTCGGTGCCGGCCTCGGCGCAGGCCAGCAGAACGGCGGCGAGCGGGTACGCGAGCGGGAGCCGCATGAGCCCCTCCATCGGAATTCGGCGGAGGTCTCGGCGCCGCGCGGCGCCGACGACACTTGAGTATGGAGGCGCCGCGCCGCAGCGACAAGAGGCAGGCCGTTGCATCGTGTATCCAGGGCAGGCGATATTGCCCGCTCGGGAGAGGTGGCCGAGAGGCTGAAGGCGGCGGTTTGCTAAACCGTTATAGGGCCTTAAAAACCCTATCGGGGGTTCGAATCCCCCCCTCTCCGTGGCAGTCGTCAGTCATCAGTTGTCAGTCGTCAGTGGCAATGAGGTGCACGCTGTGCGCTGGAAAAACCCACGACTGACGACTGAGAACTGACCACTGAGAACTGAGTACTGACGACTGATGACTGCCCCCATCCGCGTCCGCTTCGCCCCTTCCCCGACGGGCTACCTGCACGTCGGCGGCGCCCGCACGGCGCTGTTCAACTGGCTCTACGCCCGCCACGCGGGCGGACAGTTCCTGCTGCGCATCGAGGACACCGACCAGGCCCGCTCCAATCCACGCTCCGAGGAAGCCATTCTGCGATCGCTCCGGTGGCTGGGCCTCGCCTGGGACGAGGGTCCGGATGTCGGAGGTCCGCATGGGCCTTACCAGCAGAGCCTGCGCGGGGAAATCTATCGCCAACATGTGGATCAGCTG
>CAZVSO010000010.1:27750-28323 GCA_964629425.1 uncultured Gemmatimonadaceae bacterium
GCTCGTCGGAGGAGCACACGCAAGTCATCCTCGACGGGCTCACGTGGCTGGGACTCGACTGGGACGAGGACGTCGTGTTCCAGGGCGCGGGGCTGCCGCGACACCAGGCGACCGCCGACGGGCTGCTGGCCGAAGGCAAGGCCTACCTGGACGAGGGCGCGATCCGGTTCCGCATGCCTCCGGGCGAGATCGCGTGGGACGACGCGGTGCACGGGCGCATCAGCTTCCGCGGCGAGGACCTGCAGGACTTCGTCATCCTGCGCTCCGACCGCACGCCGATCTACAACCTCGCCGTCGTGGCCGACGACCTGCACATGCGCATCACCCACGTGGTCCGGGGCGACGACCACATCTCGAACACGCCCAAGCAGATCGCGCTGTACCGCGCGCTGGGCCGGGAGTCGCCGGTGTTCGGCCACGTGCCCATGATCCACGGGCCGGACGGCAAGAAGCTCTCCAAACGGCACGGCGCGACCGCCGTGGCCGACTACCAGCACATGGGGATCCTCGCGGCGGCGATGCGCAACTTCCTCGCCCTGCTCGGCTGGTCTCCCGGAGGTGACCGCGAGATTC
>CAZVSO010000010.1:28333-30135 GCA_964629425.1 uncultured Gemmatimonadaceae bacterium
CTCGACGAGATGATCGGGATCTTCACGCTCGAGGGAATCCTCCGGAAGAGCGCGATCTTCGACCACGCCAAGCTCGAGTGGATGAACGGCCAGTATCTCTCGCAGATGCCGCCGGAAGCGCTCTACGACGTGGTCGCCCCGCAGCTCGCGGCGCTCGGTGTAGACCGGGACCGCGCGACGGTGATCCGGACGATCGGCGCCGTGAAGACCCGCTCGCGCACGACGCTGGACGTCGCCCGGCAGGCGGGGGTGCGGCTCGACGCGACGCAGGTCGCCTTCGACGAGAAGGCAACGCAGGAAATCAGGAAGGACCCGACCGGCTACCGCGCGGCGCTCGACGCCAGCGTCGTCGCTCTACGCGACGCCGAGTGGACGCCGACGGAGCTCGAGCGCGCGCTGCGGACGTTGGCGGACGAGCGCGGCGTTGCGGCCGGCAAGATCTTCCAGCCGATCCGGATCGCGCTCACGGGCGGGACCGTGTCCGAGCCCGTCAACGAGCTGCTCTATGTGGTGGGGAAGGAGGCGGCGCTCGCCCGCCTCGGCGCGGCTAGCGCCGCCCCGGCTCCCTGAACAGCTCCACCAGCGCGATCGCCGCCTCCGGCGCCGCGGGCCCGACCCGCCAGCGCAACGTGTCGGTCACGATCTCAGGTCGCTCGTCCCCCGGGTGCCACACCTCCACCACTCCGCTCTCGATGTCCACGACCCAGTAGCTGTCCACGCGCTGTACCTGATACAGGCGGCGCTTGATCACGCGGTCCGCTCGCGCCGAGCTGGGCGAGAGCACCTCCGCGGCCAGCAGCAGCGTCTTGATCCCCGGCCACTCCAAACCGATCTCGTCAGCGGTCACGACGAACAGGTCCGGCTGGACCAGGGTGCCGTCATCCCAGGAGATGTCGGCAGGCGAGAAGAGCACCGCATCGGCAAGGCCAAGGCCGTCGAGGTACCCCTGAAGCCAGACGTACACCCGACCCAGTACGAGCTGGTGGCGGTGTCGGGGGGCAGGGGTCACCAGCAGCTCCCCGGCGACGACCTCGTAACGGTTCCCGTCTTCGGGCAGGTCGCGCACCATCTGGGCCGTGTAGCGCTGAGCCAGGTCCGGCATAGCCATAGTATCGAGCCTCGGCGGTTGAGACGGCAAGAGGGCGGCACGCCGAAGCATGCCGCCCCTGGGCCGCGGGCCCTCGATCAGAAAAACGCGGGCAGGGCCCGGATTCCGCACTAGGGCACGGCCCGCACCGTGTCCCGCTGCCGCTCCTGCCGCCGCCGTTCGATCTCGCGCTCGGCCTCTTTGCGGACCCGCAGCTCCCGCACGTAGCGGCGGAATTCCTCGAGTGTCGCGGCCCGCTGGGCGGAGTAGTAGATGTCCTCCCGCATCTCCTGCAGCTGGCGGGCGCGTACCTGCTCGCCGTAGTTCCCCTCGGGCAGTGTGATCGGCAGCAGCGCGAGCAGCGTGGTCGGGATCTTGATGCCGGCGACGTGGATGAACTGCGAGTCGATCCCGAACTTCGTGCCGGCGACGTCGGTGGTCCACGACGGGATGCGCTGGGCCCGCTGCTCCACGTCGATGATCTCGTTCAACGAGTCCACCATGGCGCGCAGGCGCGCCACGGCGACCTCGTCGCGTCCGGTCGTGTCGCCGTAGAGCCGCTCCGCCACGGCCGCGGGCAGCGCGGGGCGCGGGCTCACCCACAGCCGGCCGTCGCCCGGTTGCGGGCCGGTCACGAAGGGCGGCATGACGAACGCCGCGGGCGCCGGCGCGAGGAGGACGGCCGAGTCCGGCGCCGCGGCTGCCGGTGGCGTAG
>CAZVSO010000011.1:0-13722 GCA_964629425.1 uncultured Gemmatimonadaceae bacterium
CCGACGGTCGCTCGAGCAGCCCGAGCAGGCGCAGCAGCGTGCTCTTGCCCGCGCCGTTCGGCCCCACGATGGCGATCTGCGCCCCGCGGGCCACCGCGAAGTGCTCGAGCTCCAGCGCCACGCGATCCCCGTAGCGGTGCCGCACGCCGCGCAGCTCAAGCATGGGCCCGGCCTTGGAGCAGCTGGAGCGCGATGTTCACGAGCAGGGCGAGGAGCAGCAGGATGAGGCCGAGCGCCAGCGCGAACCCGAAATCTCCCTGCGCCGTGTGCAGCGCGACGGCCGTCGTCAGAGTCCGGGTGGCGCCACGGATGTTGCCGCCGACGATCATCGCGGCGCCGACCTCCGCCACCACCTGGCCGAACGCCGCCGTCACCACGGCCGCGAGAGCGAAACGCGCCTCCCGCGCCACCGTCCACGCCGTGCGCCAGCGACCCGCGCCGAGCGTTTGGGCCGTGCGCCGAATGCGCGGATCGACGCCCTGCACGGCCGCGGCCGACAGCGCGGCCGCGATGGGCAGCGCCAGGAGCACGTCGCCCACGACGATCGCCTGCCACGTGTAGAGCCACCCGAGGCCGCCCAGCGGGCCGCGACGCGACAACAGACCGTACAGCAGCAGCCCCACCACCACGGTGGGGAAGGCGAGCGCGGTGTTGACCATCGTCAGCGCCGCCCGGCGGCCCCAGAAGGGCCGGGTCCCGAGCACGTAGCCCAGCGGCAGCCCGAGCGCGCAGGCGATGAACGTGGCGGTGAGCGCGACCCTGAGCGTGAGGAAGGTGACGCCATACACCTCGGCGTCCCGCGACACGAGCAGGGCGACGGCGCGGCGCAGTCCCTCGGCTAGAAAGTCCATCCGAGGCCGACCCGGTACCACGGCCCGGACACCCACTCCGACAGCGCGTCCTCCGTCGGCGGCAGGATCCGGCTCCCGTCAGGTCCGGCCACCTGGTACGAGGTCGGGTACGACAGGGTCCAGAACTGCAGGCGGATCTCGCCGGACACGTGGAGGCGGGGGGCGGGGTACCAGCGCAGTCCCGCCAGCGGCGCGACCGTGAACTTGGTGCCGAACTGGTAGCCGGCCGGATCTTCCGGCTCGCCGGCGCCCAGCGCGAGTCCGGCGGCACCGCCGATGTAGGGCGCGAACCCGCGCCAGGTCTTCGCGCCCGTCAGCAGGAGCTGCAACGCGCCGCCGACGAAAAAGACGTCGTCGCTCACGGGGCCGGTCCGGCGGCTCGCCGCACTGTCGGCGGGGTCCTGCACGAACCGGTTGCCGCGCCCGTACCCCACCTCGAGGGCGAGACGCGTCGGCGCGCCCAGCGAGAGCTCGTATCGCGCGAGGAGCGTCTGGATCTCCGCCAGGCCGACGTCCGCGCTGCCGCGGTCGCCCGCGAGGTACCCGCCGATCAGCTGGAGCACGGCGCCCCGCTTGATATCGCGGTAGGGTGAATCCGCCGGGTCGTGGCCGACCTGGGCCGTCAGGCGGATGGGCGGATAGGCGGATAGCAAGGCGGCAACCCCGGCCATCAGGCGCCACCGCATTCTCCATCCGCCAATCCGCCGATCCGCCCACCCGCCTTTTCGTCCAGCCATCAGTCGATCTCCCTCAGATCCCGCCCCGTCATCTCCGCCGGCTGCTCGATCCCCAGCATCCGCAGAATCGTCGGTCCCACGTCGCGCAGCGACCCCCCCGGCCGCAGCGTTCGGGGCGCGTCATCACCCACCACGAGGAACGGCACCGGGTTCGTCGTGTGCGCGGTGTGAGGCCCTCCCGTCGCCGGATCGATCATCAGCTCGCAATTCCCGTGATCCGCCGTGATCAGCGCCGTGGCCCCGCGCCGCTCGACGCTCGCCAGCGCGCGGGTGAGGCAGCGGTCCACGGCCTCGACCGCCTGGACGGCGGCCGGGAGCACGCCGGAGTGGCCCACCATGTCGCCGTTGGCGTAGTTGCAGAGGATGAAGTCGTGCTCGCCCGCCTCGATGGCCCGGCACAGGACGTCGGTGACGCCCGGGGCGCTCATCTCGGGGCTGAGGTCGTAGGTCGCCACCTGCTGCGACGGTACCAGCACCCGTTCCTCCCCCTTGTGCGGCGTCTCGAAGCCGCCGTTGAAGAAATAGGTCACGTGCGCGTACTTCTCGGTTTCGGCTGTGCGAAACGTAGTGCGCCCGTGCTCGGACAGCACGTTGGCCAGGATCCGGGACAGCACCAGGGGGCCGAACGCCACGGGAAAAGGAAACGTCTCGTCGTACTGCGTCATGGTGACCAGCCGGAGCTCGGGTCGCCCGCCGACGTCGAAGGCGTCGAAGCCGTCGATCGCGAGGGCGCGAACGATCTGCCGCATGCGGTCGGCCCGAAAATTGACGCAGAACAGGCCGTCGCCGTCCCGGAGGCGGGGCGCGCCGGCGATCACCCGCGGCTTCACGAATTCATCGGTCTCGCCCGCGTCGTAGGCCTGCCGGATCGCGCTCAGTGGGTCGGGCGCGCTCGCCCCCGCACCGTGCACCATCGCGTCGTAGGCCAGCTTGGTGCGGTCCCAGCGCTTGTCGCGGTCCATCGCATAGTAACGGCCTACGACGGTCGAGACGACAGCCACACGGCCACACGGCCGTACGGCCTCGACCAGGTCTTCCAGGAATCCGAGGGCGGATTGCGGTGGCGTATCGCGGCCGTCGAGCCACGCGTGGATGGCGACCGGCACGCCGGCGCGGTGGCCCAGCTCCACGGCGGCGAGGAGGTGCCGGTCGAGCGCGTGCACGCCGCCCGTCCCGATGAGCCCCATGACGTGCAGGGTGCCGCCGCCGCGCCGCACGGTGTCGCACAGCGCGACGAGCGGCTCGAGCCGGAACAACTCGCCCGATTCGATCGCCTGCGAGATGCGGACGAGATCCTGGGGCACGACCCGACCCGCGCCCAGGTTCAGGTGGCCGACTTCGCTGTTGCCGATCTGGCCCGCGGGAAGCCCCACGGCGGTGCCGGACGCCTCCAGCAGGGTGCGGGGCGCGCGCGCCCAGAGCTGGTGCCACGTCGGCGTTGCCCCGAGCTCGATGGCGTTCCCTTCCGCGCCGGGACGAAAGCCCCAGCCGTCGAGCACGATCAAGACGACCGGGGTGCGCGGCCCACGTCTGTCAGCCATATTGGGAGCGTGCAATCTAGCCGCGCCCTGCACGCCCTTCCAGTTCTGTTGTGGCTCGGGTTCGCCCCGTCCGCGCTGTGCGCGCAGACGCGCTACCGCGTGGCGAACGACGGGCAGTCCTTTCACCAGGAGCCGACGGGGAGACAGCTCGCCCGGCTCGCGCGCGGGGCGATCGTGACGGGCGGCGAGACGCAGGGAGAGTGGATCTCGGTGACGCTGGAGGGGTGGATCTTCGCCGCCTCGGTCGGTCCCGCGGCACGGCCGGGGTTCGACCTCGCGGTCAGCCGGGCTCCGGAGGAGAACCTGCGATCCGCTCCCGATGGGGCGCTGATCGCGAAGCTCGCCCAGGGATTCCATCTCATGCGCGTGGGCGAGCCGGACGACGGTTGGGTGCGCGTGCGCCGCGACGGCTGGGTGGAGCGCGCCGGCCTGGCTCCCATGGTGGCGGCGTCCACACGTGCTGGCTCGGACACCGGCGCCAGTCCGGGTGGGTTAGCCCCGGCGCCACGCCCCGGGGCCCCCGGGGACCCCGCTCCCGATCCCACGCGGGTGCAGGCGGCGCGGCGGACCACGCTGTTCCGTGCGCCCGACGGCCCCACGGCCGGCGCCATCGATCCCGATGCGCCCCTCCGCGTCCTCAGTCGCTCCGGCGAATGGGCGCGGGTGCAGTTCGAGGGGTGGGTGCGGAGCACCGACCTCGCGGCGGCCCCGCCCGGCGTGCTGCTTGGTGTGAGCGCGGCCGAGCTGCGCGCCGACCCGGAGCGGTTTCACGGGAAGGTCCTGCGCTGGACCCTGCAGCATATCGCGCTCCAGACTGCCGACGAGCTGCGGCCCGACATCCCCCCCGGCGCCACCTACATGTTGGCGCGGGGCCCGAGCCCCGAGCGGGGTTTCGTCTATGTCGTGATTCCCGAATCCCAGCGGGCGGCGGTAGACCGGCTCGCCGCCCTCACCACGCTCCAGGTCAGCGTGCGCGTGCGGGCGGGGCGCAGCCGCTTCCTCGGCCACCCCGTGGTCGATCTGATCACGCTGGAGAGCCCGTCATGAACGCCATTCTGCTCGAGCGTCTCCGTCGCCGGCTGGAAGCGCTGCCCGACGAGAAGGCGTACCAGGTGCTCGACTACATCGAGTTCCTCGAGTCGAAGTACGCCGAGCGGCCCGCGGGGGCGGCCCCGTTCCAGAAGGTGGCCGAGACCCTGGAGGACACGCTGCGGGCGGGGCGGGTGCCGGTGAACATCATCAAGGGGACGATGGACGCGGTCGGCAGCGCGGGGCGGTTCCTCGGCGGGTTGGCTGCGGCCGGCAAGGCCGTCGTGGACGAGGCCGGCCGGAAGCGCGACGCGCGTGGGGCGGCGCCGCGGGTCGAGGAGTCGCCGCCGCCGACCGAGCCGCCAGCCCCGCCGGTTGAAGAACCCAAGCCGCCGCGCTGACTCCGACTCCGCCTGAGCGGAACGGCTACGGCTGGAGCAGCTGCACCACCCCGAACACCAGCCCGACCGTCGTGGCCGCCTGCGCGATCCAGAAGCCGAACAGACGGCGCGTGAGGCGCGTCTCGAGGGCGGCGAGGCCCCGCTCGATCCTGGTGTCCAGCCGGGCGAACCCCACCTGCATCTCGGCGCGGAGCTCGGCGGTGCGCTGCTCGAGCTTCGCGTCCAGCTGGGCCGCACGCTGCTCGAGCTTCGCGTCGAACCGCGCGAAGTTCAGCTCGTTCAGCTCGCGGAGATCTCCGCGATAGGTGGCATCCACCAGGTTGAACCACTCGACGAGCTCGTTCGT
Source organism: uncultured Gemmatimonadaceae bacterium (assembly GCA_964629425.1). Lineage (GTDB taxonomy): Bacteria > Gemmatimonadota > Gemmatimonadetes > Gemmatimonadales > GWC2-71-9 > CAZVSO01. The sequence continues at coordinate 4,906 of CAZVSO010000011.1, forward strand.
CAGCTCATGCCCGAAGCGCTCGTAGAACTTGCGGGAGAGCTTGGCGATCACCGGCATGCCCGCCTCTGGGGAAAGAGCCGGCGCCGAGGATAACAGTACGCTCGGCCGGGACCGCAATCAATCCAGCGCATATGGGGGCGAAAAACCGCGGGCCGGCCGGCCCACGGCCCGTTGAGGAATCGCCCTCCCGCCGCTAACTTCCGCCATGGCAACCCTGCGTCCCGGCGCCGGCCTCACCTTCGACGACGTCTTGCTGGTTCCGCGGCACGCGACAGTCCATCCCCGCAACGTCGACATCCGCAGCCGCTTCACCCGCGATATCGCGATCAACATCCCGCTGGTTTCGGCCGCGATGGACACGGTGACCGAGGCGGAGATGGCGATGGCCATCGCGCGCGAGGGCGGGATCGGCGTGATCCACAAGAACATGCCGATCGACCGCCAGGCGGCCGAGGTGGACCGGGTCAAGCGCAGTGAGTCGGGGATGATCCTCAACCCCATCACCCTCGGGCCGGACCGGCCGCTGCGCGAGGCCAGCCTGCTCATGGCGCGGTTCCGTATCTCCGGCGTCCCGATCGTGGACTCGGGCGGGCGGCTGGTGGGCATCATCACCAATCGCGACCTCCAGTTCGAGCGCAACCTCGACCGCCCGATCCATGAGGCGATGACCAAGGACCGGCTGGTGACGGCGCCCGTCGGGACGACTCTCGACGCGGCGGAGCGCATCCTGGGCCAGCACCGCATCGAGAAGCTGCCCGTGGTGGACGAGCACGGCGTGCTCAAGGGGCTCATCACGGTCAAGGACATCTTCAAGCGCCGCCAGCACCCCGATGCCAACAAGGACCGGCACGGCCGGCTGCGCGTGGCGGCGGCCGTGGGTGGGACTCCCGACGCCAAGGACCGCGCTAAGGCGCTGCTCGACGCCGGGTGCGACGTGATCGTGGTCGACTCGGCGCACGGGCACTCCAAGGGGGTCCTGGACACGGTTGCGACGCTGCGGGAGGCGTTCCCCGAGGCGCAGCTCGTCGGCGGCAACGTGGCGACCGAGGCCGGAGCCCGGGCGCTGGTCGAGCGCGGCGTCGACGCCGTGAAAGTGGGCGTGGGGCCCGGCTCGATCTGCACCACGCGGGTCGTGACGGGCGTGGGCGTGCCCCAGATCACGGCGATCCAGGACGCCGTCGCCGGAGCGGGGGACGTGCCCGTGATCGCCGACGGCGGCATCAAGTACTCGGGCGACATCGTCAAGGCCCTGGCCGCGGGCGCGGCGTGCGTCATGATGGGCTCGCTGCTGGCGGGCACCGAGGAGAGCCCCGGGGAGTCGTTCCTGCTCGAAGGACGCCGCTTCAAGGTGATCCGCGGCATGGGCAGCCTCGGGGCCATGGAGGAGGGCTCGGGGGACCGCTACTTCCAGGAAGGGGAAGTGTCGCCCTCCAAGCTCGTCCCTGAAGGCATCGAGGGGCGCGTGCCGTACAAGGGCCCCGTGGCGGACGTGATCTTCCAAATGGTGGGCGGCCTGCGCAGCGGGATGGGGTACTGCGGCGTGTGCGACATCCGGGCGCTGCGCAGGGAGACCGAATTCCTGAGCATCACGACGGCGGGCTTGCGCGAGTCGCACCCCCACGACGTCGTGGTGACGCGCGAGGCGCCCAATTACTCGCTATAGCTGCTTGACACCTTGAGGACCTGGGCCTACTCTAGCGCCCGTCTGTACCCCGTCCGGATCCCTGTTCACCCGAGGTGCGCATGAACCTGTTCCGACGGAAAAGCGTGACCGCCCTGCAGCAGGAAGCGCTGACCGACCAGAGCCTGAAGCGGGCGCTGGGCCCCATGAACCTGACGATGCTCGGAATCGGGGCCATCATCGGGACGGGGATCTTCGTGCTCACCGGCACGGTGGCGGCGCAGAACGCGGGCCCCGCGGTGGTGCTGTCGTTCGTCCTGGCGGGCGTGGCCTCGATCTTCGCCGCCCTGTGCTACGCGGAGTTCGCCTCGCTCGTGCCCATGGCTGGCAGCGCCTACACCTACGGCTACGTCACGCTGGGCGAGTTCGTCGCCTGGGTCATCGGCTGGGATCTGATCCTCGAGTACGCGCTCGGTGCCGTCACCGTCTCGATCGGCTGGTCCGGCTACGCCGTCTCGTTGCTCCGGGACATCGGGATCCACCTGCCGCCGGCCCTGACCGCGGCGCGTGGCAGCGAGCTGATCCAGACGGCCGCCGGGCACTGGCAGGTCGTCACCGATCAGCTGCTCGCGGGGATCCGGGCGGGCGGCGTCGATCCGACGACCCTGCCGCACGTGGCCGCCGTCTTCAATGTCCCCGCCGTCCTGATCATCGCGATCGTTACGACGCTGCTGGTCATCGGGATCAGGGAGTCGGCGAAGGTGAACGACGTGATCGTGATCGTCAAGATCGCCGTGGTGCTCCTGTTCATCGGAGGCGCCGTGTGGGCGATCGACGCCGCCAATTGGCATCCCTTCATGCCGCCCAGTACGGGGGTGCGGGGGGAGTACGGCTGGACGGGCGTGATGACCGGGGCGGGCATCGTGTTCTTCGCCTACATCGGGTTCGATGCCGTGAGCACGGCGGCGCAGGAGGCGAAGAACCCCCAGAAGGACATGCCGGTCGGGATCATCGGCTCCCTGCTGATTTGCACCGTGCTGTACATCGCCGTGTCGGCGATCGCGACCGGTGTCGTGCCCTATCACGAGCTGGACGTGCCCGACCCGATCGCCGTGGCAGCCGACCGCGCAGGGCTGGGCTGGATGGCGACGCTCATCAAGATCGGCGCGATCGCCGGCCTCTCGTCGGTGATCCTGGTGATGCTGCTCGGCCAGTCGCGCATCTTCTGGACCATGTCGCGCGACGGCCTCCTGCCGCAGTTCGTGAACCGGGTGCACCCCAAGTTCCGCACGCCCTGGATCACCTCGATCGTGACGGGCGTCGCCGTGGCGATCGTCTCGGGGCTCCTCACCGTGCGCGAGGCGGGAAGCCTGGTGTCCATCGGGACGCTGTTCGCGTTCGTGATCGTCGCAGTGGGGGTCCTGGTGCTCCGGATGCGGGAGCCTAATCTGCCGAGAACGTTCAAGACCCCGGCCGTGTGGCTGGTGGCGCCGCTGGGCGCGATCTCCGCGCTGTACCTCATGGCGTCGCTGCCGTGGAAGACCTGGCAGCGCCTCCTGATCTGGCTGGCGATCGGCCTGGTCATCTACTTCCTCTACGGGGTGCGCAACTCGAAGCTGGGGCAGAAGACCTAGAGGCGTCGAGCAACGACGTCACGCAACAACGTCACGGGGCAACATCGCGCAAAAGCGTCGAACGGGCGTATCCTGGTCCCGTTCGACGTTTTTGTGTGACGCGGTCGTGTGACGCCCCTTCTCGACGTATCTTTGCGACATGTCTCCTCACGAGCTGACGGTTCCTCCTGAGCGCGCCAAGGCGGCGGCGGAGATCGCGGCGGTCCTCGCGCCCGGGCGCCGCGTCGTCCTCACCACCCACGTGAACGCCGACGGCGATGGCGTGGGCAGCGCGGTAGCGCTGTGGCACCTCCTCAGCGCGCGGGGCGCGAGCCCTTGCATTGCGAACCCCACCGGCATCCCCGAGCGCTTCGGGTTTCTCGTGCCGGACGGCGCGGACGTGAGCGCCCGCGCCGCGAAAGAGGTCGGGCGCGCCGACGTCGTGCTGGTGCTCGACATCGCCGATCTGTCCCGGCTCGGCGATCTCGGGCCCGTCGTGGCCCGGCGCGGCGTCCCCGTGGCCTGCATCGACCACCACGTCAGCCCCGGCACCCTGCCTGCGGGGCCGCGGCTCGTGGCTCCGGAGGCCTCGGCTACCGCCGAGCTGGTCTTCGACCTGGCCGTGGCGCTCGGGTGGGACCTCGCGCCGGAGGCGGCGCGGGGGCTCTACGTCGGGATCCTGACCGACACGGGCGGGTTTCGCTTCGCGAACACGACGCCGCGGGTTCTGCGCGTCGCGGCGGCGCTGCTCGAGCGTGGGGCGGACGCCGAGACGATCTACGCGCAAGTGTACGCCAGCGCTCCGGAGGGGCGGGTGCGCCTCACCGCCGAGGTGCTGCAGACTCTCGTGGTGGAGCCCGATGTGGGCCTCGCCTGGGTCACCGTCCCGCCCGGGGCGCTCGAGCGTCACGGCGTCACGGCCGACGACCTCGACGGCATCGCCGAGTTCCCCCGCTCGATCGCGGGCGTGCGGCTCGCGCTGATGTTCCGCCCGCTGGCGAACGGGCGCGTAAAGGTCTCGCTGCGCTCGATCGGTGCGGTCGACGTGGCCGATTTCGCGCACCGCTTCGGCGGCGGGGGGCACACCAAGGCGGCGGGGGCGTCGCTCGAAGGGTCCATGGCCGAGGTGCACGAGCGGGTGCTGGGGGCGGCGCGCGAGTACCTGCGGGAAGCTGTCCGCTCCTAGCCCTTCCGCGATCTCCTGACGCAGCGCGCCAAGACGCCCGGCACGGCGCGTGCTGGCCCCGTCGTTCCCCTCTCCTCGTGTGAGGAGAGGGGGGTCAGGGGTGAGGGTCCAGGCTTACCGGCGCCGGCCGCCGAGCCGCAGCAACAGGCCCCCGGAGAACTCCCACTGGTTGGCGTACTGGGGGTCGCCCACGACGTAGCAGCCCCAGAACGGGTCGCACCAATAGCCCGAGGCGTCCGACTTGACGTAGGTCGGCGTGAAACGAATGCCCAGGCGGGCTCCCAGGGGGCCGGCGCTGTACAGCTTGACGCCGGTGCCGAGGGTGAACGAGAACCGCGAAACGCCCTCGACCTCGCGCGGCGTGCCCGCGGGGAACTCGAAGCGCACGGTGCCCGGGTCGGTGGCGCCCATCCCGAAGAGGAAGTACGGCTTGACGCGGCTGCCGCGGCGGCCGTAGCTCCAGGCCGCGTAGCCGTGGTAGTTGTTGACGGCCATGTCCCCGACCGTGGTCGTCGTCGTCCCGCTGATCTCGAGCGTGCTTTCCTGCCGGCTCCACAGGAATCCGATCTCGACGTCTTGCCGCGCCAGGAACGCGATGCTGAAGCCGTAGGAATACGAGTCCTGGGGGTCGACGCGGTTGTAGACATTGCCGTCGTCCGCCGTGACCGCCTGGCCGCTCACGCCGTCGCTGAACGTCCAGCCGGCCCACCCGCTGATCTCCATGCCGCGCCCCTGGGCTGAGGCAACTGTCGCCACCAGCAAGAGCACCGACGCCATATACCAGGACTCTCGTCGCATCACGATCTCCTCTTTGTGAGTGGGTCCCTCAAGCGAAGCGCACGCGCCTCAAGAGTAGGTAAGGCCGCAACGCGCGCGCAACCCCGGGCTGGTAACGGGACACGGGACACGGGACACGTAGAATGGCCTGTCCCGCCTCTAACGTTTCCCGTTTCCCGTTTGTGTTCAGTCCGGCATCGCGCCCGCCGCGCCGTTCCCCAGCAGGAACTGTCGCACGAACTGCACCGTGGCGTAGAACTGGAAGTCCACGTTGGCCTTCTTCTGGAAGCCGTGGCCTTCGTCCTTTCCCACCAGGTACCAGACCGGCCCGCCGTTGCGCTTCGCCGTCGCCACGATTTGCTCGGCCTCGCTGCGCGGCACCCGCGGGTCATTGGCGCCCTGCACGACGAACAGGGGCCTGGTGATGCGCGCGGCGTTGTTGAGGGGCGCGGTGCGCTCCATGAACGCGCGGATCTCGGGGTCACGCTCGTCGCCGTACTCCACGCGGCGGAGATCCCGGCGGTAGCTCTGCGTGTTCTCGAGGAAGGTCCGCAGGTTCGAGATCCCGACCACGTCGAGCGAGCAGCAGATGCGGTCGTTGTACGTGGTGGCCACCATCAGCGTCATGTAGCCGCCGTAGCTGCCGCCCGTCACCATGATCTTCGTCGAATCGAGGTCGGACTGGCGGCCGATCCAGTCGAGCAGGGCGCCGATGTCCTTCACGGTGTCGAGACGCTTGGTGCCGTTGTCGAGCTTGACGAAGGTCTTGCCGAAGCCGGTGGAGCCGCGGACGTTCGGGAAGATGATCGCGACGCCCAGCTCGTTGAGCAGGTAGTTGCTGCGACCCAGGAAGCCCGGCGTCGCCTGCCCCTCGGGCCCTCCGTGGATGTTGATCACCACCGGTCGCCGCCCGGTGTAGCGCGCCGGCGGGCGATAGAGGAAGCCCGATATCTCCTTCCCGTCGAAGCTGGGCCACCGGATCAGCTGGGGATCGGGAAGCTGTGAGACGTCGAGCCCGCCGGTCTCGCTCTCGGTCCAGCGCGTGACCTTGCCGGTGGTCGCATCGAGGGAGTACACGTCGGCGGCCGTGCGGGCGGTGCCGAGCGTGAAGCCGAGGTGCCGGCCGCGCCGGTGCCACGTCAGCCCCCCGATGGAGCCGACCGGGAGGCCCGCGACCGGGCGGAAGCGTCGCGTCGCCGTGTCGAGCAGGTAGAGCTTCGACACGCCCTGCTCGTTGGTCACGAACGCGATCGTCCTCCCATCCGGCGACAGGTCGTAATCCGTCACATCCCAATGGATCTCGGCCGTCAGGGGCGTGACCGCCCGGGTGGCCATATCGAGGTAGGCAAGCCGCCGGAACTCACCGCCCTGATCGGTGATGAGATAGACCCCCCGCCCGTCGCGGGTGAACGTGGCGCCGCCGTACACGGCCGTGTCGCCCGCGGCCCGCCGCACCAACGGCTCCTTGGCGCCGGTCGCCGCATCCACCAGCCAGAGGAAGCTCTGGTTGACCGAGATCCCCTCCTGAACGATCAGCTGGCGGTCGTCCGGTGACCAGTCGCTCACGCCCCACCCGCCGCCCTGGTTCTGGAGCAGCATCCGGTCGCTCGCCGGATTCATCGGATCCATGACGTAGAGGTCGCGGTCGGCGCCGTTCCGGCGGGTGGAGCCGTAGGCGATGCGGTCGCCCGCGCTCGACCAGCTGATTCCGCCGTTCTGCGATTCCCCGTCCGTGAGCAACACGGCGTCGCCCGTCGCGAGGTCGTAACGGTAGATCTGGAAGAACTCGCCGCCGCCCACGTCCTTGGTGAACAAGAAGTACGGGCCGCTGCGCGGCTCGTACGTGGCGCCGCCCACCGGGTCCTCGAAGAACGTGAGCTGCGTGCGGTCGCCCCCCGGCATGCGGACGCGGTGGATCTGGGCCGTATTGCCGAACCGCGTGCGGATCAGCATCTCGTGGGCCTGGGGGTGCCAATCCACGAACCCGGCCGAGCGGACCTCGGTGTAGCGCCGGGTGGCCTCGGCGAGCGTCGCCGGGATCGCGGGGATGCCATCGGCGACGAGGTTGTCGTTGGGGGCGATGGTACTGGGCCGCTGGGCGGCGAGCGGGGCGGCGACGAGGATGCAGGCTGAAACGAGAAGGACGGTCGACGGTCGGTTCATAGCGTTCTCGCAGTGGGAAGTCAGGTCGTCAGTACGGGCGTGCAGGCCCTACGGATTCCCGGGTCGGCTCCGCCGCCTGGTTGGACAGCGGAGCAGGGCCCCGGGTGGCGGCTCACGGCGTGATCGGGGCGTTCACCGTGACTGTGCCGTTCATGACGTCCCGGCCGTGCACCGAGCAGTAGTAGGTGAACACGCCGTCGTCGGTGAATCGGCGGGTGAACGTGCCACTCCGCTTGGGGCTCTGGCTCTGGGTCCCGTCGTCGAACGTCACGCTGTGATCGAGGTTACCCTGCCAGGTCCACCGGATCTGTCTGCTGCGCGTGACGGTGACGGCCGCGGGGACGAAGACGTTGTCGTGGACATTGACCGCCGCGGGGATGGTGCCCGTGCCGCCACCTCCCGTGTTGATTCCTCCGATCGAGTCCGACGTGGGACTGCACTGCACCGCCGCGAAAATGAGGATCAGCGCGGCCGACCGTTTCATGGGTTCCTCCCGCTCGTGAGTCCCTCTATGGTAGCCGGGGGGCACCGCGGCCCGCTAGATTGCCCTGGTGACTTCCAGCGATGCCCTGCAAGCCCGCGTCGCCGCGGCGCTTGGCACGATCCAGCACCCTCGCCACGGCCAGGACATCGTCACGGCCGGCGCGATCCAGGAGCTCGCGGTCGACGACGCGGGCGCGGTCAGCTTCACCTTCCGGCTGACCCGGGAGGACCCCGGGACCTTGGTCCGGGACGCCCGCAAGGCCGTGCAGCAAGTCGAGGGCGTGACGGCGGTCAAGATCACGGTCGTGGATCCGGGCGCCCGGCCGGGCGCCGCGGGCGGCGGCGTCGCGCCGGGGGCCGTCCCCCCTCCGCCGACCCCCGACGAGCTGCCGCAGCTCGGCCGGGCGCTCGCGATCTCGTCCGGCAAGGGCGGGGTCGGGAAGTCCACGGTCTCGACGAACCTGGCCGTCGCGCTCGCACGGCTGGGGCACCGTGTGGGCCTCATGGACGCCGACATCTACGGACCCAACATCCCGCGCATGATGGGCGTGGACCAGAAGCCCGAGGTGCACGGCGGCAAGATCCAGCCGCTCGACGCCCACGGGGTGCGGCTCATGTCGCTGGGATTCATCGTCGAGCGCGACACGCCGGCGATCTGGCGCGGGCCGATCATCATGAAGATCATCACACAGTTCCTGCGCGACGTGCAGTGGGGCGAGCTCGACTACTTCCTCGTGGATCTCCCCCCGGGCACCGGTGACGCCCAGCTCTCCCTATCGCAGGCGGTCCAACTGCACGGGGCGCTCATCGTGACGACGCCGCAGGAGATGGCGGTGGGCGACGCGCTGCGGGGCGCCAAGATGTTCGAGCGTGTCGGGGTGCCGGTGATCGGCATCGTCGAGAACATGAGCTACTACGTCTGCCCCCATTGCCACGAGCGCACGGAGGTGTTCCGCGCGGGCGGCGGCAAGCGG
>CAZVSO010000011.1:13732-29982 GCA_964629425.1 uncultured Gemmatimonadaceae bacterium
GAGCTCGGCGTCCCGCTGCTCGGGGAGGTGCCGTTGCAGGCGGGCATGGCGGACCTGGCGGACACCGGTCGTCCCATCGTGGTGGCCGAACCCGGCTCGGCCGCGGGCGAAGCGCTCACCGCGCTGGCTCGCGCGGTGGTCGAGCAGCTGGCGGGCCGGTCGGCGTCGCTCCCCATCGTCGCACGGTGACGTGCGGCTGCTCGCCGGACCTCACCCCCTAACCCCCTCTCCTCTACGAGGAGAGGGGGAATGGCGAGAGGCGTCGCGCCTTGACCTCGTCTCCGCTACGAGGAGAGGGGGAATGGCGGAAGACCTCACCCGCTAGCCCCCTCTCCTCTACGAGGAGAGGGGGTGCTGGAGAGGAGGCCTTCCAGTAGAAGCTGCACCGTCTCTGCCAACACGTCCGCGTTCGCAATTCGGATAACGCGCAACCCTCTTGCTTGCACATGCCTCGTGCGTGCCGCGTCGTAAGCCATCCGCTCCGGCATGGCGTGAATGCCGCCGTCGACCTCGAGCACGAGCCGAGGCGCGGCGCAATAGAAGTCCACGATCACCCCGGCCACAACGTGCTGCCGCCTGAACTTCAGTCCGAGCATTCGCCGGTCCCGCACTAGTCTCCAGAGTCTTGCTTCAGTGGGAGTAGCTTGTTGGCGTAGCTCGCGCGTGCGCTGCAGCTTCAACGAGGCGATGCGCCGGCGCCGGAAACGCATGCCAGCACGGTAGCGGGGCTTCAGTCGAACGAGCGGATCCGAAACACGCGGGGTGGGCCGTCCTTACGCGGCCGGAGGTGAGGTCTGGTCGTCCCCCCCCCTCCTCGTTAGAGGAGAGGGGGCCAGGGGGTGAGGTCCGGGGTCAGGGGGTGAGGTCCGCATCGTCCCCCCTCTCCTCGTTAGAGGAGAGGGGGCCAGGGGGTGAGGTCCGGGGGACAGGGGTGAGGTCATGATCATCACGCTACTTACCGACTTCGGTCTGGTGGACAGCTACGTGGGCGAGCTGAAAGCGGCGCTGCTCTCACTCGTCCCCGGCGCGATGCTGATCGACATCACGCACGAGGTCTCGCCGGGCGACCTCCGTGCGGCGCAGTATCTGCTGGCCCGCACGTGGCACCGGTTCCCCCGCGGCACCGTGCACCTCGCGGTCGTGGACCCCGGAGTCGGCACCGAGCGCCGCGCGGTGGCGGCGGTGGCGGCGGGGGCGGAGGGCCACGCCTTCGTCGCGCCCGACAACGGCCTCCTCTCTTTCCTCCCCGCGGATGCCGCATTCGTCGCGCTCGCGATCCCCCCGACCGGGAGTCCCACCTTTCATGGGCGGGATGTGTTCGCTCCCGCCGCGGCGCGCCTCGCGCTCGGCGTCGCGCTCACGGACCTCGGCTCGCCGATCGCCGACCCGTGCCGTGTCCCGCTCCCCGCTCCCCGAGCGGACGGCCGGGGCTGGGTGGGTGAGGTAATCCACATCGATCACTTCGGCACGCTTGTGACAAACCTGCCCGGCGCCGCCGCGGCCCCGGGTGGGCGGATGCTCGTGGCCGGGCGAGACGCCGGCCCCCTGCGGCGGACCTTCGCCGACGTCGCGCGCGGTACCCTCGTTGCCTACGTGGGGTCGGGCGGGACCATCGAGATCGCGGTGCGCGAGGGGAGTGCGGCGGGGGTGCTGGGGGTGGGAGTGGGCGCTGAGGTGCGGGTCTGAACGAAGACGGAGAAAGACGGAGAAAGAAAGAAGGCACTCCTCCGTCCTTCTCCGTCTTCCTCCGTCCTTCTCCGACCTAGCTTTGGAACTCTCCCGACGGCGTCGGGACCTTCACCTGCGCCATGACGCGGTCGGCGAAGCCCGTGGCCGGACCGAAGCGCGGGAGCTGGGCGAACGCGAGCAGGAGTTTCCGCTCGCGCTCGGCTTCGGCGAGGCACAGCGAGCAGTCGGGGAGGTGCATCGTGCGCGCCGCGCCGAGCAGGCCTTGGGCCCAGAGGTCGATCTCTTCGGTGGAGAGATGTGGGATGGGATCGTGAGTCATGGGGGGCACCTACGGGCGCCCGGAATCGACGGTTTCACTCCCGGCGATCCTCCAGGTATACCCGCAATTCGTTGCGGGCGCGGTGGATATACGTCTTCACGGTGCCGAGGGGAAGGTCCAGGATCTGGGCGATCTCCTCGTAGGCATGCCCCTCCACGTGCCGCAGCAGGATGCAGGCGCGGTAGGCGGGGCGCAGGCGGGCGATGGCCCGCTCGATGGCGGTGCCGAGCTCGCGGTTCTGCACCTCGTCCAGGGGCGTCTCGCCTCCCGAGCTGAGCTGCAGCGCGGTGGCGCTCCGCTCTTCCGCGGTGGTCGCTTGCGGCGATCCGTCGAGCGAGAGCGTGTTCAGGCTGCGGCGGCGCAGATGGTCGATCGCGACGTTGTTCGCGACCTTGAAAATCCACGACGAGAATTTGAACTCGGGACGGTAGGTCTTGATGCCGTTGAGGACCTTGACGAACGTTTCCTGCGCCAGGTCCTCGGCGAGCGCGCGGTCGCGCACCATCCGGTAGGCGAGCGAGAACACCGGGCGCTCGTAGCGACGCACGAGCTCGCGGAACGCGGCCTCGTGGCCCTCCTTCGCCCACTCGACGACCTGTTGGTCGCTGGCGCCCGTCAGGTGCGACGGCCTATCTTTGGCGCTTATGACGACGTCTCCCGTATCCGCAGTGGCCCTGCCCTCGGGCGGCGACGCCAAGCGGTCCTATGTGCGCCGCATGTTCACCGCCATCGCGCCGCGCTACGACCTGCTCAATCATCTCCTCAGCCTCAACCTCGACCGGCGCTGGCGCCGGCTCACGGTGCGCCGGCTCGGCTGGGAGCGCCGGCCCCGCGGTGTCTACCTCGACCTCTGCGCCGGCACGATGGATCTGGCCGCCGCGCTCGCGCGCGAGCCGGGCTTCGGCGGTCGCGTGGTCGGCGCCGATTTCGTGCTGCCGATGCTCGAGCGGGGCAAGGGAAAGGCCGCGCGACTCGTCCCGGTGGCTGCCGACGCCCTGCGACTGCCGTTCGCCGACGGGCGATTCGACGGCGCGATGGCGGCGTTCGGCGTGCGCAACCTCGCCGATCTCGACGCCGGACTCGCCGAAGCCCACCGCGTGCTCCGCCCCGGGGCGCGGTTCGTCGTCCTCGAGTTCGGCATGCCGCGGTTCGCCCCGCTCCGCGCCGTCTTCCTGCTGTACTTCCGCCACCTGCTGCCGGTCATCGGGCGCGCGGTGTCGAAACATAGGGACGGCTATACGTACCTGCCAGAGTCCGTGCTCGCCTTCCCGCAGCCGGACGCGCTAGCGCGGCGCCTCGAGGCTGCCGGCTTCACGGGGGTCGCCTGGGAGCCGCTGACGGGCGGTATCTGCGCCCTGGTGCATGGCGCTCGATAACCTCCGGGACTTCATCGGCGCGATCGACGCGGCCGGCGACCTGGTCCGCGTGCCGCGGGCCGTCAGCATCGACCGCGAGATCACGGAGATCGCCGACCGCTGCATGAAGTCGCCCGGCGGCGGGCCGGCGCTGCTGTTCGAACGGCCGACGCTCGGAGGCGGGCGCGCGTCCCGTCACCCGGTGGCGATCAACCTCTTCGGCTCCGAGCGGCGCATGGCGCTCGCGCTTGGCGTCGCGCGCCTCGACGAGATCGGCGAGCGGCTCACCGAGCTGCTGCAGCTCAAGGTACCGGAGGGCCTGCTCGGCAAGCTGGCGCTCCTCCCGCGGCTGGCCGAGCTGGCCAAGTTCCCGCCCCGCACCGGCGGCGGCCGGCCACCCTGCCAGGACATCGTGCTCCGCGGCACCGACGTGAACCTGGGCGACCTCCCCGTTCCCGTGTGCTGGCCCCAGGATGGCGGGCCCTACATCACGCTGGCCGGGGTCATCACGCGCGACCCGAAGACCAGGGTGCGCAACGTCGGTCTGTACCGGGTGCAGGTGCTGGGGCCGGCCGAGGTGGCGATGCACTGGCAGCGGCACAAGGTCGGCGCGGCACACTGGCGGGAGATGGCCGAACGTGGCGAGACGATGCCCGTGGCGATCGCCTTGGGCGGCGACCCAGCGAGCATCTATGCGGCGTCGGCGCCGCTACCGCCGTCGGTCGACGAATACCTGTTCGCGGGGTTCCTGCGCGGCGAGCCCGTGCGGCTCGCCAAGGCCCTCACCTCCGACCTCGAGGTGCCGGCCGAGGCCGAGCTCGTGCTCGAGGGGCACGTGGACCCGCGGGAGGCGTTGGTGCTCGAGGGGCCGTTCGGCGATCACACCGGCTTCTATTCGCTCGCCGACTACTACCCGAAGGTGCACATCACCGCGGTCACGATGCGGAGCGACGCGATCTGGCCGCACACCATCGTCGGGCGGCCGCCCATGGAGGACTACTACCTCGGTCATGCCACCGAGCGGATTTTCCTGCCGCTGCTGCGGCTCACGAGCCCCGAGATCGTGGACCTCCATATGCCGGCGGAGGGGATCTTCCACAACCTGGTCTTCGTGAGCATCGACAAGCAGTTCCCGGGGCACGCGTACAAGGTCATGAACGGGCTCTGGGGGCAGGGGCTCATGTCGCTGGCGAAGGTGATCGTCGTGCTCGACAAAGACGTCAACGTGCGCGACCCCAGGGAGGCATGGTGGGTGGCGCTCAACCACATCGATCCCGAGCGGGACGTGCGATTCACCATGGGTCCGATCGACGTGCTCGACCACTCGAGCCGCGGCTTCACCTACGGCTCGAAGATGGGGATCGACGCGACCCGAAAATGGAAAGAAGAAGGGTTCACCCGCGAGTGGCCCGACCGGATCGTCATGGACGACGAGACGAAGCGGCGGGTGGACGCGATGTGGGGGGAGCTGGGGATTGAGCTCTAGAGGAGGAGGCGCCTTGATTAATCAAGGCGCCACCAATCAAGGGGCCACCGAAGGTCAGACCTTCGCCGGCGGCTCGCTCGTCGTCCGCTACGCGAACCTGGTCCGGTTGCCCCACACGCTGTTCGCGCTGCCCTTCGCGCTCCTCGGCGTCGTCGCCGCGTCGTGGCACCTGCCGGTCACCTGGGCGACCGTTGGGCTGGTGGTGCTCGCGTTCACGGCTGCCCGGTTCGTCGCGATGGGGGTGAACCGCATCGCGGACCGCGCGCTCGACGCCCGGAATCCGCGGACCCGCGACCGCGAGCTGCCGGCCGGGCGGCTCACGGTGCGGCAGGCGGGGATCGCGGTGGCGGTCGCCGCCGTCGTCTTCATCGCGGCCGCGCGCGCATTGAATCCGCTCTCCGGCTGGCTGGCCCTGCCGGCGATCGCCTGGATCGCGGGCTACAGCTACACCAAGCGTTTCACGCACTGGTCGCATCTGTGGCTCGGGTTCGCGCTTGCCATCGCCCCGGTGGGCGGTTATCTCGCGGTGGCCGGCGAATGGCCCCGGCCGTGGTGGTTGCTCGCCGCCATCACCGTCGCGGTGACCTGCTGGGTGGGGGGGTTCGACATCTTCTACGCGCTCCAGGACGAGGACTTCGACCGCGCCGAGCGCCTCAGGTCGGCCGTCGTGCGATTCGGGCGGGCCCGAAGCATCCTGCTGGCGAAGGTGCTACACGGCGTCGCGGTCCTCGGGCTGGCGGTCTTCGGGATTGGGGCGGGATTCGGGTGGCCGTACTATGCCGGCGTGGCGGCGGGCGCCCTGGTGATCGCCTGGGAGCACCAGCTCGTGCGGCCCGGCGATCTCTCGCGGCTCGACGCGGCGTTTTTTACGGCGAACGGGATTGTCTCCATAGTCGTCTTTCTCGGCGCGTTAGCGGATCGCGTCATATGACCGGGAAGCGGGGAGCGGGGAGCGGGAAGCGTGCGCCCGGGGTGGGGCGGAAGGGACCCTTCCCGCTTCCCCTTTCCCGCTTCCCGGCGCCGCCCAGACCGCCCGCGCACCCCAAGCGCTCTCCCACCCCCAACCGCCGCGGGCGCTAGTGAGCCAGCTCCCGATCATCCTCGCGATCACCGGCGCGTCGGGCGCACCCTACGGCGTGCGGCTGCTCGAGGTGCTCGCGACGAATCGCGTGCCGACGTGGCTCATGGTCTCGGGCCACGGCTGGCGCCTGATCGAGCAGGAATGCGGCATCGCCGATGACGCGGGCCTCAAGCGGGCCACCGGTGGGGACTGGTCGTCGGTCACCGTGTGCGATGAGCAGGACCGGGGCGGGCGCCCCGCGTCGGGCTCGGTGCGCACCGCGGGGATGGCGATCTGCCCCTGCTCGATGGGTACCGTGGCGGCGATTGCGCACGGGACGAGCCGCTCGGGCATCGAGCGGGCGGCGGACGTGACGCTCAAGGAGCGGCGCCGCCTGATCGTCGTGCCGCGCGAGACTCCGCTCTCGCTCGTGCACCTGCGCAACCTGACCCTCGTGACCGAGGCCGGCGCGATCGTGCTGCCCGCCGCGCCCGGCTTCTACCACAAGCCCGAGCGGGTAGGCGACCTGGTGGACTTCGTGGTGCAACGGGTGCTCGACCACCTGGGCATCGAGATCGAGGTTGCGAAACGGTGGGAAGGGGAAAGGGGAAAAGGGAAAGGGGAAAGGTGAGGCTCGGCGTCATTGCGGATACGCACGGGCAGCTCCGCCCCGAGGTGTTCGACGTATTCGACAAGGTCGATCACATCCTGCATGGTGGGGACGTGGGGGTGTGGGAGGTCATCACCGAGCTGGAGGCGATCGCGCCGGTCACCGCCGTCTACGGCAACGTGGACGACGCGGACCTGCGCGTGACGCTTCCCCAGGTCGCCACGGTGCAGCTCGAGGGGTTCGAGATCGTGGTGACCCACGGCGACCAGCTCGGCCATCCGACCCCCGCCAGTCTGCACGCCACGTTCCCTCAGGCCGAGATCATCGTGTATGGCCACACCCACCGGCCGCTGCTCGAGCTGGTGGACCGGACGGTGACGGTCATGAACCCGGGCGGGGCGGGGCCGGCGCGGTTCGGCCTCGCGCCGTCGGTCGGGATCATGGAGCTGGAGCCGGGGATTCCTCCGCGGGCGCGGATCGTGACCTTGACGGGAAGGCGAAAGGGGGAAGCGGGAAGGGCGGGGTAAAGACCCCTTCCCCCTTCCCCCTCCCTTCCCGTGTCTATCTCCGAATCGAATCCACCGGCAGCACCGTCACTGTCCCCAGCTCCGCCAGCGGCCGGTCGAACGTGCTCGACTTCCCGACCACGACCGTCACGAGCCGGTCCGGCTTGATGTGGCGCTGCGCTACAGCGGTCACCTGCTGCGGAGTCACTGCCTGGATGCCGCGGAGGTAGACGTCGAACCAGTTGGCCGGTAGGCCGTCGACGGCGTATTGGAGCTGCTGGCCCACGATCTGCCCGGGGGTCTCGAACTGGAATACGAACGAGTTGACCGTGTTGTCCTGCGCCAGCTTCACGTCGTCCGGCGTCACGGGCTCCCGCTCCAACGAAGCGACTACGTTGCGCATGAGCTTCACGCCCGCCACGGTCTTCTCCGTGCGGATCTGCGCCCCGGCGAAGAACATGCCTTCCCGCTTCGTGTCGGCCTCCCATACGCTGAACGTGCTGTAGGCGAAGCCGGAATCGCTGCGCACGCGCTGGAGCAATCGTGACGTGAACCCGCTGCCGCCGAGGAGGAAGTCGGCCACCTGGGCGGCGAAGTAGTCCGGGGTGTCCGCGACCTTGATGCCGCCGCCGTGGCCCATGCGGATGTTGGTCTGGTTGATGTCCTTCTCCACCAGCACGACCTGCGGGCCGGCGGCGAAGCGCACCGGCGGCATCTCCCGCAGCCCGGGCCGGCACGCCGGCCAGCCCCGGAACAGGCTCTCGAGCTGCCTGAGGAGCGCCCGCTCGTCGAAGTCCCCCGACACGCCGAGCAGGAGGTTCTGCGGGCAGAAGATGCGCTCCTGGACCCAGCGGAACCGCTCCGGGGTGAAGCCCGCGATCTCGGGCGGGGTCACGATCGAACGCCCCAGGGGGTGGTCGCCCAGCATGACCTGGTTCCAGGCGCGGCCCAGCACCGACTGGGGTTGGTCGTTCCGCCGGCGCCAGCCCTCTTCTTGCTGCGCCTGGGTGATGCGGACGCGCGAGGAGTCGTTGCGCGGATGGCGCATCATGTCCACGGCGAGCTCGAGCATCACGTCGCGGTAACGCGCGAGGCCCGAGACGAACCCGCTGCTGCTCTCGTTGTCCGTCGCGAAGCCGATGTTGATGGCGTAGAACTCCACCAGCTTGTCCACCGAATCGGGGGTCAGCCGGGTGGTGCCGCCGGTGCGCAGCAGGCCGTCGGCCTGCCAGCCCTCGCCCCAGAGGGAATCGGGGAGGTGGGCCACGCCCGCCTTCGAAGCGATCTGCACGTTGAGCACGGCAAGCGATGCGTCGCGCAGCAGGTACACCGGCACGCCATTCGACAGCGTCACCCGCTTGGGTGCGGGCGGCTGGAAGCGAAGCGTCGCGGGACGGAAGGCGCGGACCTGGCTCTTAGCATCGGCGGGCGCCTGCTGGGCGGCGGCGGTGACCGCCACGAGCAGGAGCAGGCTGGAGGTGATCGGAGCACGCATCAGTTGGTCCCTCCCGTGGCGGGCGCGGCCGGCCGCACGAGCGTGGCGACCGTCCGGTTGCTCTTGGCGGAGTACTGGCGCCCGACGCGCTGCACGTCGGCGGCCGTGACGCGGGCGAGCACCGCCTGGTCGCGGAACGTCTGCCGCCAGTCGTGCCACAGCGCCTCGCTGTTCGAGAGCTGGAAGGCGAGCCCGAAGCTCGACTGGAGACGCTGGATCCCCGCGGCCTCGACCTGGTTCCGCACCCGCTGCAGCTCGTAGTCCGAGGGCGGCTCGCGCTGCAAGCGCTCGAGCTCCTCGTACACGGCGCTCTCGATTTCCTGGGTCGTGTGCGGCGCGATGGGGACGCCCTGGAAGGTGAGCAAGCGGGGGTAGAGCGATCCGGGCTGCGCGCCCGCGAAGATCGACGTCGCCACCCGGTCGCGGATCACGAGCCGTTGGAACAGGCGGGAGGTGCGCCCGCCCGCGAGGAGCTGGGCCAGCACCGTGAGCGCCGGCGCATCGGGGTGCCGCAGGCTGGGGACGTGATACCCGATCATCACCTGCGGGTTGGCGTCGAACTCCACGTCGATGCGCCGCTCGCCGTGCTGGGGCGGCTCCTGGGTCACCACGGGGCGGTGCGGCTCGCCGGCGGGAATGCCGGCGAAATAGCGGGTGGCCCAGGCCGTCATCGTGTCCACCTGGATGTCGCCCACGATCGCGACCACGGCGTTGTTGGGGCCGTAGTAGCGGCGGAAGTACTCGAGCGCGGCGCCGCGCCCGACGGTCTGGATCTCACTCGCCACGCCGACCACCGGCCGGCCGTAGGGATGGGCGCGGAAGGCGGCCTGGAGGAACTCCTCGCGCAGCAGGCCGGCGGGCTGGGTCTCGACGCGCAGCCGCCGCTCCTCCATCACGACGTCACGCTCGGAGTAGAACTCCCGCAGCACCGGATTGCGCAGCCGGTCGCTCTCGAGGATGAACCAGAGCTGGGCACGGTTCGCCGGGAGCGAGAAGAAGTAGTTCGTCAGGTCGTTGGAGGTGCTGGCGTTGAGCCCGACCGCACCGTTCTCGGTCAGGATCCGGTCGAGCTCGTTGGACACGACGTGGGCGCGTGCGGAGTCCTCGAGCTGCTTGAGGCGGTCCCGCCACCGGGTGAGCCGGGTGCTGTCGGCGAGGGCGCCCCGCCGGAACTCCTGCGTCAGCGAGTCCGCTACCGCGTCGATTCGCGGGAACAGGGCCCGCTCCGCCGCGGCATTCGTCGTGCCGATCGAGGGCGTGCCCTTGAACAGCATGTGCTCGAACAGATGGGCGGTGCCGGAGATGCCGGTCCACTCGTCCACGCCGCCCGCGCGGAAATGGGTGACGAACGACACCGTTGGGGCGCCCTCCCGCCGCAGGAGCAGGAAGGTCATGCCGTTGGGCAGGACGTGCTTCACCACCGGGAGCCGCTCGCCGGGAGTGGACTGCTGGGCCAGGGTCGGCAACGCCGTCAGGCTGAGCGCTGCCACGAAACCGAGCTTGCGCATCGATGAGCCTCCGCTTGGCGCGACAGGAAGTCTAGCCCCTCGGCGCGAAGGGGCCAGGGGCCTCCGCTAGCGGAGCCCTAGCTTCTCGAGGATCGCCGCCAATCGCGAGTCCGAACGGAGCTCGTCGACGGCCGGTTCGACACGAAGCCAGAAGAGCGACGCGGCGTGCTCCTCGTACGCCCGTTCCAGGAGGCGGAGCGCCTCATCTCGGTGCCCGAGCCCCAGGTGGGACAGGGCCATGGCAAAGGACGACACGTAGGTGCCTTGCGCGAGCTCCTCCAAGTCACGCAGCAGCCTGACCGCCTCGTCGCGGCGGCCCGCGCGCCCATACGCCAATCCGAGATACCCCACCACAAACGGGCGAGCGCCGGGAAGGGTGCTCGCTCGTTCGAGGACACGGACGGCGTCGTCGGACCTTCCCGTTTGCAAGTAGGCGAGCCCGAGCCACAAGTTCGTGGCGATGACGGTCGAATCCATCTCCATCACCTTGTGAAACTCGTCGATTGCTTCGTCATATCGTCGAGCGTAGCACAACGCCATTCCCAGCAGCGTCGTGATGATCAGACCAAGGGGATCGAGCTCCTGAGCGCGACGCGCCTCGGCGACTGCCTCGTTGGTCCGCCCCATGGCCATCAGGAACTCGGAGTACCAATGGTGCGCCGTCGCATATCCAGGATTGAGTTCGAGGGCGCGCTTGAACTGCTTCTCGGCAGCCGCCCAGTCCCAGTCGTACAGCATGCTGGCATAGGCTTGAGAGGTGTAGGCCTCGGCCAGCATCGCATCCAGTTCGAGCGCTTTGCCCGCCGCGCGCTTGGCTTGGGGGAACACCTCCCCCGGAGCCCGAATGCCATAGAACCCCAAAAGGTTGTAGCAGTCGGCGAGGCCAGCGTACGCCAGCGCATAGGTTGAATCTTGTTCGATGGCTTGCGTGAAGCATTGCACCCCCTTCGCCAGCCCTTCCCCCCGCTGGTACCAGAAGTAGCGCCCCTTCAGGTACAGGTTGTACGCGTCCAAGTTGTCAGTCTGCCGTTTCACGAGGGGCGTATCTTTCGTGCCAACGAGCTTGATCTTCAGCGCTTCCACGATCGCGTGCGCGATCTCGTCCTGGACTGCGAAGACGTCCTGCATTTCCCGGTCGTAGCGCTCCGACCAGAGATGGTACCCGTCGGCGACGGTGCTGAGCTGCACCGTGATGCGGAGCCGGCTGCCCGCCTTCCGCACGCTCCCCTCGAGCACCGTACCCACGTTCAGTTGGTGCCCTGTCGTGCGGATGTCCTGTCCTTTTCCCTTGAAGGCGAAGGTCGACGTCCGCGACGCGACGCGCAGCCCCTCGACCTTCGTCAGCGCGTTGATGATGTCCTCCGTAACGCCGTCGGTGAAATACTCGTTCTCCGGATCGGCGCTCATGTTGACGAACGGCAAGACCGCGATCGACTTCGGCTGCACGACCGCCTGGGCCACCCCCGGCGTCGGAGTGGTGCCGCCACTGGGCGTGACCATCCCGTCGAGCCGCATCAGCAATTCTTCGGCGCTCTGCCACCGGTCGGCGGGATGTTTTTCGAGACACCGCATCACCAGCTCGGCGAGCGCGGGCGGCACCAGTTTCCGGTGCTGCGTCACCGGCTGGGGGGCCTGAGCGACCTGCGCCGCAAGCACGGCCTGCAGCGTGGTACCCGTGAATGGCGGACTCCCGGTCAACATCTCGTAGCCCACTACACCAGCGGCGTACAGGTCGGCACGATGGTCGATGTGGGGATCGGCGGCCGCCTGTTCCGGCGCCATGTACGCCGGCGTGCCGAGAGCCACTCCGACCGAGGTCACCGACGACTGGGCTGCAGCCTGGCTCACCGCTTTGGCTACTCCGAAGTCGGTGACAAGGGCATGGTGCTCGGCGAGCAGGATGTTGTCTGGCTTGATGTCCCGGTGGACTACTCCGTGGCGGTGCGCGCACGCCAGCGCATCCGTCACATCTCGAAGGATCCGCACCACTTCCGCGAACGGGAGCGCACCTTCACGGGCGAGCTTTGAACGCAACGACTCCCCCTCGATCAGGGGCATGACATAGAAGAGCAGGTTGTCGACCGAGTCAGCCGTGAGCAGGGGAACGATGTGTGGATGTTGCAACGAGGCCGCAAGCTGGATCTCGCGTCGGAAGCGATCGCTGTTGACGCCCGCCGCCAGCTCAGGTGGCAGAACCTTTAGCACCACCCGCCGCCCGAGCTTCGTCTCCTCGGCCACAAAGACGCGACTCATTCCGCCGCCACCGAGCTCCTTCTCGATGCGATAGGCCGCGCCAAGTGTCGCCTGGAGGCGCGTCTGCAAGTCGGTCACGTGACGAACTTAAGTTCCGTCAAGCGCACCGGCGAGGGCCCCCCGCGCTCGTCTAGCGACGATGAGCGCTGCCACGAAACTGAGCGTGCGCATTGATGAGCCTCCGCTTGGTGCGAACCAGAAGTCTAGCTCCTCGATGGGCGGAAGCCAGGGCAGTCTACCGTTGGCACGACGCGCACAACGTCGTCGCTCTTCCATCGATCGCGTGCGTGGTCACCAGCCGCCGCCCGCACCGCACGCAGGGCTCGCCGCCCCGACCGTACACCTTGAGCTCGAACTGGAATCGCCCCCGCTCACCCGTGCCGGTGCGGTAGTCGCGCACGGTCGTCCCGTTGGACGCCAGCGCACGGCCGAGCACGTCGCGGATCGCCGTGTGCAGGGCCCCGAGTTGCTCGAGGGACAGGCGGTGCGTGAGCTTCGAGGGGTCGATCCCCGCCTGGAACAGCGCCTCGTTCGCGTAGATGTTGCCCACTCCCGCCAGTCGCCGCTGGTCCATGATCGCCTTCTTGATCGCCTGGCGCGTCCCGTCGAGCCGCGCGCCCAGCACGAACGGCGTGAAGGTATCGTCCAGCGGCTCCGGACCGATGCGCGCCGTGTACCGCATCCAGCCCCGCTCGTCCAGCAGCCACACGGTGCCGAGTCGCCGTACGTCCCGATACACGAAGCGCGTGCCGTTCTCGAGCGTGCACACCAGCACGGCGTAGCGACGCTCCTCCGCGGTGAGCGGCCGGTCGCAGGCGATGAGGGAGCCCGTCATCCGGGGCTGGACCACCAGCCGGTGCCCCGACGCCAGGCGGAAGACGGCGTGCTTCGCGCGCCGGTACACCTCGACGAAGCTGTTGCGGCGGAGGGTCTTGAGCAGCCGATCGCGGGACACGCGACGCAGGACGTCGGACTTCCGAAGCTGGGCGCGCTCGATGCGGTGCCCCTCCAACCGGGGGGCGAGCTGCCGCACGATGGTCTCGACCTCAGGCAGCTCCGGCACGGCGGATCTCGCGCCAGGCGATGTCGCGGCGCCAGGTCTTGCCCGGGAACTCGACCCGCTCGCCCGCGGTGGCGCTGCGCCGGGCCGCCTCCGGCACCGTGCGCCCGAGGCCGGTCACGTTGAGCACCCGGCCGCCGCTGACGCGGAGCACGCCGTCCGCGCCGCACATCGTGCCGGCGTGGAACACGAGCACGTCGTCATCGCCGGCCGCCGGCAGGGTGATCGCCGCGCCGAGCTGCGGACGGTCGGGGTAGCCGGGCGCGGCGAGTACGGTGGTGACGGCGGCCCGCGCGGCGGGAACCAGGTCGGAAGCTGGCCGCCAGCTGCCGTGAGCGATCGCCACCAGGTGCTCGGTGACCCCGCGCGCCACCGCGGGGAGCAGCGCCTGCGTCTCGGGATCGCCGAAGCGGCAATTGAACTCGAGCACGTAGGGCGTGCCGTCGGCGGCCACCATGAGGCCCGCGTACAACACGCCCTGATAGGGGCTGCCGCGGGCGGCCGTCTCGCGCAGCACGGGCTCGAGCACGTCGCGGCGCACGCGCGCGAGGAGCGCCGGGGTCGCCAGACTCACGGGCGTGTAGGCGCCCATCCCGCCGGTGTTGGGCCCCGTGTCCCCTTCGCCGAGGCGCTTGTGGTCCTGCGCGGCCGGGAGGATCACGATCCGCTCCCCATCGGTGAGGGCCAGCACCGACAGCTCTTCCCCCTCGAGAAAGTCCTCGACGACGATCTCGCGGCCGGCGTCGCCCAGCGTGCCGTCGGCGAGCATGGCCCGCGCGGCGGCGGCGGCCTCGTCGCGGGTGGCGCACACGATCGCACCCTTGCCGCCGGCGAGGCCCGATGCCTTCACGACCAGCGGCTCGGGCCGCGTGCGGATCCACGTGAGGGCGTCGGCGAGGTCGGTGCAGGTGCGGCTGGGCGCGGTGGGAACGCCGGCCGCCTCCATCAGCCCCTTGGCGTACGCCTTGGACGACTCGAGGCGCGCCGCGGCGGCGCTGGGCCCGAAGACCGCCCGCCCCGCCGTGCGCATCCGGTCGGCGAGGCCGGCGGCGAGCGGCGCCTCGGGGCCGACGACGACCAGATCGATGCGGTGCTCGCGGGCCGCTGCGACGAGGGCGTCGAGCGCGGTGGCCGCTATGGGAAGGTTGGTGGCGAGGGCGGCGGTGCCCGGGTTGCCGGGGGCGGCGAACAGGGTCGCCTCGGGGGCGTCGCGCGCCAGCGCCCAACAGAGCGCGTGCTCGCGGCCACCCCCGCCGACGACCAGGATCCTCACTTCTTCTTGAAGGCGTCCGAGAAGGCTTGGGCGGCTTTCTTGGCGGAGTCGACGACGTCCTGCACCACAGCCTTGGCTTCCTTCGTGTAGTATTCGCGCGCTTCGTCGATGTCGCGCGCTATGGGCTGCCCGTCGGCCTCGGCGCCGCGCCTGGGGTACTCGCCGCGGAGAATGCGGTCGTACGGGCCGCCCGCGATCCAGCGCTGCAGCTCCGCCGCGCGCGCGGTGTTGAACGGATGCGTGCGCCCCAGCACGCCGAGGATCTTGAAGATGCGGTCGACGGCGCCGCCCGTCTCCTCGAACTCCTTGGCCTGCACGAGGAACGTATCGAGGTCCGTCTCCTTGCGATCGCCGCCGCCGGCGAACCTGAGATGCATGCGCAGCGACGCGATCGGGTCCTGGGTGGCCAGCAGCCCGGCGCGGTCCGAGGACAGCTCGCTCTTGCGGAACCACTCGAGCAGAGCGAGCTGGATCGGCACCAGGGCGATGCCGATGAGGAAGGGCAGCGCCGCGAGACTGAAGTTCAGCAGGATGACGAGCAGCGTATGGTAGAGCGCATGGCCGCTCATCACGTGGCCCAGCTCGTGCCCGAGCAGCGCGCGCATCTCGTCGTCGTCCAGCAGCGTGACCGCACCCGAGTTGATCACGATGAAGGGCCGTTCCATGCCGAAGGCGCCCGCGTTGGCGAACGGGGTCTGCGACACGAACAGCTCGGGGCGGTCCGGCCAGTCGAGGGTCGTGAGGACGTCGGTGTACAGCGCATTGAGCCTGGGGAACTGCGTGGGGCCGACGCGCACCGCGTCCGCCTGGAACAGCACGCGAATGCCCCGCTCGCCGAGGAAGCCGTAGATTTTCTTCAAGACCTCATCGAACCCCGGCACCGCGCGCAACGCCTGCAGCGCGGCGCGGTCGGCGGGATGCTCCCACGCCGCGGGCGCGATCTGGGTCAGGATCTTGCGGGGCCGGGCGGCCGGCACCCCGGTCACGTCGGTCATACAGGGTCTCCCTGCGGGTTGGCGCTCACTCTACGCCCGTCCCGTCCCGCGGTTTCGGGTCAGTCGTCCGCCAGCGCCTGCTCGAGGTCGCCGAGCAGATCGTCCGGGTCCTCGATGCCGACCGAGAGGCGCAACAGGCTGTCGGTGAGCCCCATCGCCTGGCGCATCGCCACCGGGACGCTGGCGTGGGTCATCGTGGCGGGATGCCCGATGAGGCTCTCGACCCCGCCGAGCGATTCGCCCAGCGCGAAGATCCTGGTCCGTTCGGCCACCCGCCGGGCGTAGGCCGCGTCGCCCAGCTCGATGCTGATCATGCCGCCGAAACCCGTCATCTGACGGCAGGCGAGCGCGTGCTGGGGATGCGACGGCAGCCCCGGGTAGTAGACGTGCCGCACCCGCGGGTGCTGGGCCAGCCACCCGGCGAGGCGCCGCCCGTTGGCGTCGTGCTGCCGCATGCGCAGCGGCAGCGTGCGAACGCCCCGCAGCGCGAGCCAGCAGTCGAATGGGCCCGGGACCGCGCCCGACGAGTTCTGAATGAAGCCTAAGCGGTCCGCCACGTCGTCGCGCGGTGTGACCAGCAGCCCGCCCACCATGTCGCTGTGGCCGTTCAGGTACTTCGTGGTCGAGTGCAGCACGATGTC
>CAZVSO010000012.1:0-28759 GCA_964629425.1 uncultured Gemmatimonadaceae bacterium
ACCAGGGCGCGCAGGCGCTCGCCGGCGGCGCGGAGCGCCTCGACCACGTGGCTGCCCACGAGGCCGCTCCCGCCGGTGACGAGGACGGTCACGCCGGCTCGAGGGAGACCGAGGCGAAGGGCAGCTCTCCGACTCTGGCGTCGACGCCCCCCACCCGCACCATCGCCCCGGGCTCGACCTCGCGGCGGAGCACGGCCAGCCCGATCCAGCGGCCGGGGCCATCCGGCAGCCACGCGATGCTGGTCACCCGGCCCACCTCACGCTCGAGGCGGGTGATCGGCAGGGAGTCCGCCGGCGGGGGCGGCTCGGCGTCGAACTCGAGGGCGCGCAGTTGGCGGTTGGCGTGCCCGCGGAAATGGAGCCGGCTGACCGTCTCCTGCCCGGTGTAGCAGCCTTTCGTGTAGGAGACGCCCCCGATCTCGTCGAAGCGCACCTCTTGGGGGATCGTCTTGTCGTCCACCTCGGAGGTGAGTGCGGGCCACCCGGCCAGGATCCGCTCGAGCTCCAGGGCGGCGGGAGCGGCGGCGAGGGCGCCGGCGCGAACGAGGCGGCCTGCGACGGTCGCCGCATCGGCGGCGGCGGTCGTGATCTGCAGTGCGAACGGCGCGCCGGGAGCGGGGCGTGCCACCTCGCACGCGAGCCCCGCGGCCGCGGCCCGCACCGCGCGACTGGCGCCGGGCGGGAGCGGAATGCCGGCCGCATCGGCGATCGCGGTCGAGCGGGGTCCGGCCAGTCGCAGCACGACCGAGTCCGCCGTCCGATCGGTGGTCTGGGCGAGTCTCGGCGGGACGTACTTGGCGCAGATGGCCAGCGCCGCCTCGCGGCCGGCGGTGGGGACGGTCAGCCGCACCGTGCTGCCGAGGCGCGTGGCCCAGCCGTCGACCACGATCATCCCCTTCGGCGTGAGCAGCGCCCCGTAGACGAACGCCGCGTCTCCGGGCTTCTCCACGTCGTTGGTCAGCAGCCCCTGGACGGCGGCGACGGCGCCCGCGCCCGCCAGCTCCACCACCGCCGCGTCGGCGCGGGCGACCACGGCGTTCGACCGCAGGGCGGCGAGCAGGACCGGCGTCGCCTCGGACGGGCCCAGGCGCGCGATCACCGACGTCCCTCGACCAGCGGCAGCAGATCCTCCGGCCGGTGCCCGGCGAACGATTCCCACACGAGATCCGCGCCCGCGCGGCGCAGCGTGTTCCCGGTGTGGCTCGTCGTGAGCATGGCACACATCATCCCCGCGGCGCCGGCGGCGTGAAGCCCCGGCAGCGAGTCCTCGATGACGATGCACTGCTCGGGGGAGAGGGGTCGGTCGCCGGCGAGCGCGGCGAGCGCCTGCAACAGCCCCTCCGGATCGGGCTTGCCGCGGCGCACGTCCTCCGCAGCGACGATCACCCCGAAGTGCTGTTGCAGGCCGGTGCGCTCCAGGGCGGCCCGGATCTCGCTGCGTGGCGACCCCGAGACGATGGCAAGCCGGAACGTCGCGGCCGCCTGCGCGACGAACTCCGCAGCGCCGGGCACCATCCGCAGCGAGCCCGCGACGAGGTCGCGGTAGGCGTCGCCCTTGTCCTTCACCAGCTTGGTGATGTGCTCGGAGACGAGGGTGCGGTTGGCGCGGCGGAACGCTTCCACGACGCAGAGCCGATCGTCGAACCCGACGAAGACGGAGTAATAGTCCTCGCGCGACAGCTCGATCTGCTCGTTCGCGAGAACCGTGCGCAGGGCCTCGTAGTGCTGATCCTCGTCGTCCACCAGGACGCCGTTGAGATCGAAGAGCAGAGCGGTCATGCGCGGAAGATAGTGGGCGGGCGGGGACGGGCTAGCCATACCACCCCGCCGCGCGATACGAGCGATCGAGCAGCTCGACCGGATGGCGCACGGCCGCCGGGATTCCCGCGGCCCGCAGCCCCGCGCCGAGCTGCATCAGGCATCCTGGATTGCCGCTCGCCACGATCGTCGCGCCCGCGGCCCGCAGGCTGTCGAGCTTGGGCCGGAGCACCGCGCGGGACAGCGTGGGCTGCGCCAACGTATACAGACCGGCGCTGCCGCAGCATAGCGCGGCGTCGGGAGTCGAGACCAACCGCAGGCCGGGCACGGCGCCGAGCACCTGCAGCGGGGCGTCGGCGATGCCCTGGGCGTGCAGCAGGTGACATGGCGGATCGTAGGCGACCGTGGCGGTGAGCGGCGCGCCCGCCACCGGGCCGCGCGCGCTGAGCAGCTCGGTGACGTCGCGCACGCGGGTCGCGAAACTCGCCCCCGGTCCCGCCGTCCTCTCCCCCTGACCCCCTCTCCGCGTATGCGGGGAGGGGGAACCGGGGGTGAGGTCCCCCAGCACGTGTCCGTACTCCTTCAGCATGGCTCCGCAGCCGGCGCTGTTCACGGCGATCGGCGCGGTGTCGTCCGGACCCTCGCCGAACGCCGCGACGTTCGCCCGCGCGAGTGCCCGCGCTTCGTCCCGGAGCCCGGCGTGCGCGTGCAGCGCGCCGCAGCATCCCTGCCCGGCGACGTCGCGCACCGCGTACCCGTTCACCGCGAGCGTGCGGATCGTCGCGTCGTGGACGTGGGCGAAGAGACCGTTCATGACGCAGCCGCGGAACAGCAGGACGGGCGACGACGGTTCAGGACGGCCCGGGACGGCCGGGGCCAACGCACCTGGGCCGTCGTCGGCCGTCCTGGGCCGTCCTCGGCCTTCCGGCTTCGTCGCCGCCAACATCCCCAGGGCGAACCGGAGTGTCCCCCACCCCGCGAGCGCCCCGGGGAGCCCCGTCGCCCGCAGCGCCCGGGCTGCGGCGTACGCGACATGGGAGACGCCGGGAGTAGTGAGCACCCAGAGGGCCGCGCGCGCAGCTGCCGCAACGCCCGCGGTCCGGGCCAGCGTCGCGCGCGCCGCCTCGAGGCCCCGGCCGTAGCCGACGCCCGACGGGCACACGGGCTCGCACCCACGGCACCCGAGGCAACGGTCGAGGTGCATGATCAGCGCGGGATCGTCGGGGGCGAGCTCGCCCTGCTCGAGTGCCCGCATCAGCGCAATGCGACCGCGCGGGCCGTCGGCCTCGTCGCCGGTGGCCAGGAAGGTCGGACACGCCTGGAGGCAGAAGCCGCAGTGAACGCAGGCGTCGAGGGCCTCGAACCCCCCGCGTCCCCGCGACGCCGGCTCAGCCCGCACTGGTGTCGATCGCCGTGACGATGCGATGTCCGGGGTCGAACGTGCCGCGCAGCCCGGAAACCAGCGGGCCCGCGCCCTCGCGATAGGCGCCGAAGTGCCCAACCGCGTGGCGTAGCTCCCAGGGGGCGCGCTCGAGCGTCAGCGGCGCCTCGAGCGCCGCCAGCGTGCGGCGCAGCCGCAGCAAGCGATCGGCGCTGCACTCGCCGTTCCACCGGATGGCCCCCACCCCGGGGCTGGCCGACATCCGCTCGTCGCCCACCTGGTGCTGCAGCAGATCCAGCAGCTCGTCGGTCGCGGCGGGGAGCCCCCCGATACGGAAGGTCACGGCGCCCGCCGCACCGCCCTCCGCCGCGTGCCGCCAGAAGGCCTGGGCCTGCTCGGCGCGCAGCGGGGTGAATCGCCCGCCCGCCGCCGCCCGCAACGCCGCTTCCTCGGCTTCGACCGCAGCGGCCGAACCGACGAGGCGCACGCCGAGCACCCAGTCCCCGCGTCCCGCCAGGGCGGGCGAGACGAGCTCCAGCGCCGCCGTCGGCCCGCCCGCCTCGTGAATCTCCTCGGCGACCTGCATGAGTTCCGAGCGGGCGCCCTCGAGAACGTGGGTCGAGTCCGCGCGAGGGAGAACCCGGAGCCGCAGGTGCACCAGCACGATCACGCCGAACGCCCCGAACGACCCCGTCACGAGCCGGGTGAGGTCGTAGCCGGCGACGTTCTTCATGACCTGGCCGCCCGCCTGCACGAGCCGCCCGTCGCCGGTCACGAACGTCATGCCGAGCAGGTGGTCGCGCACGGGTCCGAACCCGCCGCGGAGCGGGCCCGCCGTCGCCGTCGCCACGACCGAGCCGAGGGTGCGACCGGGGAGTCCGGGGGGATCGAGGGCGAGCCACACCCCCCGGTCGGCGAGGCGCTGGCGCAGGGCGTCGAGCCCGATGCCCGCCTCGGCCGTCGCCACGAGATCCTGGGGGTGAATCGCCGGGACGCGGTCGAGCCGCCGCGTCGAAAGCGTGACGTCGGCCGGCGTGTCACCGGGAAGCCAGGTGCCTGCGCCTTCGACTCGAACGCGCCACCCCTCTTCGTGCGCGGTGCCGAGCAGCAGCGCCACGCCATCGGGCGACTCGGGCGCGACCCGGGGACCGCCTGCGGCGTCCGGGCCGGCGTCCACCACGGCCTCGCGCCCCAGCAGCGCGCGCACGCGCTGCGCGATGCTCACGCCACGCCTGCCCATTCCCGGCACGCGTGCACGGGCACGACTTTGCCGGGGTTGGCACGTTCGGCCGGGTCGAACACCCGGCGCACGCCCCGCATCGCCCCCAGCGAGTCGCCACCGAACACCAGTGGCATGTAGCGCAGCTTGTCGAGGCCGACCCCGTGCTCGCCGGTGATGGTTCCGCCCGCCGCGATGCACGCAGCCATGATCTCGGCGCTGGCGCGCTCCACCCGCTCCGCCATCGCCCGGTCCCGGGCGTCGAACGACATGTTGGGGTGGAGATTGCCGTCGCCCGCGTGGAACACGTTGCTCACCACCAGGCCGTGGGTCTCGGCGATGCGCGCGATGGTCTCGAGCACCGCTGGGAGCGCGGAGCGCGGCACCACGGCATCCTGGACCACGAGGTCGCGCGATAGGCGGCCCAGCGCGCCGAACGCTTTCTTGCGTCCCTGCCACAGTCGCTCCCGCTCGGCAGGCACGGCCGTCGCCCGGACCGAGCGCGCGCCGCGCTCGCGCAGCATGCGGGCGACGGCGTCGGCCTCTGCCGCCACGGCGGCCTCGGCGTTGCCGTCCAGCTCCACGAGCAGCACGGCGGCCGCATCGCGCGGGTACCCGGCGGCGTACACCGAGTCCTCGACCGCCTGGATGCAGGGCCGGTCCATCATTTCCAGGGCGGCCGGAACCACGCCGCTCGCGATGATCGCCGAGACGGCTTCGCCCGCGGTCCGAAGCGCGTCGAAGTCGGCGAGCAGGGTATGGATGGCACGGGGGAGGGGAACGAGGCGCACGGTGATCCGGGTGGCGATGCCGAAGCAGCCTTCCGACCCCACGAACACACCGACCAGGTCCGGGCCCCACGGCTCGCCGCCCGGGCTGCCGAGCTCGACCACGCCGCCGTCGGGGAGCACCACCTCCAGCGCCAGGATGTGCTGGCTCGTGACGCCGTACTTGAGGCAGTGCGGCCCTCCCGCGTTCTCAGCGACGTTCCCGCCGATCGTGCACGCGGTCTGGCTCGACGGATCGGGCGCGTAGTGCAGTCCGTGCGGGCGCGCAGCCGCCGACAGCTTCACGTTGACGACCCCCGGCTCGACGACGGCCAGCCGGTTCGCGGCGTCCAGACGCAGGATGCGGGACAGCCGCGTCAGCACCACGAGCACGGCGTCGTGGCCGGCCAGCGCCCCGCCCGAGAGCCCCGTCCCCGCGCCGCGCGGTACGAACGGCACGGCGTGCCGCGCGAGCAGGCGCACCACCGCGATCAGCTCGTCCCGCGTGCCCGGCAGCGCCACCACGGCGGGCGTGCGCCGGTGGGTGGGCAGGCCGTCCCTGGCGTATGTGTGTCGCTCGGCGATGGCGGTGCGGACGTGCGCCGCGCCCACGATGCGGCGCAGATCGGGAACGAGGGCCAGGAGGCCGGGGCGCATGAGTGAATACTAGGCGGGTCGGCGGATAGACGGGTAGGCGTAAAACGACGAGCGGCCAGGAGAAAGCTCCCCCGGCCACTCGTCGGTGCCCTACCCGCCTACGCGCCTACCCGTCTAGCTCCTATGCGGCCCGCCAGAATCCCTTGAGCGCCCTGCCGTGCGGCGACTCGCGCAGCTTCTCGAACGCCCGCTCGCGGATCTGCCGGATCCGCTCGCGCGTGACGCCCATCAGCGCCCCGATCTTCTCCAGGGTCATCGCCTCGCTGCCTTCTTCGAGTCCGTAGTAGAGGTAGAGGATCTTGCGCTCGCGGGGGGTGAGGTACTTCTGGAAGATGCGATCGATGAAGTCCCGCATCAGGCGGCCGTCGGTGCGCTCCTCGATCTCGCCGCCCTCCTGGCCCGCGAAGCGCTCTCCCAGCGTCGCGGCATCCTTGTCGCTGCGATCCACCGGGGCGTCGAGCGACAGCTCCGCCGCCGTCATGCGGCGCGCCGTGCGCACGTTCTCGACCGAGTCCTCGAGCGCCGTCGCGATCTCGTTGTCCGTCGGCTCCCGTCCCAGCTCCTGGGAGAGGTAGGTCTCGGTACGGCTCATCCGGATGAGATGGGAGTTCTGGTTCAACGGAATCCGCACGCTGCGTGTTTGCTCGGCCAGCGCCTTCAGCACAGCCTGGCGCACCCACCACACCGCGTACGAGATGAACTTCACTCCCTGGTCCGGATCGAACTTCTTGACGGCCTTGAGCAGCCCCTCGTTGCCGATCGCCACCAGCTCGGACAGGTCGAGGCCGTGCCCCTGGTATTTCTTGACGTAGGAGATGACGAACCGGAGGTTGGCGGTGACGAGCCGCTCGGCGGCTTTCTCGTCACCGTTGCGGACCCGCCGTGCCAGCCGGCGCTCTTCCGCGGGGTCCTTGATCAGGGGGAGCTTCTGGATGTCCTGCAGGTACTGGTCGAATGCACTCGAAGGGGTGGTACGAAAGAACGCCTTCGCCTTGCTGCTGTTCGACCTCGCCATGCGCGGGACTCCTGCGGATCGCTGCGGTTGGGAGTGGAGGCGGTGAAAATCGCTCCGCCAGACGGACCGTCAATGAACGGCCGCCAATATAGGAATGGGTCCATGTTGACGCAAATCACAGAGTTTTTCCACATCACAATTCCATCTCGCCAGCAAGGTTCCGCCATTTGTCCACTTTCCACAGTCGTTGTAGAGAACACGCCGCCTTCGCTGGTGGCGCGATGCTGGCTACAGCGTGTGGAAACGTTGACAATCGCGGCAACGCCTTGGTGACTATGCGATTAGAGTGGATGTCGTCGGGCACCCAGGCGGTTTTCGACATGGGGTTGCCATGTCCCCATCGGGCGCGACTCAGTCGCCGTCAGCAGTGAAGACCAGCAGGACCTGGCCGGCCGCGTCCGTGAGCTTGAGCGTGCCGCGCCGCAGGAGATACCCGGTCGTGCGCTCCAGTGCCTGGAGGAACCGCGTCTCCTGGGACATCAACGGCTCCAGGCAGGCCCGCCTGGTGCTGGCGAGGCGGCCGAACGAGAGCGATCCGGAACGCTCCGTGGCATACGGGCCGGTGAACCGGTTGCAGCCGGAGGACCCGGCGGCGCGACCCCATGCGTCGAACTCCAGGGTCACGGGGCTCCCGGCTGCGGGGGGCTGTGCCGCCCCGCCCTCGCCGAAACTCGCCAGCCTCCACGACCCAGTGAACGCCGGACCGAGCGTGCGCCCGCATCCGACGTACCGCCGTCCGTCCAGCACCACGGACGCGCCGCTCGGGAACTGCTCCCCGCTCATGCTGTCCTGACACGGCCTGTCGTCGATCGTGACGAGCAGGTCGTGCGCCTCGGTCGTGGCGTGGTAGGTGGTGCGACCCTCGGCGGCGTCGG
This sequence comes from uncultured Gemmatimonadaceae bacterium, assembly GCA_964629425.1. Lineage (GTDB taxonomy): Bacteria > Gemmatimonadota > Gemmatimonadetes > Gemmatimonadales > GWC2-71-9 > CAZVSO01. The sequence goes on from CAZVSO010000012.1 coordinate 7,673, forward strand.
TCGCGGGCTTGGGGACCGGCGTGCTGATCCGGTTCGCCCCGTAGTCGATGACGAGCGCCATCTGCCGGCCCGGCTCGATCTCGAGATGCCAGCCGGGCTCGTTGCCGACCGCGCGGAATCGGACGCCCCGCAGACGGGCGTCCTCCCACGGCGCCCGCGCCCGGTTCAGGCGACACCCCGCGTACCGTTCGGCGCCGAGCTCCAGGAGCGCCTCGTCGCCCTTGCTCCAAAAGGTCACGTCGCCTTCCTGGTACTTGGCGCCGGAGGCCGTCCGGACCTGCGGCAACACCAGCATCCGGTCCGGGAGATGGACCGCAACCTCTCCAGGTCCCTGGCGCACGGCGAAATCCAGGCCGTCGCACTGGTACACGAGCGTCCGCGGCTCCGGAGCCGGCTGCGCGCCGGGGGCACCCGCATCGGCGGACACGGGATGGACCACGACCTCGACCTGGCTTGGGCCGCCCTGCGTGAGAACGCCGTAGGACTCGGTCGAGCTCCAGCGAAGGCGACCGTCGGCGTCGCGGATGTGGGCGCGCACCGCGTAGCGGTGGATGGGGTCGATGCGCGCGGGGTCGTACTCCAGGGTGAAGGGGATGGGCACCTGCCCCTCCGGGCGGATCGTCTGCTCGGCGATGAGCGTGGCCGGCGCATCCGCGCGGCTGACGTCTTCCAGGGTGACGCGGACGGTCGAGCCGGGCGCAAGCGCGATGCGCTGCCGGTACGTCACGGTGCCGGTGACGCGCGGTTTCGCCACGCCGCCCACGCCGCTCTCAACCCGCGCCGGCCGCGACGTACAGGCGCCCGCCAGGGCGGCGAGCAAGGTCAATGGAACGGCGGCGGCGCGGTTCACGATCGTGTGCCCTCCTCAGGGGCGCTGGGAGTCTCAGTGATGCTGCCACCCCGGGCAACCGGCCACCATACGCAACTCCGCGTATGGAGGGTGAGCCCGCTCGCCGGCTTGCGCCCCGCACTCCCCACCAGACCGCGTGCGATCACGCCAGCAGCGGGCGGACGACGTCCTCCGCCACCGCCACCGTCCACCCCCGCTCGGCGCTGCCGTGCATCGCGCCGATCGCCCGCGGGAGGGCGAACCGGATCGCGCCAGCCCGTGCTTTCTTGTCTCCCCGCATCGCCGCGAGCAGATCGTCGGCCGGCACGGCCGTGGGAGCCTCGAGGGGCAGCCCGTACGCCTCGAGCAGCCGCACGATCCGGTCGGCCGTCCCGCGCTCCGCCACCCCGACCCGCTCGGCGAGCCGCGCCTCACACGCCATTCCGATCGCCACCGCCTCACCGTGCGGCACCGCGAACTTCGACGTCGCCTCCACGGCATGGCCGATCGTGTGCCCGAAGTTGAGCACCGACCGCCGCCCCGCCTCGCGCTCGTCCGCGGCGACGATCTCGCTCTTGATCTCGACCGAGCGGACCACCACCCGCTCGAGGGCGGCCGGGTCCTTGGCGGCGATCGCGTCTCGCTCGCGCTCGAGGAACGCGAAGTAATCGGCGTCGGCGATGACGCCGTGCTTGACCGCTTCCGCCACGCCGGCCGCGAGCTGCGCCGGCGCGAGCGTGCCGAGCACCTCCAGGTCGGCCACCACGACGCACGGCTGGTGGAACGTCCCGATCAGGTTCTTGCCCTCGGGGACATCCACGCCGGTCTTGCCCCCAATGGATGAATCGATCATCGCGAGCAGGGTGGTGGGGACGGCGACCCACGGCAGGCCTCGCAGGTAGGTAGCGGCTACGAAGCCGGCGACGTCGCCCACGACACCGCCGCCCAGCGCGACGACGGCGGCGTCTCGGCCGAAGCGCGCAGCGAGCATCCGCTCGGTCAACGCGGCCCACGTCTCCCGGGTCTTGTTCCACTCCCCGGCGGGGAAGGTGAGGACCTCCGCGTCCCGGCCTGCCGCGCGCAACGCGGCGACCGCGGCTTCCCCGTAGAGCGTGGACACGTGGCTGTCGGTGATGACGGCGTAGCGCTCGGCGGCGCAGTGGCGCGCCAGGAGAGCCGGCAGCTCGGCCAGCAAGCCGCGCCCGATCAGGATGTCGTACGAGGCGTCCCGCCGCTCGACCAGCGGGACGCGGAGCGTCACCACTCGACGTCGGCGCGGCCGTCTTGCGCGTTCGCCGCACGTGCCAGCACGAACAGGGTGTCGGATAACCGGTTCAGATACTGCAGCATCGCGGGCGGGACCGGCGTCTCATGGGACAGGCTGACGACGGCCCGCTCCGCCCGCCGGCACACCGTGCGCGCGAGGTGGAACGCGGCGGCCTTGGGGGAGCCGCCGGGAAGCACGAAGCGGCGTAGCGGCGGCAGTCCGGCTTCGAGCCGATCAATCGCCTGTTCGAGCACGATCACGTCGGCCTCCTCGAGCCCCCGCCCGGACAGGGCCTTCGTCACGCGGGTGGGCTCGGGGGTCGCGAGCGCCGCGCCGATGGCGAACAACGCCCGCTGCGCGGCCTCGACGAGCGCCCGCTCGAAGCCGTCCGGCGCGAGCGACGCCGCGACTCCCAGCGCCGAGTTCAGCTCGTCCACCTCACCGTAGGCGCGCACCCGGGGATGGTCCTTCGGCACCCGGCCGCCGCCGAACAGGCCGGTGTCGCCGGCGTCACCGGTCTTGGTGTAGATCTTCATCGCCCCCCCTCGCGGCCTGTCGCCCTTCCCCCGTCCCCATTCCCCTTTCCCCATTCCCCGCATTACGATTGCCCCATGCAGGACCTCAAAGATATCACGATCATCGGTGCCGGCCCGACCGGCCTGTTCGGCGCGTTCTACGCGGGCATGCGCGGCGCCTCCTGCCGGCTCGTGGACAATCTGGATCAGGTGGGCGGCCAGCTGACGGCCCTCTACCCTGAGAAGTACATCTTCGATGTCGCCGGCTTCCCGAAGATCCTCGCCAAGGACCTGGTGAAAGGAATGGCCGAGCAGGCGCTCCAGTGGAAGGCGCCGGTCCATCTGGCGCAGAAGGTCGTGGGGCTGCGGCGTGAGTCGGACGACGGCAAGCCGCTGCTGGTGGTCGTCACCGACCAGGACGAGTATCCCTCGCGCACCGTGCTGATCGCCGGCGGGATCGGGGCGTTCACGCCCCGCAAGCTGCCGCTGAAGGACGTGGATCGCTGGGCGGGCCGGGGACTGTACGACCGCGTGCTCGACCCGCAGGCCTTTGCCGGCCGGCGCGTGCTTCTCGTGGGGGGCGGCGACTCGGCATTCGACTGGGCGGTGAACCTCCAGCCCATCGCCCGCCGCATCCTGATGATCCACCGGCGCGACGGGTTCCGCGCCCATCACGCCACGGTGGAGCAGGTCAAGGCGCTGTGCGCCGCGGGGAGGATGGAGCTCCGCACCTTCTGGGAGCTCAAGGCGATCGAGGGCGGCGAGCGGATCGAGCGGGCGGTGATCTTCAACAGCAAGACGAAGGAAGAAGAGACGCTCGAGGTCGACTGCATCCTCCCCCAGCTCGGCTTCGTCTCGGCGCTCGGCGCGATCGCCGAGTGGGGGCTCGACATCGACAAGGGCGACATCCGGGTCTCGCAGACGATGGAGACCAACCTCCCCGGCATCTTCGCCGCCGGGGACATCGTCACCTATCCCGGCAAGCTCAAGCTGATCGCGACCGGGGCCGCGGAGGCGTGCATCGCGGTGAACCACGCGGTGCACTTCATCAACCCCGCCGCCAAGATCGAGCCGGGCCACTCGTCGAACATGGCGATCTTCGGGCAGAAGGAAGACTGAAGCAGTTGGGTCGTCGCTGACGACTGACAACTGACGACTGACCACTATTGTGTTCTCCCGATCTCCACCACCACCGAGTCAATCTGCGCCAACATCTGCCGCGTCGGGACGGTGTGCGCGTTGGCTAGGATCGCGAAGGCGACCCATCTGCCTCCCGATCCCCCCCGCTCGACGTAGCCCGACAGGCTGTTGACCCGGTAGATGCTCCCGGTCTTGGCCACGACGCGTCCTGCGACGGGCGTGTCGGTGAAGCGCCGGGCGAGCGAGCCCGGCTGGCCGGCGCGCGGCAGGGCGGCGAGGAACGGGCCGCCCCGAGGATGGCGGCGCATGTACGCCAGGAGCTGCACGAACGCCCGGGGCGTGACCAGGTTGCCGGCGGACAGCCCCGATCCATCGTCGAGCGCGAAGGCCGTCGAGTCGATCCGCACCGAATCGATCAGGAATCGGCGCTCCACGTCGAGGCCCCGCGCCCAGGATCCCTCCGCCCCGACCTCGCGGCCGAGCAGCTTGAGCAGCATCTCGGCGAAGGTGTTCTGGCTCGTGTTCAGGATGGGAAACACGATCTCGGGGAGCGGCCGGCCGCGGTACTCGGCGAGCGGCGTCACGCCGCGCGCCGATCGGTAACGCAGCGAGTCGGTGGTACTCCCCGTGCCCCCTTCGATCGCGATACCCCGCCGCTCGAGCGCGAACGCGAGCGCGCGGGCGGCGTACAAGTTGGGGTCGGGGACCGCGAAGCTCTCGGTCCACGGCCGGCGGTCCAGGGCCACGGTGCCCTCGGCCCAGATATCCCAGCTCCCCGGCCGGCGAAAGAACCGGTCGCCGATGGTCGAGCCCGAGTCAGCCGGGACGGTGCGGGCGCGGTTCTCGAAGGTGAAGAGCCCGAGATCCGGCGCCCACGTGATGGCGGGGGGGTGACCGGCCGAGTCGCCCGGCGCGATCCGGAAGTCGATGCTGTTGTCGTTGAAGGCCAGACCCGAGACCGGTGCGGCGTACCACCAGTTGGCGTCGAACAGCCCCCAGTTCCCGTGCTGTGTGGTCGGCTCGAAGGCGGAACCGTCGCCCACCACCTGGCCGACGACGCGGCGGATGCCGCGCGCGCGCACGGAGTCGGCCAGGGCGTCGATCGCCGTGAAGGCCGAGTCGCAGACGCCGGCGGCCAGGGTGTCGGTGCCGAAGCAGCGGGTCGACCAGGTCGGGTCGCCGCGGCCGTAGAGGACGAGGTCCCCGGCCAGCACGCCGCCGCCGATCGGAGCCGTGACGTACAGGCTGGTGCGGGCACGGTAGTCGGGGGGCAACAGGACGGCGGCCGCGGCGGCCACGACGAGCTTCGTGCTGCTGGCGGGGGCGAAATAGCGGTCGGCATTGCGCGCGAACAGCGCGCGTCCGCGGTCGTCGGCGACGTACACGCCCCAGGTGGCGCGGTCGAACGGCGGCTGGTCGAGAAGCGTCGTGAGCCGGCGCTCGAGCGATCCGCGGAGCGGTTGGGTGCGCGGGACGGTCTGGGCGTTCGCGATCGCGAGACCCGGGCCCGCGGCGAGTGCGACGAGGAGCAGGGTGGAGCGCATGCAATCCGGTGTCGAAAAGGTTGACAGTGGGGGAGCGGCCGGCGAACATACGGAAGCCGCTCCGTCCCGTCAATTGCGCGCCCCCATCGTCTTCGCGCTCCTCGCCGCGCTCGCGGCAGATCCCCTCGCCGCCCAGGAGGAGCGGCGGGTCGTGCGCCAGCTTGAGTTCGAGGGCAACCGCGCCCTCGACGACAACACCCTGAGCATCGCCATCGCGACCTCCACCTCCAGCTACTTCGCGCGCCAGTGGTGGCTGCGCTGGCTCGGACTCGGCGACAAGCGGACGTTCGACGAGCTGGAGTTCCGCCGCGACGTCGTGCGGCTGCTGCTGCTCTACCGGCAGAGCGGCTATATGCGCGCCGTGGTGGATACCGTCGTGCGGCGGACGGAGCGGGACGTCTTCGCCACGTTCCGCATCCACGAGGGTGAGCCGGTGCGGCTGGGGCGGTTGGCGATTCTCGGGATCGACGGCATCATCGACGTCGCCGCGCTGAAGCGCGAGCTGCCGATCCGCGAGGGAGACCCGTTCAACCGGTTCCTGTTCGTGGCCGCCGCCGACTCGCTCGCCACGCGCCTGCGTAACCTCGGGTATCCGTACGCGGAGGTGCTGCGAAACTTCGAATCGGACGCGGCCACCCTCGTGGCGGAGGCGACCTTCGAAGCGCTCCCGGGGCGGCGCATGCTGGTGGGCGAGGTCGCGATTGAGGGGCTGGACGAGGTGGACACCGGGACGGTGCGCCGCATGCTGGCGGTCAAGCCGGGAGATCTGTATCGCGAGGGCCGGCTGTACCAGAGCCAACGCGACCTCTACGGGATGGAGGTTTTCCGGCTGGCGCAGGTTACGCTGCTGGACTCGGTGCCGCCGGCGGATCCGGACAGCGCCGTGCGCGTGCGGGTTCGCCTGGTGGAGGGACCGCGCCACCGCGTGCGAGCCGGCGCAGGCTACGGCACGGTCGACTGCTTTCGTGTCCAGGGGGGCTGGGCGGCGCACGACTTCCTGGGCGGGGCCCGGATTCTCAACGTGGACGCACGGTTCTCCCGGCTCGGGGTGGGCTACCCGACGGATGGAGATCTGCAAAACAGCCTCTGCCCCGCCTTGCAGGACGATTTACAGGACAACTTCACCGACGACACGATCAACTACTCATTGGGCGCGACGTTGACCCAGCCCGGCTTTCTCTCCCCGCGGCACCGGGCCACGATCGGCGTGTCGGCGCAGCGGTATTCGGAGCCTCAGGTCTACGTGCGCCGCTCGATCGGCGCCAACGTGTCGGCGACGTTCAACCACCGCAGCCGGCTTCCCGTGACCGTCGGCTACGGCTACAGCCTCGGGCAGACGACGGCGCCCCCGGCCGTGTATTGCAGCGTGTTCCAGGTGTGCGACGCGGCGGACCAGGCGTTCCTGCGCGAGCGGCGGCCGTTCGCCGCCGTGACCGCCTCGGCCAGCCGAGCGCGGGTCAACTCGTTGATCGAGCCAACCAGCGGCAGCGTCATCACGGCGACCCTCACCTACTCCTCGCGGCTCGTCGGCTCGGACTCGCTGTACGAGTTCAACCGCGGCGAGCTGGAGCTGGCGCGCTACCACCTCATCGGGCGCGGCCGGGTGTTCGCCTGGCGGGTGCGGGGGGGGGCCATTCTGCCCCAGCGCATCACCCTCTCGGGTCAAAGCGCCCGGTTCGTGCCCCCCGACCAGCGGTTCTATGCGGGTGGCCCGAACTCGGTGCGCGGCTACGGGTTGAACGAGCTGGGTCCGGCCGTCTACGTCACTGGCGACACCACCACTGCCAATGGCAACGTCATCGTGCGGGGCAACGACACGCTGTACCGCGACCTCGGCGTGTCGCCCACGGGAGGTAACACGTCGTTCGTCATCAACGCGGAGCTGCGATTCCCCGCGCCCGGCGTGGGGGACCGCGTCCGCCTCGGGGTGTTCGTGGACGTCGGGCAGGTGTGGGAGCGCGGGGAGGAGCTGGTCACGCTGGAAGACGTCCGGATCACGCCCGGCGTGGGGGTGGGGTTCGCGACGCCCCTGGGCGCGATCCGGCTCGACGTCGGCTACAACGCCTACGGCCGGGAGCCCGGCCCGCTGTACTTCCGGGACGACGAAAATCTGACGCTGTACCGCTCGAGCTACGGGCTGAACGCGCCCGATTCCTTCTGGCAACGGCTCCGCTTCCAGTTCGCCGTGGGGCAGGCCTTCTAGCATGGTCCGTCGCTCGCTCGGCGTCGCGCTCTGGTCCATCGCGGGACTGCTGGCCTCGTTCCTCGGCGCGCTGGGCGCGCTGGTGGGCACGGGCGCCGGCAGGGCGTTGCTGGCCAAGGCGGCCCGCGAGGGGCTCACCGGAGCGCTGGCGGGGAGCGTCGAGGTGGCCGGTGCGAGTGGCAGCCTCCTGACCGGGCTCACCCTCACGGGCGTCCGACTGTACGACCCCGACAGCTCGCTCGTGGCGACGCTGCCGCGGGCCGAGCTGAGCTACAACCCCCTGGACCTCGCGGCCGGGCGCGTCGTGCTCCTCGAGGTCCGGCTCACCCGCCCGCTGATTCATCTCGTGGAGCACGTCAACGGCCGGCTCAACATCGAGGAGCTGCTGCGGTTGGGCGGGCCGGATTCGGGCCCGCGCGGCCCCCCCCCGCTGGTGCTGCTGCGCAACGTGGAGATCGACGACGGCACGCTGGTCCTGCGGCTCCAGGACCGCCCGTCCCCGGGGGACTCGGCGCTCGAGATCGAGGACGCGGGGCCCGACGGCCGCTGGCGCGTGCGTCGCTTCGAGCGGCTGCACGCCCGGCTTGCGACGCTGCGGCTCTCGGCGCCCCGCGAGCGCGGCATCCTCGCGGAGATCCGGGCCCTCGCGTTCGAGAGCACGGATCCCGCGCTGCGACTCACGGACGCGCGGGGCCGGGTCCTCGTCGACGGCGACTCGCTCGAGCTCGACCTGCGCCAGCTGCGGCTCCCGGGCTCGGCGGTGGCCGTGCGTGGCCGGCTACGCTGGCCGCGCGACACGGTGCTGTACGGACTCGACGTGACCGCGGACTCCGTCACCCTCGCGGATTTCCACTGGATCGATCGGCGCTTCCCGGCGACGGGCGTGCTCCGCGGGCGGCTGGCGCTGCGCTCCCGCGGCGGCCGCTTCCTCGAGGTGCGACTCGATCCGCTCGACCTCCTCTTCAACGGCGGCACGCTCGATGGTCGCGTCACCGCGCTGAGCGAGGCGGGCGCGGGGCTGGTCGCCGTGCGCGACGGCGACCTCCGCGCCGCCGATTTCGATCTCGAGTTCGCGCGCCCGTTCCTCGACACCCTCCCCTTCGCCGGACGCCTCTCGGGTGGCACGGTCGTGGACGGCCGGCTCTCCGCGCTCGCCCTGGAGGTAGACTGGTCCTACCGCGACTCCCTGGTGGAAGGGTGGCCCGTGACCACCGTGCGCGGGCGGGGCACCGTGGACGTCCTCGACCGCGAGGGCATCGCCTTCCGGCCGTTCACGCTCGAGGCGGCCACCGTGGATCTCGGGACGGTGCGCCGCCTGCTGCCGGCGTTCCGCCTGTGGGGCGCGCTCGACGCGGTGGGCACGCTCGACGGACCCTACACCAACGCGCGGTTCGACGGCTGGCTGCGGCATCGCGACGGCGATCGGCCGCCGTCGGTGGTGCGCGGCACCATGCGGCTCGACAGCCGGGGCGACACCCTCGGCGTAGCGGTCGACGTCGTGGCCGACTCGTTGTCGTTCGACGCCCTGCGCGGCAGCTTCCCGTCGCTGCCGCTCCGTGGCGTCGCAGCGGGGACCGTCCGGCTGGCGGGGACGCTCGCCGAGCTGGAGACGCACGCCGACCTGCGGCGCGGCGACGGCGGCCGGGTGCGGGGGGACGGCGTGCTGACGCTCCTCCCGCCCCGTTACGGGACGCGCGACTTCACGCTTCAGGCGACCGACGTGGACCTGCGGCGCTGGCTGGACGACGCGCCCGCGTCGCGGCTGAGCTTCACCGTGCGCGGCTCGGCCGACGTGGACTCCGGCGTGCCGCCGACGGGGCGCGTGGCGGCCGTGCTCGATCCGTCGATCTTCGCGGGCATCGCGCTCGACGCGGGTGGGGCGCAGGTGCGGCTCACGGAGTCCCGCCTGGAGCTCGACTCGCTGCTGATCCAGCGTCCGGGGCTCATCGCTTCGGGCTCCGGCGCGCTCGGCTGGCACCGGGAGACGCCGGGGGCCATCACCCTCAACGTCGATGCCGACAGCCTGAGTGAGCTCGACTCGCTGGTCGCGTGGGTCGCGGGCGCGGGCCGTCGCGCCACGACGGTCGAACCGACGACCGCGGTCGTGGGCTCGGCCCGGCTCGTGGTCACCCTGACGGGCTCGCTCGACTCACTCACCGTGGCCGCGGGCGGAAGCGGCCGCGGCCTGCGGTGGCGGCAGTGGGTGGTGCCGGCGTGGGAGGGCCATGTGCGCCTCGCGCCGGGCCCCGTGCCCGCCTTCGAGGGCGCCATCACACTCGACTCCCTCGGCCGCGACCAGCTGGCGTTCGGGGCCGTGTCCGCCGCCGCTTCCGGCACCGCCGATTCCCTCCATTGGTTCGCGCGCTCGCGGCTGGGCGACGTCGCCGCGTTCCTCGCGGGCGGCCGCTACGCCCGGCGGCGCGGGTCGGACCGCGCCGACACGACGGCGGTGGCCGTCGATTCGCTCGCGCTCCTGTTGCCCGGGGGCGTCTGGCTGCTCGAGCGGCCGGCCGCGCTGACACTCGGCGACTCGGTCGCGCGCCTCGACACCGTCGCGTTAAAGGCTCTGGAAGGCCCCGGCCGCCTGTGGCTCTACGGTGACTTCCCGACCGCCGGTCGCGCCGACGCCGCCGCCCAGCTCGAGAGCTTCCCGTTCGCCGGCCTGTTCGCGCTGCTCCAGCGCGACACGCTGGGCGTGAGCGGCGCGCTGACGTCGAGCGTCGGGCTCACGGGCACGCGCCGCGAGCCCGTGCTGCGCGGTTCGTTCTCCCTGGCCGAGGCCTCGGTCGGGGCGTTCCGCATCCCGTTTCTTGACGGCACCGTCGGCTACCGGGACCGGCGGTTCGACGGCACGCTCCAGTTGTGGCGCCTGGGCGCGCGGATCGCGGACGCCTCCTGGCATCTGCCGCTCGATCTCGCGCTCGCGCCGGTCGACCAGCGGCAGCTGCCCGACACCCTCTCCGTGCAGGCGCGCGTGGACAGCGTGGACCTGACCCTGCTCGAGACCCTCACGCCGCTGCTCCGGCAAGTGACGGGCGCGCTGTCGGCGGACGTGGGGATCGGCGGGCGGTGGGACGCCCCCGTGCTGCGCGGCGGGCTGCGGATCGTCCACGCCGGCGCGTTCATCCCGGCGCTGAACGTCAGTTACGAAGACGTGAACGGGCAGCTGAGCCTCAGCGGCGACACGATCCGCGTCGACTCGTTGACGGCGCGCGGGGAGCGGGGCAGGGGCCGCGCGGCGGTGACGGGCTTCGTGCGGCTCGAGCAGCTCACGCGCCCCGTGCTGGCGCTCGACATCGAGGCCGACCAGTTCAAGGCGCTCGACCAGCGCAGCTACCTGACCGTGACCGCCGGCGGCCGGCAAGCGCTCACCGGCCCGGTCATCGGCGCCACGCTCACGGGGCGTGGCACCGTGACCTCGGGCGTCCTGTACTTCAAGGACCTCGTGACCAAGCGTGTCGTGAAGCTGGACGCGCCGTGGGTCGCCGATCTCATCGACACTTCGTTGATCCGGCGCCAGCGTCTGGGGCCGGAGTTCCAGTCCCGCTTCCTCGACAGCCTGCACATCCGTGAGCTACAGCTCGCCATGGGCAGCGACTTCTGGCTGCGCTCGAACGAGGCGAACATCCAGCTCACGGGGACGGTCGACGTGAGCAAGGAGCGGGACGACTATCGGCTGACCGGCACGCTGCAGGCGCCACGCGGCACCTACCGGCTGGCCGTCGGCCCGGTCACCCGGCAGTTCATCGTGTCGCAGGGGACCGTGCGGTACTTCGGCACCCCCGACCTCGACGCGGAGCTCGACATCGCCGCGAAGCACGTGGTGCGGGTGCAGCAACCGACCGGGGCGGGCGGCGTGGGCGACACGATCACGGTGTTGGCGCGCATCCGTGGGACGCTGCTGGCGCCGCGGCTCGAGCTCGCGGCCGAGGAGCGCGAGCTGTCGCAGACGGAGATCATCTCCTACCTGATGTTCGGCGTGCCCTCGGCGGATCTCGGTGCGGATCAGGGGTCCTATGGCGGCAACAACGCGGTGCTGCAGCAGGTGGTCACCGCCCTCGGCACCCAGATCGCGGGCGAGGCGCAGCGCCTCCTCGTCTCGGACCTGGGCGTGCCGCTCGACTACTTCGAGCTTCGCGCGACCGACCCGAGCAACCTCGCGCTGGGGGGGCGGGTGGCCGCGGGCTGGCAGATCGGCCGCAAGACCTTCCTCAAGCTCAATGCGGGGTTCTGCCCCGGTCGACAGGTCGAAGTGACCGAGGCCCTCGGCGCGAGCCTGCAGTTCCGGTTCAACAGCCAATGGCGTACCGAGGCGAGCTTCGAGCCCGTGCTCGCGTGCGCCACGTTGAGCCCTGGCCAGGCGGCCGTCACGGTCAAGCGGCAGGTCGGTTTCGATCTCTTCTGGGAAAAGCGCTACTGAGATGACCCGCGCGCTGCTCATCACCAACCCGGCGGCCGCGCGCCTGGCGGCGCGCGACGTCACGGTCGTGCGGGACATCCTGCGCGCGGGTGGCTGGGCGCTCGACCTGGTCGCGACCCACGGCCCGGGCGACGCCCGGCGTCTCGCCGACGCGTCGCGCGCCCAGGGCTTCGACGTCGTGGTGTCCTACGGGGGCGACGGCACCGCCATGCAGGTCGCCGCGGGTCTCGTGGGCAGCGGCATTCCGCTCGGGCTCGTGCCGGGCGGCACGGGGAACCTGCTCGCGGGCAACCTGCGGCTGCCGCGCAGCCCGGCGGCGGCCGCGCGGGCGCTGCTGGTGGCGCGCCCGATGGCGGTGGACTTGGGCGTGGTGGAGCGGGCCGACGGCGTGCACTACTTCGCCGTCGCGGCAGGCGCGGGCTTCGACGCCGAGCTCATGGCCGGCACGGCCGCTGCCGCCAAGCAGCGCTGGAAGATGGGCGCCTACGTGGCGCGCGCGCTGCACACCCTCCACAAGGTGCGGAGCGCGCCGCACCGCGTCACGGTGGACGGCCGGTCCGAGGAGCTCGACGCGGCGATGGTGCTGGTGGCGAACTGCGGCGAGCTGATCCCGCCGTTCCTGCGCCTCCGGCCGGACATCGTGCCGGACGACGGCTGGCTTGACGTGGTGGCGTTGCGGGCCGACGGCGTGGTCGACAGCGTGGTGGCGTTCCTGGCGCTGCTGCGCGGGGCGACGGCCGAGCGCGGCCGGCTCTGGATCGCTCGCGGACGCACGGTCCAGGTGGAGACGCTGGCTGGCCCGCCGCGCCCGGTGCAGCTGGACGGCGACGCGGCGGGTGAAACGCCGTTCGAAGCCCGGATCATGCCGGGCGCGCTTCAGGTGCTGGCGGCGGACTCGGGGGGGCGGCGTCGTGCCTGAGACCGTGCTCCTCGTCGGCGGGGACAGCGAGGCCCGCCGCTCGCTCGGGCTCGCGCTCGAGCGCGGCGGGGCCGAGGTCCACTGGGTGGCGGGCGGGGGTGCCGCGGTCACGGCGTTCCAGCGGCTGCGGCCGGAAGCCGTGCTCGTGGACGCCCGCCGGGCCGGAGGGGCGGGTGGAGCGGACGGGTTGGAAACGGTGGCGGGGCTCGCGGCCGCGGGCGCCCCGGTGATCGTCCTCGCCCCGGCGGGCGACGGCCGCGTCGCGGCGCGCGCGGTCCAGCTGGGGGTGGAGCAGGCGCTCCTCGCCCCGATCGACGCGGCCCAAGTCGTGGCCGCGGCGGCGCGCGTCGCCGAGAAGACGCGGCTCGCGCGCGAGAACGCCCGACTCCGGGCGGCCGATCACGCGGATGCGACTCCCGACGCGCTCGGCGCGTCGCCCGTCATGGCCGAGCTGGCGCACCGCATCGAAGAGATCGCCCAGCGGCACACCGGCCCCGTCCTGATCACGGGAGAGGCGGGAACGGGCAAGGGGCTCGTGGCCCGGATGGTCCATCGCCTGAGCCGGCGCGGAGCGGCCCCGTTCGTGGAGGTCGGCGGCTCGGTCACGGAGCCTGAGCTGTTCGGTGCCGAGACGGGCGCGCCCGGCGGCCCGCTCCCGCCCGAGCGCCGTCATGGGCTGGTCGAGGTGGCGCACGGCGGCACGCTGTTCCTCGCCGAGGTGGGAGCGCTCGAGCTCGCGCTCCAGCCGCGCCTGCTGCAGCTGGTCGAGCGGGGGACGGTGCGGCGTCAGGGCGGGACGCGAGACCTGGCGGTGGACGTGCGGATCGTCGCGGCGACCGCGCGCGACCTCGCGGCGGCCGTGCGTGCGGGCGGATTCCGCGGCGATCTCTACGACCGGCTGCGCGCGGCGACGCTGGTGCTGCCGGCGTTGCGGGCGCGTACCCCGGAGGACCGGCTGGCGCTGATCACGCGGCTGCAGGCGGAGCTCGCGACGCAGCTGCCTGGCAGCCCCGCGGGTGCTACGTCCGACGCGCTCGAGCGCCTGTCCGCGGCGCCCTGGCCGGGCAATCTCCGCGAGCTGCGTTCGACCCTCGAGCGGGCGCTGTTGCAGGCGCGCGGGGCGCCGCTGCTCGACGCCGGCCACCTGCCGCCCGAGCTGCGCCGGGGCACGGGCGGCGAGCGGCGACACCAGCCGCACACCCTGGCCGAGATCGAGCGGCAGCAGATCGAGCGGGCGCTGCGCCACCATGCCGGCAACCGCACCCACGCCGCCCGGGAGCTGGGCATTTCGCGGGCGACGCTGATCAATAAGATCAAACTGTATGCCCTACCGTTATAAGGCTTCTTTGGCAGGTCTCCGAAACTCTCTCCGAAACTTTGCGCGGCCCTGAACGCCTTGATAGGCACAGCGCCGTTCCCTCAGTTGCGTATCCTTCCGCTCTCTGGGTAGATCCTCCCGCGCCGCAAGAACGCCCTACTACGAGTGCACAGGGACCCCTATCTTGGGTACCGCTGTCGGCAGTTCACTGACACTGGGCTGTTGGTCTCGAGGATCACCTGTGGTCTTGGAGGCTCAATTGGCCGATGGACAAGGGCTCTGAACTCAACAAGCGCATCTGGACCCTGTTTCAAAAGGCCGGGTTCGAGACCAAGCCCAACTCTGCGGATCCAGCGGAACACGTTGTCACTCTGACGGACGAGAAGACGAGGCCTGTTGACCTTCTCGCGCAGGTGCCTGCTCTTGGCGTAACCATCATTGGACAAAACAAGGCCAGGAAGAAGTTGGCCTTCAGCGCCGAAATCCACGACCTAGAGAAGCTGAAGAAAGCCACAAAGGCCAACGGTGCCGTTTTCGTCGTTCCCGAGAAAGAGGTCGAGAAGGCAGACAAGGACTTCGCTCGCAGGAACGGCGTGATGGTTTGGGGCGAACCGCAGTTGGCGTACTACGAAGCCGTTGCCGACGCGTTGGGTTCCTACGCGAAGTACGAAATCATCAACTCGTTTGGGATCACGACGAAAGAAGAGAAGCTCAAAGACACGGTGCTGGCGATCAGACTTGGTCAGCCCCGTCCTGACGGCACTCAACTCTACATGTTCACGCTGCCGGCCGATAAACTCCTCAAGGTGTGCGTGGTCCTCCGAAAAGCAGAAGGCAGTGCCTACGCCTATCAAAGAATCCTCTCAAAGAAAAGGCTGCCGAATGTCGGTGCCTTTGTCGGAACTCCCACGGCGCTGTTGCCGACGAGCATCGTCGTACACATGGGAGAAAGCGTCACCATTGACGAAATCAAGCCTGAACTGCAGGACGAACGAGGGATTAAGGTTGAAACAGCGCGAGGCGACCACCAGCTCGTGACGCTGACCTTTCCCTTGAAGTACGGATTGATGGAACTCATCGACGGTCAGCACAGGTTGTTCGGATTCGTCCACGCTCAGGACGCCACCAAGGCAGCCTTCAATCTTGTTGTCCTCGGCCTTCGCGATCTCGATGAGAAGCGGCGAAGTGATACGTTTGTTGCCATCAACGACAACGCGAGGCGAGTCGATGCCAACCTGGTGGCTTTCCTGAGGTATACGAACGACGAGAAGATCTGCAAACAGAACCCTGACTTGATGGCCATCAAGATCGTGGTGGAGTTGAACAAGACCTCACCGTTCAAGGACTCTATTCGAATGTTGGACGTGGGGAATCAACGTCTGACGCTAAAGGGACTCTCCGGCTATGACCTTAAGGGTCTCGTCAGCCCTAACGGGCTCTTGAGGATGTACTACAAGGCGAACACATCGAAACGATACGTTCGCGTGCTCAGGACCTACTTCGGCCTTGTGAAAGCGCAGTTTCCGCACGAGTGGGATGATCCAGACAAGTACATCACTGCGACCAACCGGGGCATCAGCGCGTTTTTTAAGCTGATGCGGTCCATCCTCAAGACCGAAAAGAAGCGCCTAACGAAGAGGGTTGTCGAAAAGTACATCAAGGCTCTGCGGCTAAAGTGGCCTAGCTCTTGGGAAACAGCAAAGCTGCAAGCCTCCTATGTTGGGTCGCAGGGTTGGAAGCGATTCCACCGCGACATGGTCAAGGCCATCCAGAAAAAGTACAAGACGTTTCAGGAGTGACGTGTCCGAGCAAGCAAGGCGAAAAAACATATGAGAACCTCGCATCGCTGCCTTTCTCGCTCGGTGACCGGCTCATCGGCCTTGTGCCGGGCTGGCTTCTACGGCGCTTCCACCCGATGCCGAGCCGGCGAATCGAGTGGTCATTTACGCTTCGGGGCGCGCATCCCCCCACGTCAGCCTGTAGACTATAGTCTTATCGCCAAGTAGAGGCCTCTCGATCTAGCTTCCTCCCGGTGATTGGGATGGAGCTTCGCAAAGCACGGGAGGCCGCAGGTCTCACCCAGTTGCAGCTTGCCAAGGCGGCAGCGCTGCACCGCACGTACATCAGTCTCCTGGAGCGGGACAAGAAGTCGCCCACGGTCGACGTCTTGTTCCGGATCTGCCGCGCCATCGGCATCAAGCCGTCGCGATTCGTGGCCCGCGTGGAACGGGACTCCGGGTGAAGATCGTCGAAACCGTGGACCTTCTTGCCAGCGGGTCCTTTCCGGCCTCGGCGGAATGGAAGAGAGCGCGTGCCGACGTGCGAGCAGCGGTGAAGGCAACGGACTGGCCGCACGGCTCGGGGACGTTCAGTATCTACCCCGAGAGTGGAAAGAAACGTGGGAAGGGCAACGGCGTGTTGCCGATCAAGATCCCGTGCGTTAAGAAACTCGTGGCCCTCGGCTGGAAGAAGGAGGGCTTGCCTCCTGAGAATCAATACGCTGTGACCACAGGCGACCTGGACGCACTGATCAACACCTCTACTGGATGGATCGGCTTTGAGTGGGAAACGGGGAATATCTCATCCAGTCACCGAGCCCTCAATAAGCTGCTGCTGGCTCTAATGCGCGCGGACTTGGTCGGTGGATTCCTAGTAGTCCCGAGTGACGACCTCAAAGAGTATCTGACCGATCGTGTTGGCAACATCGGTGAACTGCGACCCTACTTTCCGTTGTGGTCCAAGGTACCGGTCAAGAACGGCGCGCTTCAGATCATCGTTGCGGAACACGACGTCACCAGCAGGCGGGTGCGGCGAATCCCGAAGAGTACAGCCGGGCGTGCCCTCCAGTAGGTCAAGTATCCTCGACGTAGTCGGTATCCTGTTCTTCTTCCTCGACATGGTCACGCAGGGGGTGATGATGCAAGTCACCGTTCTCAAGGCGCTCAACGATGATGTCGCAGCTTTCCTTTTCCACCTCGATCCCGATCCAGTGGCGCCCGGCATGCTCGCACACGTCGTAGGTGGTGCCGCTACCTCCAAAGGGATCTAGGACCAGATCACCGGGACGGCTCGAAAGCTCCAGGCAGCGCCGGACGAGCTTGGTAGAGAGCTGATTCGCCTTCCGCTTCTTGTTCTTGAACTTCCAGTGCCGGACAGGCGGAATGTCGTTCCACACGTCTGTGAGGTTGACCCCCTTGGGGTTCATGGCCTCGCGATGGCCACCATAGTCCTTGATTTCCTTCCCGCAGTGACGGCACGTCTCAATTGGCGTTCGGATGCTGCGGAAGGTCTTCGCCTTCCCCTTCGTGAAGTAGAGAAGGCTGTAGTGCGATGGGTAAATGCGCTTGGGGATCGGCAACCCAAACTTGATGTTCACGGCGATCCAGTTCCGGAATAGCAGGCCACGCTCTAGGAGGTGGGCCCCCAGCGGAATGTTCCACCGTGGGATGTTGTAAAGGAACAACGAGCCCCCTGGCTGAAGGACGCGAATGCACTCGTCGATCCACTTGTGGCACCAGTCGAGATACTCGTGGTCCGGCCGCTCGTCGTCTACCGTATCCCCGTACTGCTTGCCGAGGTTGAACGGTGGATCGGCGAAGATGGTGTCGACGACCTCGCTGCGGATGAGCGAAAGAACTGCCAGGCAGTCGTCATTCAACAGGACGCCAAGCTCGGTCGCGTAGACGGGCCCTAGGGGTCTCTCCGCGTCCTTGAGTATCCCCGTAGCGGTCCAGGACTCTGCGAACTTCAATCTCGTCTGTGCCATGCCCCTTATCATATGTAGACTATAGTCGTCATGTCAACCCTTCCGTGGCCGGGGGTCCGCACGGGAATGAAGATAGCGCCAACAAGGCGAGATCGAGGACGCTGGAGAGTCTAGCCTCCGGATGTCAACCGAGGGTCAACCTGGAACCCCCGCGAGGGAATCGTTGATGCCCGGGACGCCGGAACTGGACCCGTGCCGGTAAGCATATAAGATTAGGACGTTCGCCCTCGACCTCTGAGGCCGCCATGCGTAAGCCGCCCGAGAAGCCGGTCCTGAAGGAGCACGACGCGATGGACTGCCGCGCCTGCGGCAACGAGGAGCGGGCGTCGGAGGGTTATCCCTGCGTGGACTGCGGGACCTTCATCTGCTTGATCTGCTCGTTCCGCGGCGTGCTGCGCTGCAAGGCCTGCCAGGAGAAAGCGGCCGCCGCGCCTAAGTCCGGCGCTTCCTGATCTCCTGCTCAAGCTCCTCGGCCGGGATCTCGAGCTCCACCGCCAGCCGCTGCACCGCCTCGGGCGCGCCACGCCACCCGGGCGCCGCGGCGATCGCGTCCAGCGCGATCTCCTGAATCGTGGTCGTGCGGTGCTCCAGGTCGCGCGTGCGGATCGCGACCTCGCGGGCGAGCCACTGCTCCAGCTCGCGCCGGTCGATCTCGAGCTGGCGCCGCCGCAACGCCCCCCGCAGTGACAGCTCCAGCTCCTCGAGATCCACCGGCTTGATGAGGTAGTCGTAGGCACCGAGCTTCAGGCACTGGATCGCCGTGCGCGGCTCGTCGATCGCCGTCAGCATGATGATCGCTACGTCGGGGTCGGTCGCCATCGCCTTCGGTACCAGCTCGACCCCGGACATGTTGGGCATGCGGATGTCGCACAGCATCGCGTGCGGCCGGTCCGCCTGCTTCTCGAGCGCGGTGACCGCGCTCTCGGCCTGGAGCACGCGGTAGCCGAGTCGCGTGAGAAACCGATCGAGCGCCTGCCGGATGCCGTCTTCGTCGTCCACCACCAGCACGAGCGGCTGCTCGCCGGAGAGATCGGCCTTCGCCATGGCCGCCAAGGTAGTTGGCCTCCACAAGCCGAGCAAGCAGGGCTATCTTCGCCCGCCATGTCTACCTCCGCCGATTCGCTCGCCGCCGTGCGCGGCATCACCGTGGGCCACGCGACCGCCGCCGTCGCGGGCACGGGCTGCACCGTGATCCTGGGTCCCCCGGGCGGCATGCGCGCCGCCTGCGCGGTACGCGGGCGAGCCACCGGTACCCGGGAGCTCGACGCCCTCGGTCCCGGCCACCTGGCCGGACACGTCGACGCGGTGCTGCTCACCGGCGGCTCTGCCTACGGCCTCGGCGCGGCCGACGGCGTGATGCGGTGGCTCCGCGCTCGCGGCCGCGGGTTCCCGGTGGGCCCAGCCGGCGTCGTACCGATCGTTCCGGCGGCCGTGCTCTTCGACCTGCCGGCGGCCGGTGGCCCGGAGGCGCGCTGGCCTACGGCGGACGACGCCGAGCGGGCCTGCGACGCGGCGTCCACGACGATCGCCGAAGGCTCGGTCGGCGCGGGGACGGGAGCGACGGTGGGTAAGGTCCGCGGGCGCGCGAGCGCCATGAAAGGCGGGCTCGGCACCTCCGCGACGCGGGCCGGAGAGGTCGTGGTCGGGGCCCTCGTAGTCGTGAACGCGTTCGGCGACGTGCGCGACGCGCGGGGCGAGATCATCGCCGGCGCCCGGACCGACGACGGTGGGTTCGTCGACGCGGTGCGCTACCTGGCGGAGGGCGGCCCGCCCTTCGGGACCTTCGGGGCCGCGCCGCCGCCGAACACGACGCTGGCGGTCGTGGCCACCAACGCTGCGCTCGATAAGCTCGCGCTAGTGGGACTGGCCCAGGCGGCGGGCGACGCGCTGGCGCGGCGCATCACGCCGTTCGGCACGCTATTCGACGGCGATGTCGTGTTCGCGCTGAGCACCGCCGAGCGGCCGCCGGCCGGCGTGCTGCAGGCCGAAGCGCTCGCGGCGCAGGCCGTACCAGTGGCCGTGGAACGGGCTGTGAGGCTGGCGAATCGACTGGACGGATAGGCGGATCGGCGGATCGGCCCCACGCCCCCACGCCCCCACGTCCCCACGGCTATCGGCCTTATCTTATCGCCATGCGGCTGGTCCTCTTCGACATCGATGGTACGTTGTTGTGGACCGACGGCGCCGGCCGGCGGGCGATCCATCGCGCGTTGCTGGACGAGGTGGGCACCGCGGGCCCGATCGAGGGCTTCCGCTTCGACGGCAAGACCGATCCGCAGATCGTGAGCGAGCTGCTGGGCCTCGCGGGCCATCCCGGGGCCACCGACGCGGCGGCCATCGCCGCCGTGTGCCGGCGCTACGTGGCGTTGCTCGAGACAGAGCTCGCCAAACCCACCCAGCGCACCCGGCTGCTCGGGGGTGTCGCCCCGCTGCTCGCGGCGCTCGAGCCTCACGAGGCCGGGGGCGCGGCCCTGGTCGGACTGCTCACCGGGAACGTCGAGCCGGGCGCGGCGCTGAAGCTGCGCTCGGCCGGGCTCGATCCCGCGCGCTTCGCCGTGGGCGCCTACGGCTCGGACTCCGGTCACCGGCCGGACCTGCCCGCCGTCGCGGTGCGGCGCGCCGCCGCGCGCACCGGCCGCGCGTTCGCCGGGCGCGACACCGTGATCGTCGGCGACACCCCTGACGACGTGGCCTGCGCCCGCCCCCACGGCGCCCGCGCCGTCGCGGTGGCCACGGGCTCCTACGGCGTCGCGGCGCTCCGCGCGGCCGGCGCGGCCCATGTGTTTGCCGACCTGTCGGACACGCCCGCCGTGCTCGCGGCGCTGCTCGAATGACCGGCCCCCCCGGCCCCTCCGGCCACACGGCCATGCGGCCACACGACCATGCGGCGCTGCGGATCCCGGAGCTCGGGCCGTGCCTGGGGCGCGTCATCGTGCCGTGGCAGCTCGGCGTGCCCTGGGTGGCGTTGGACGACATCCGCGAGGAGCTCGCGACGCAGGTGCTCGAGCTCGCGGGTGCGGGGCGGGCGGCCGCGGAGCGCGACGATCGTGCCGGCGTGCTCGCCGCCACGGGCCGGCGGCCGTGGGAAGCGGCGTGGGAGCACGCTGTGCGCCGCGCCGCGGACCGCGTCGCCGAGACGCTGGACGGCGAGATCGAGCGGGCGGCG
>CAZVSO010000013.1:0-28292 GCA_964629425.1 uncultured Gemmatimonadaceae bacterium
TGTACACGTTGCGGGAGCCGATCGGCGTGGTGGGCGCCATCGTCCCCTGGAACTTCCCCCTCAACATCGCGAGCTGGAAGTTCGCCCCGGCGCTCGCCGCCGGGTGCACCCTGGTGCTCAAGCCCGCGTCGGAGACGCCGCTCACGGCGCTCGCGTTCGCGGAGCTGGTCGCCGAGGCCGGGTTTCCGCCGGGAGCGTTCAACGTCGTCGCGGGCGGCGGCCGGACGGCCGGCGCGGCGCTGGTACGGCATCCCGACGTGGACAAGATCGCCTTCACCGGCTCGACCGAGGTGGGCCGCCAGATCATGCGCGAGGCCGCCGCCACCAACAAGCGTGTCACCCTCGAGCTGGGCGGCAAGAGCCCCAACCTCGTCTTCGCCGACGCCGACCTGAAGGCCGCCGTGCGCGGCGCGCAGACGGGGATCTTCTACGGCAAGGGCGAGGTCTGCGCGGCCGGCTCTCGACTGCTGGTCGAGCGCTCGGTGCACGGCCAGGTGGTCGAGCAGCTCGCCGAGGGCGCGAAGAAGCTCACGGTGGGCGACCCCCTCGACAAGAATACGCGGCTCGGCGCGCTGGTGTCGAAGCAGCAGCAGGAGACGGTGCTCGGCTACATCAAGAAAGGCGTGGAGGAAGGCGCCCAGCTCGTGGCCGGCGGCAAGCCCGCGAAGGCCAACGGTAAGGGCTACTTCGTCGAAGCGACGGTGTTCGACGCCGTCAGCCCCGAGATGACGATAGCGCGCGAGGAGATCTTCGGGCCCGTGCTGGCCGTGCTGCCGTTCGACGACTTCGACCACGCCGTGCGGCTCGCCAACCAGACGATCTACGGCCTCGCGGCGGGGATCTGGACCAGGGATATCCAGAAAGCCCACCGCGCCGCCCGCGCGATCCGCGCCGGGACGGTGTGGATCAACGCCTACAACTTCTACGACCCGGCCGCGCCGTTCGGCGGGTTCAAGGCCTCGGGATACGGCCGGGATCTCGGCCGGGAAGCGCTGGACGGATACACGGACGTGAAAACGGTATGGGTGGCACTATGACGCGGGAAACGGGAAACGGGAAACGGGAAACGTGGTGACACCCGAGGCCTACATCGTGCAAGCGCTGCGCACGCCGGTGGGCAAGCATGGCGGGGCCTTGGCACCCGTGCGCCCCGACGACCTGGCTGCCGTGCCTATCCGCGCGGTGGTCGAGCGTTCCGGGATCGATCCCGCGTCCATCGACGACGTGATTCTCGGCTGTGCCAATCAGGCGGGCGAAGACAACCGCAACGTCGCACGCATGGCAGCGCTGCTCGCCGGACTGCCGGTGGAAGTCCCTGGGCAGACGGTCAACCGGCTGTGCGGCTCCGGCCTCCAAGCCGTCGCCAGCGCGGCCCACGCGATCAAGGCGGGCGAGGGCGACGTGTTCATCGCCGGCGGCGTCGAGAGCATGACGCGCGCGCCGTACGCCATGCTCAAGTCCGGGGAGCCCTGGAGCCGGCGATCGCCCGAGATCGCCGACACGACCGTGGGATGGCGGTTTGTGAACCCCCGCCTGAAGAAGGAATGGACCATCTCGCTGGGCGAGACCGCGGAGGTCGTGGCGGGGCGCTACCGCATCAGCCGCGCCGAGCAGGACGCGTTCGCCGTGGAGAGCCAGCGCCGGGCCGAGCGGGCGCTCGCGCAGTGCGTGTTCGGCGACGAGATCGTGCCCGTGCCCCTGCCCGACGGCTCGAGCTTCACCAAGGACGAGTACCCCCGCCCCGGGACGACGCTCGAGGGGGTGGCGCAGCTGAAGCCGGCGTTCAACCGCGACGGCACGGTCACGGCCGCCAGCTCGAGTGGGATCAATGATGGGGCTGCCGCCCTGCTCGTCACCGCCGGGCGGAGGGAGCCCCTGGCGCGCGTCGTGGCCACCGCGGTCGCCGGCGTCGATCCCAGCTGCATGGGGCTCGGTCCGATTCCGGCCACGCAGAAGGCGCTCAAGCGCGCGGGCCTCACCATCGACCAGATCGACCTCGTGGAGCTCAACGAGGCCTTCGCCGCGCAGGCGATCGCCTGCATCCGCGAGCTGAAGCTCGATCCGGCGCGCGTGAACATCTACGGCGGGGCGATCGCGCTGGGGCATCCGCTTGGCGCGAGCGGCGCCAAGGTCCTGGCCACGCTGGTGCATGCGCTGCGACGGACGAACGGGCGCTACGGGCTGGCCACGATGTGCATCGGCGTGGGCCAGGGGATCGCGCTGATCGTGGAGCGCGTGTGATGGCGGCGTACGACCGGGTGATGGTCGAGATCGAGGCGGGAGTTGGCCGGGTGACCCTCAACCGGCCCGAGAAACGCAACGCCGTGGACCAGGCACTGTGCGCCGAGCTGCTGGCGGCGCTGCGCATGGTCGTCGCCGCGGACGCGGTCCGGGTCGTCATCATCACGGGCGCGGGCCCGGGATTCTGCGCCGGCGCCGATCTGGCGGTGCTCGCGCAGGACGGCGGCGGGCAAGCGCTGGTCGCCGCGGGCAAAGACCTCGTGCTGACAATCCGCGAAGCCCCCAAGCCCATGCTGGCCGTCGTGAACGGGGCCGCGGCGGGGGGCGGCGCCAACCTCGCGCTCGCCTGCGACTACCGGCTCGCGTCCGACCGCGCGGCGATCGGGCAGGTGTTCCACCGGCTGGGGCTCGGGCCCGACTGGGGCGGCTCGTACTTCCTGCCCCGGCTCGTGGGTGTCGCGCGGGCGCTCGAGCTGGTCTGGAGCGCGCGCATGGTGCCGGCGGCCGAGGCGCTGGATCTGGGGCTGTTCGACCGCGTCGTGCCGCACGAGCGACTGGCCGCCGAGGCGCAGGCTCTGGCGACGGCGTGGGCGGCGCAACCGCCGCTGGCGGTGCGGCGGGCGAAAGAGGCGTTGTATCGCAGCGAGGGCAGCACCCTCGGCGCCATGCTGGATCTCGAGATGGCATACCAGGACGAATTGTTCGCGACCGCCGACGCGCGACAGCGCATCGGGCAATCCCTGACCGCGAGGAGTCGCTGATGGTCCGGAAGCTGGGGAATTTCGACGACTGGATCGATTACTTCCACTACTGGCAGGAGTCGATCGGGCTCGAGGCCGAGGAGCTGCGGCGCTTCAACTTCGACGCGAAGTTCGGCGAGCAGGAAGTGGCGCATATCGAGTTCGGCCATTACAAGGGGCAGCACAAGTGGCCCACGGTCATGCACATCCCCGACCAGCGCATCCGTGACGCGCTGCTCAACCTGATCGTGTACCAGGGCGACACCGAGTTCGCCTCGGTCGAGCAGCAGCGCAGCCTGCTGCACCACGCGCCTTCGGACTACGACCTGCTCTCGCTGATGCGGGTGATGACCGAGGAGATGCGGCACGGCTGGCAGATGTCCTATCTATTGTGCGAGCACTTCGGGGACGAGGGCCGGCGCGAGGCGGCGAAGCTGCTGGAGCGGCGCGCCGACGAAGGCGAGCGCCTGCTCGGCTCGTTCAACGAGCTGGTGGACAACTGGCTCGACTTCTTCACCTACACGCAGTTCATCGATCGTGACGGCAAGTTCCAGCTCACCATGCTGGCGACGTCGGCGTTCGACCCGCTGTCACGCTCCATGGGACCGATGCTCAAGGAGGAGTCGTTCCACCTCGGCACCGGCAACAACGGGCTACTGCGCATCGTCAAGGCGGGCAAGATGCCGCCCGAGGTGATCCAACGCTTCTTCTACAAGTGGATCCCCACGGCGTTCGATCTCTTCGGCACCGACAACTCGTCCTCGGCCCACTGGGCCTACGTGTGGGGTCTGAAGGGCCGCTACGACGAGCGCGAGCACGCGACGGAGCCGGACAAGGCGAAGCTCAACGAGCTGAGCCGCGAGCTGTACCGCCAGGAGATCGTGAAGCTGGTGGAGCGGCTGAACATGTTCATCCCGGAGCGGGAGCGGCAGCTCCGGGTCCCCGACCTCAAGTTCAACCGCCGCATCGGGCAGTACGGCCACCAGCAGTACACGCTCGACGGGCAACCGATGGAGGACCGCACGCGCTACGAGGCGTACCTTGCGAGCGTGCTGCCCCGCCCCGAGGACTACGACGTCGTGCGGGCCATCGAGAAGGAACCGGACTGGATCGAGCCGAAGAAGGCGGACAGCCTCCTGAAGTGACGGCGATCGTCATCGCCCACCGCGGCGCGTCGGGCTACGAGCTGGAGAACTCCCTCGCGGCCTTCCGCGCCGCGGGTGCGATGAGGGCCGACGCCGTCGAGCTGGACGTGCACGCGACGGCGGACGGCGTGCTGGTGGTCCATCATGACGAAACGCTCGACGGGAGGCACCCCATCGCGCACCAGGACGGCGCGGCCGTGCGCGCCCACCGGCTGGCCAACGGCGAACCGGTCCCGACCCTGCAGGAGTCGCTCGAGGCCGTCGGTCCGCGGCTCGGTGCCTTTGTCGAAGTGAAGGGCCTCGCGCCCCGGTTCGACGACGTCCTGCTCGACGCGCTCGATCATGGTCCCAATCCCGGGGCCTACGCGGTGCACGGCTTCGATCATCGCATCGTCCGGCGGCTCGGGAACCGGCGTCCCGCCCTGCGGCGCGGCGTACTCTCGGCGTCCTACCTGCTCCGGCCGCTCGCCGCGCTCGAGGACGCAGGGGCGACCGACCTGTGGCAGGAGCGACGTCTGCTGGACCAGTCGCTGGTGGACCAGGTGCACGGCGCCGGTGGGCGCGTGATCGCCTGGACGGTGGATGAGCCCGACGACATGCGCCGGCTGATGGCCATGGGCGTGGATGCCATCTGCACGAACTTGCCGGACGTAGGTCGCAAAGCCGTGGACGCCCCGTGACGAACCCGTCCCCCCTCCCCCGTCTCCCGTCCCCGTTTCGGGTCGCGGTGATCGGCGCGGGCACCATGGGCCACGGCATCGGCTACGTGGCGGCGCTCGCGGGTGCGACGGTGGCGCTCACCGACGCCCGCGCCGACGCCCTCGCGACGGCAGGGAAGAAGCTCGAGGGCCTGTTCGACGGAGCCGTTTCGCGGGGGAAGCTCACGCCGGCCGACCGCAGGGCGGCGGCGAGCCGCCTGCGGACCGAGCCGGACCTCGGCGCCGCGCTCCGGGGCGCGGACGTTGTGATCGAGGCGGTGCTCGAGGATCTGGCGGTGAAGCGCCGCCTCTTTGCCGAGCTGGAGCGGATCGCCCCACCCGACGCGCTGCTCGCCACCAACACCTCGTCCTTGTCGATCGCGGCGATCGCCGCCGCCGTGCGCGACCCGGCCCGCGTGATCGGGCTGCATTTCTTCAACCCGGTGCACCTGATGCGGCTGGTCGAAGTGGTGCGGCACAACGGGAGCCCGCCGGCGACGGTCGATCGGGCGGTGGCGTTCGCGCGCGCACTGGGCAAGGAGCCCATCGTGGTCAACGATGCACCCGGGTTCGCGTCGAGCCGGCTGGGTGTCGTGCTGGGTCTCGAGGCGATGCGCATGGTGGAAGCCGGCGTGGCAACGGCGGAGGACATCGACAAGGCGATGGAGCTGGGCTACAACCATCCCATGGGACCCCTCCGGCTGACCGATCTCGTGGGGCTGGACGTGCGCCTCGCGATCGCCGAGTATCTGCACCGCGAGCTCAAGCTGCCGCACTACGAGCCGCCGAAGATCTTGCGAGACAAGGTGGCGCGGGGAGAGCTGGGGAAGAAGACAGGAAAGGGATTCTATAATTGGGGGGACGAGGGACGGGGGACGGGGGACGGGTGACCCCCGGCCTCACGCCTCGCACGCGCCGCGTTGAAGCACCGTCCGAAGCACGCTAGCTTCCGCACCCCATGATCCCGCCGCCCGCGCCACCGGTTGGACTCACCCGCATCACCGACGTCCACATCCACATCCAGCCCTGGCGCGACCTGAAGCCCAAGGTCCAGGAGGCGATGCGCCGCGGGAAGGAGGACCACTGGGACTTCCTGCTCGCCATCATGGACGATCCCAGGGCCCTGCTCGAGATCATGGACCGAGCCGGGCTGTGGCGCTGCGGGCTGGTGAACTACCCCAGTCCGGACGTGATGGGATTCACCGACACGACGAACACATTCGCGGCGGCGTATGCGCGCGCCAACCCCGAGCGGCTGCTGCCCTACGGCGGGGTGCATCCCCGCTATTCCAAGGATCCCGCCGGGGACGTGGACCGTTTGATCGACCTCGGGATCCGGCTGCTCAAGATCCATCCCTCGCACCAGGTGTTCCCCGCCAACGCGCACACCGAGGGGCTCGAGGCGCTGGGCCGGATCTACCGTCGATGCGAGCAGCGGGGACTGCCGGTGATGGTGCATACCGGAACGAGCATCTTCCCGGGTGCCCGCTCGAAGTACGGCAACCCGATGGAGCTGGACGACGTCGCGATCGACTTTCCCGATCTCAAGATCGTGATGGCGCACGGCGGGCGCCCGCTCTGGATGGCGGAGGCCTTCTTCATTCTGCGCCGCCACCGCACGGTCCGGCTCGACGTCTCCGGTATTCCGCCGGCCCGGCTGCTGCAGTACTTTCCCCGCCTGGCGGAAATCGCCGACCGCGTGCTCTGGGGCACCGACTGGCCCAGCCCCGGCGTGAAGGACCTGCGGCAGAACATCGACCAGTTCCTGACCCTCCCGCTCTCGGATGCGCACCAGCGGGCGATCCTCGAGGACAATGCGCTGGCTCTGTTTCCTGCTCGGTAGCCCACTCGCGGCGCAGACCACCCCGGCGGCCCCGTCGCTGCGCTTCGACCTGCGGGCGATCGCCGAGACGCGCGACTCGTTCGCGCTGCTGTCGGCCGGCCGGGAAGCGGGATACGTCGTCGTGCAATACGAAGTTCGCTCGCTCGAGATGGGCGCAGTGCTCGTCTTCACCGAAGAGGTCAGGATCGGCGGGACGTTCCGGGAGCGCTCCCGAGTCACGATGAACCGGCTGACGGGTGCCCCGGTCTCGTCGTACCAGCGCCTCGAGTTCAGCGGGCCGCAGGCCGACACGACGGGCATGGAGCACGACCTCGAGGTGAAGGGCGCCGAGGTCCAGGGGCGCCGCCGCGTCGAGCGGCACAACGGGGAGGTGGCGATCACGCCCGTGTACGTTGCCCTGCCCGCGGACGCGGTGTGGTCCCGGTACGGGTTCTACGCCGCCCCAGCCGTCACGCTCGCACCAGGAGACTCGGCCGTCGTGCCGGGGTACGCGGAGTTCGGCGATTCGCTCGCGCCGCTCTGGGCGGTGGGCGAGGCGCCGACCACGATCACCGTGCGGGGGACGTCGTGGGAGGTGGTGCCGCTGCGCCTCTCGGGCGCGCGCATGTACGTGAGCCGCAAGGCCCCGCGCCGCATCGTGCGGATCGAAGCGATCGGCCGGCCATTGGTGTCGGAGCTGGTGGGCAGCGCGCCGGTGGTGCGCTAACCCCGGGCCCACGGCCCGGGGACGGAGACGACGGAGGAGGTTGGTACCGATGATGAAGAGACTGGTGTCGTTGGCCCTGTTCGTGGGGTTCGCTGCGCCGCCGCTGGACGCCCAGGCGGGGCGGATCGCATTCGACACGTTCAGCCTAGCGAACGGGCTGCAGGTGATCGCCTCGCAGGACCATTCGACGCCGGTGGTGTCGGTGGACGTGTGGTACAACGTCGGGTCGCGCAACGAGCGTCCCGGCCGCTCCGGCTTCGCCCACCTGTTCGAGCACATGATGTTCCAGGGCTCGGCGCACGTAAAGAAAGCCGAGCACTTCCAGCTGGTCATGCGCGCCGGCGGCACGATGAACGGCACCACCGCCGAGGACCGGACGAATTACTTCGAGACGCTGCCATCCAACCAGCTCGCGCTCGGGCTCTGGCTCGAGGCGGACCGGATGCGATCCCTCGCGATCACGCAGGAGAACTTCGAGAACCAGCGCGAGACCGTGAAGGAAGAGCGGCGGCTGGGCGTGGACAACCGGCCCTACGCCCGCGGCTTCCTCGACGCGATCACGTGGCCGTTCGACAGCGCGTCGTGCTTCGCCTACGCGCACACCGTGATCGGCTCGATGGACGACCTCAACGCGGCGGCGCTCCCCGACGTGCAGGCGTTCTTCGACACCTACTACGCGGTGAACAACGCGACGCTCGTCGTGGTGGGCGATTTCGAGCCGGCGGAGCTGCGGCGGCTTGCGGCGCGCTACTTCGGGGATCTCCCGCGGCGCCCCACCCCACCGGTGGTGACCTGCGAGTCCCCGCTGTCTCCCGGCGCGCGGCGGCACGAGATCCGGGACGAGCACGCCAACCTGGACGCGGCGTTCCGGTTCTATCGCCTGCCGCCGCACCCCCACGCGGACACCCCGGCGCTCGATCTGCTCAACATCATCCTGGGCCAGGGCGAGAGCTCGCGGCTCCACGTGTCGGTGGTGCGGCGGGACAAGGCCGCGGTGGCCGTCGGCACGTTCGTCAACCCGTTCGGACCGCGGCGCGGCCCGGGGGCGCTGGCCGTCTTCGGGATCGTCAACCAGGGGGTGGACGTGCAGCGGATGGACAGCCTCATCGCGGCGCAGGTGGATAGCGTCCGCCGGATCGGGGTCACGGCCGACGAGCTGATCAAGGCGAAGAACACCTTCCGCGCGGGCCACATCCGGAGCCGGGAAACGACGCTGGACAAGGCCGAGGCGCTGCATCACTACCGCATGTTCCACGGGGCGCTGGACGAGATCAACGCAGACCTGGAGCGCTACCTCGCGGTGACGGCGGACGACGTGCGGCGCGCGGCCGCGACGTACCTCGATCCGGCCAACGTGGTGATCCTGATCATCCGGCCGGGCGGTGAGGGCGCGGGAGGTGCGCAATGAGACGGACAGGCGGACGGGCGGACCGGTGGTGGGCGGTCCCGGTGGCGCGAGCGGTCGTGGTGGTCGCGGTCCTACTGTCCCTCGGACCGCCCGCCCACCTGTCCGCCCAAGACTCCTTCCCTTCGCGGCCGCCGGAGCCGGCGGTCCTGACGCCGGTGCGGTTCCCGCCGTTCGTGGACGTGACGCTGCCCAATGGGCTGACGCTCGTGGTGATCGAGAATCACGAGCAGCCCACCGTTTCGGCGAGCCTCACGTTCCGGGCGGGCGCGCTGTACGACCCGGCGGGCAAGGAAGGGCTGGCGGAGACGGTCGCCGAGCTGCTCACGAAAGGCACACCGTCGCGCACGGCCGAGCAGACCGCGGCCACGATCGAGGGGGTGGGCGGCACGCTGGCGGCGGGTTCCGACCAGGATTTCCTGACGGTCTCGGCCGACGGTTTGTCGGAGCACGTGGAGCTGGCCTTCGAGCTGCTGGTGGACGTCGTGCGCCGCGCCTCGTTCCCGGAGCCCGAGCTCGAGCTGGCGCGGACCCGGCTCCTCTCCACGCTCCAGCTCCAGCTCTCGACGCCGGAGGGGCTGGCCGATCGCGCCTTCGCGCAGGAGCTGTACGGCAGCCACCCCTACGGTCGCCGTCCGACGGCGGCGAGCTACCGGGCGCTCACGCGGGACGACGTGCGCGCGTTCGCGAGCGCGCGGCTGCGGCCGCGCGGCACCCTGCTGGTCGTGGCGGGCGACGTGACCGCCGCGCGGGTGCGGTCACTGGTAGACCGGTTCTTCGCGGGCTGGACCGGCGGGCCGCCGGCGGCCGCCC
Organism: uncultured Gemmatimonadaceae bacterium; assembly: GCA_964629425.1. Taxonomy (GTDB): domain Bacteria; phylum Gemmatimonadota; class Gemmatimonadetes; order Gemmatimonadales; family GWC2-71-9; genus CAZVSO01. Next base: position 9,592 of record CAZVSO010000013.1, read on the forward strand.
CGATGCCGGTGCCGCCTCCCCGGACGACGACCGAGATCGTGCTCGTCCACCGGCCGGGCTCGGTGCAGTCGAACGTGGTGGCCGGTAACACGACGTTCGTCCCGACCGACACCGGTTTCTACGCCGCGCGGCTCGCCACCCACGTCCTGGGTGGGGGCCCGGACTCGCGCCTGTTTCTGATCCTGCGCGAGGAGAAGAGCTGGACCTACGGGGCGTACGCGGGGCTCGAGCGCTACCGCGGGCTGGGGTACTGGCAGGCGACGGCCGAGACGCGCACCGAGGTCACCGACAGCGCGCTCGCCGAGCTGCTGCGGCAGGTGGACCGGATCCGCACCGAGGTCGTGCCGGACTCGGAGCTAATCCACGCCAAGGGCTTTCTGGTGGGGTCGTTCCCGCTCACCATCGAGACGCCGAGCCAGGTGGCGAGCCAGGTGGCGAACGCGAAGCGGCTGGGACTGGGGGGCGACTACCTGCGGACCTACCGCGACCGGCTCAACGCCATCACCCCCGCGCAGACCCGGGCCGCGGCCCGGCGGATCCTGCGACGCGACGCCATGACCATCGTGGTCGTGGGCGACGGTGCCAAGGTCTACGAGCCGCTCAAGGCCATCGCCCCCGTGCGCATCGTGGACGCCGAGGGCAAGTCGCTGGCCGCGGACGACCTCACGCCGAAGGCGAGCGCCGTGGCTCTCGACCGGGCGCACATCGTCTCCCGCAGCGACAGCTTCCGGGTCGTGTTTCAGGGCAACCCGATCGGCGGCTCGGTATCGGTCACACGGGTGACCGCGGACTCCGTCGTCGCGACGGAGCAGTCGTCGATGATGGGGTTCAGTCAGCAGACCACCGTGGTGCTCGACGGGCGGGACCTCAGCATGCGGCAGACCGACCAGGTGTCGCAGATGGGCGCGCAGCGTGCCGAGACGCACTTGAAGTACGGCGGGGGTCGCGTGTCCGGTACCGGGGCGGCCCCACAGCCCGGGGGCACCCCGAAGACCTACACCGTGGACACGACGCTCGCGGCCGGCACCTACGACGACAACGCGATCAGCCTTGTGCTCCCCGCCCTGCCGCTCGAGGCCGGGCGGACGTTCGCGCTGAGTGTGTTCTCCTCGGGCGAGGGGACGACGAAGGTCTACACGTTCAAGGTCGGCGCGGCCGAGAGCGTGACGGTACCGGCGGGCACCTTCCAGGCCTACCGGATCGAGGTCTCGGGCGCCTCGGCGCCGAGCATCATGCACGTGACGGCGGGCACTCCGCGCCGACTGGTCAAGATCGAGGTGGTGGGGCAGCCGGTGGTGTTTGAGCTGGTGAGGTAACCAAGACGGCCCAGGACAAGAGGAGGTCTGTTCGCGCATGAAACGAATGTTGTCGATCGCGCTCATGGCTACCGGCTGCGCTTCGGGGGGCGGGCAACCGTCGGCCGGGCCAGCGCCGCAGGCGGCCGCGACCGAGACGACCAGCGTCGCCCGGGCGCAGTATGCCTCGACCTACCAGCGGAAGCCGAATCCGGCGGTGGTGATCCGCAACGCCACGATCATGACCGCCACGGGCCACGAGATCGCGGGCGGCGCGATCGTGCTGCGGGACGGCCGCATCGTGGCCGTCGGCTCCACGGTGGATGCGCCGGCCGATGCGGTCGTGGTGGACGGCACGGGCAAATACGTGACGCCCGGCCTGATCGACACGCACTCGCACCTCGGCGTGTACGCCGCGCCGGGGACCCAGGCCGAGAGCGACGGGAATGAGGCGACCTACCCGGTGACGGCCGAGGTGTGGGCCGAGCACTCGTTCTGGCCCCAGGATCCCCAGATCCCGCTCGCCATCGCGGGCGGGATCACGACGATCCAGGCGCTGCCCGGCTCGGCGAACCTGATCGGCGGGCGCAGCGCGGTGCTGAAGCTCGTGCCCGCGCGCACCGTGCAGGAGATGAAGTTCCCCGCGGCACGCTACGGACTCAAGATGGCGTGCGGCGAGAACCCCAAGCGGGTCTATCGCAACCGGCCCGGCGGGCCCTCGACCCGCATGGGCAACATCGCCGGCTACCGCGCCGCATTCAGCGAGGGCGAGCGCTACCGCCGCCGGTGGGACACGTGGAACAAGGATCACAAGGGCGACGCCCCCGACCGCAACCTGCGCAACGAGACCCTGGCCGAGGTGCTGCGCGGCAACATCTACGTGCAGAACCACTGCTATCGCGGCGACGAGATGGCCCAGATGCTGGACCTCGCACGCGAGTTCGGCTTCAAGATTCGGTCGTTTCATCACGCCGTCGAGGCGTACAAGATCGCGGACCTGCTGGCGCGCGACAGCGTGGCGGTCTCGATCTGGGCGGACTGGTACGGCTTCAAGGAAGAGGCGATGGACGGGATCCAGGGGAACGCCGCGCTGGTGCAGCAGGCGGGCGGCCGTCCGGTGATCCACTCCGACAGCCCGAGCGGGATCCAGCGGCTGAACCAGGAGGCCGCGAAGGCGATGTACTATGGACAGCGCGCGGGGATCGCGATCACGCGCGACCAGGCGCTGCGCTGGATCACGCTGAACCCGGCCTGGGTGCTGGGGCTCGACTCGGTGGTCGGGACCCTGGAGCCGGGGAAGATGGCCGACGTGGTGGTGTGGTCGGGGGACCCGTTCTCGGTGTACGCCAAGGCGCTTCAGGTCTACAACGACGGCTGGCTGGTGTACGACCGGAACGACCCCGCGCACCAACCCCGCACTGACTTCGAGCTGTGGCAGGTTCCCGCACCCGGGGGCGACCGATGATCGCGATCATTCTCGCGCAGACGATCGCCATCACGGGTGGAACGGTGTACCCGGTGTCCGGTCCGAAGATCGAGAACGCCACCGTCCTGATCCGGGACGGGCGGATCGCGGCGGTGGGGGTGAACGTCGCGGTGCCGGCCGACGCCGTACGGATCGACGCCTCGGGCAAGTGGGTGACGCCGGGCCTGATCGACGGCGGCACGGAGATGGGCCTGACCGAGATCGGCCAGGCGCCCGGCACCAACGATCAACGACTCCAGGGCAACGACGTGGCGTCGTCGTTCAACGTGACGGAGGGGATCAACCCCGCCTCGACACTGATCGCGATCACCCGGATCGAAGGCGTCACGACGGCCCTGGCGGCGCCGGGAGGCAACGCGCTGATCCGCGGGCAACCGGTGCTGATTGATCTCGCGGGTGAGACGGTCGAAGCGATGCTGGTGACGGGCACCGTGGGCGTGCTCGCCGACCTTTCCGAGAACTCCAAGGACGCGGGCGGCGGATCGCGCGCCGGCGCCGCGGCGCGGCTGCGGCGGGTGTTCAACGACGCGCTCGAGTACGGCCGCCGCAAGACCGAGTACACGCGCGCCCAGATGCAGCAGCTGGCGGCGCCCGCGGCGGACCTCGAGGCCCTGTTGCCGGTGCTGCGCGGGGCACGCCCCCTCATCGTGGTGGCCAACCGGCGCTCGGACATCGAGACCGCGCTGCGGATCGCGCAGGAGTACAAGCTGAAGCTGATCCTCGCCGGCGCGGCGGAGGGCTGGATGATCGCCGAGCGGATTGCGCGTGCCGGCGTGCCCGTGCTGGTGCAGCCGCTGGACAACATCCCGTCGTACGACGCCTTGGGGGTGCGCTACGAGAACGCCGCGCGGCTGGCGCGCGCCGGGGTGAAGGTGGCGCTGCTCGAGACCGACACGCACAACGCGCGCAACCTGCGCCAACAGGCCGGCAACGCGGTGTCGTACGGCATGCCATGGGACCAGGCGCTGCGCGCCGTGACGCTCGCGCCCGCCGAGATCTTCGGCGTGGCCGAGCGCTACGGATCGCTCGAGCCGGGGAAGGTGGCGAACGTGGTCGTGTGGTCGGGTGATCCGTTCGAGTTCACCACCGGGGTGGAGCACGTGCTGATCCGGGGTCGCGAGATCCCGTTGCGCAGTCGTCAGACCGAGCTGTTTGAGCGGTATAGGAGTCTCCCGCCGAAGTACTAGGCTCTTCGCCTCTCCCGTCGGCATACCCCTTGCGCCCCTAGCCCTGGCCTGAGGCGGGCTGGGCGGTGCTGCGGTCAGCCGACCCCCCGCTTGTTGTGGCAGCGGCGCCACAGTATGTTCGGCGGCCGTTGACGCACAACAGCTTAAGTGATCGGCGTCACGCGGAGTCCGGTCACTGCTCATTGATCGTACGGGGTGGCTGCGTCACGTTAGCACCGGTCCGTAACGCACAGTTTCAGCGCCCGCCCGATCAGGCCGCAGGCGACCTGACCCGGGCGCTTGCTGTCTTTGTCCCCCAAGGTCCTAGCGAATGAGGTCCATGGCGCGCCGGAGCTCCACACCTGTTGGTTGGCTGCGCGAGCTCCTCCGCCCCGGCGTGTTCGCCGTGGCGGTCGTCGTGTTCACGACGACCTGCATCCTGCCGTCAGAGCCCAGACTAGCGGCGGGAGTGGAGATCACTCCTAACGGCGGCCACAACTTCCGTTCGCTCACCGAGACCTTTGCCTTCACCGCCATCGTCCGGGACCGGGGAGGCAGCTCGCTCAACCGGGACGCGGCATGGAGCTCGTCTAACGAGTCGGTCGTGACAATCGACGCGGGCACGGGCGTCGCGACCGCCGTCGATACGGGCACCACCTCGATCGTGGCGAGCGTGGACGGTGTGTCGAGCAGCGTGATGGTGAGCGTCGTGCAGTTCGCCCACCATCTGGGCTTCGCCGTGCAGCCGACGCCGACGCAGGCGGGCAGCCCGATCGCGCCGGCGGTGACGGTCGAGGTGCGCGACTCGATGGGGATGCGCGTCATGGGCTCGACGGCATCGGTCACCGTCGGCATCACCAGTGGCGCCCCTCTCAGTACACAGACCGCAGTCGACGGCGTCGCCACATTCGCGAACCTCACCATTTCTCAGTCTGGGTCCTATACCCTCACCGCGACGTCGGGGACGCTCGCCGCGGCCACGAGCACCAGCTTCGCCATCGGCGCCGGGCCCGCGGCGCGGCTTGTGTTCACGGTCCAGCCCGAGGACCGCGCCGCGGGTGGCCGGCTGCGGCAGGATTCGGGGGGCGTGAAGGTCGCGGCGCAGGACAGCCTGGGCAACACCGTGCCATCGTTCAGCGGAAACGTCATGGTGGCCATCGGGACGAACCTGGCCGGTGGCACGCTCTCGGGAACGGTCCCCCGGGCCGCGGTGAACGGCGTGGCGACGTTCCCGGATCTGTCGATCGACCGCGTGGGCGTCAACTACACGCTGGCCGGTCTCGACTCGGCGGAGAGCGACGAGTTCGACATCACGCCGGGAAGCGCCACGAAGCTCGGGTTCTTGCCCCCGATTCCCGACAGCGCGGCCGCCGGTGACCCGATTACCCCCTCCCTTCAGGTTGCAGTGCAGGACGCGCTCGGCAATACGGTGCCCGGCTTCACGGGGACCGTGGTGGTGGCCATCGGGGCCAACCCGAGCGGCGGGGCGCTGAGCGGCACGACGGCGCGGCCCCTTAACCTCGCGGGGGTTGCCGAGTTCACCGATCTGGTGGTCAACAAGGCCGGGCTCGGCTACACGCTGGTGGCAAGCGTTGTCGGGGGAGGCTTGAGCAATGCCGAGACGCCTGCCATTGACGTGTCGACGGGCCTAGGCACCCGCCTCGCCTTCGCCGTGCAACCCAGCGCGGCGCAGGCCGGGAGCCCGTTCTCGCCCAGCATTCAGGTGACGGTGCAGGACGCGTTGGGCAATACCGTAACGACGTCGGCGGCGCCCATCACCCTGGGCATCACCGCCGGCTCCGGAACCAGTGGCGCTCAACTCGCCGGCACGCTGACCCGCAGCGCCGTGAGCGGCGTCGCCACGTTCAACGATCTGAGCATCGACAGCGCGGGCTCGGTCTATACGTTGACGGCCACGTCGGCCGCACTAGCGGCGGGCGTGAGCAGCGGGTTCGACATCAACGCCGGCCCGGCCGCACAGCTCGCCTTCATTACTCAGCCGGCGACCGCCGTGGCTGGTGTAGCCATCGCCCCGCCCGTCCGCGTCGCGATCCAGGACGCCCTGGGCAACACGGTGACGACGGCGACACAGAACCTCAGCGTCGCGATCACGAGCGGCACGGGCACCACCGGCGCGACGCTGTCGGGCACCGTGACGAGGCCCGCCGTGGCGGGTGTGGCGACGTTCAATAACCTGAGCATCGATAGCGCGGGCACCGCCTACACGCTGCGCGCGACGAACGGCGGACTGCTGGCGGCCGCGAGCAGCGGCTTCAACATCGTGCCCGGCCCCGCGACCCGGCTGGTCTACTGCGGCCAGCCCACGACCGCGGCGGCGGGCGCCGGGATCACGCCGGCGGTGCAGGTGTGCGCGCTCGACGCGATCGGCAACCGCGCGACGAGCTTCACCGGCAGCGTCTCCCTGGCGATCGGCACCAACCCGGGCGGCGGCACGCTGTCAGGCACGGCGACGCGCGCCGCGGTCGGCGGCGTGGCCGCGTTCCCCGGCCTGAGCATCAATCGTACGGGCACGGGCTACACCCTCAACGCCACGGCGGGTGGGCTCACCGGCGCAACGAGCAACGCCTTCGACATCCGCCCGGCGCCCGCCGTCCGGATCGCGTACACGGTGCAGCCCGGGAGCACGGTCGCCGGCAGCCCGATCACGCCGGCCGTCCGCGTGGCGTTCCAGGACTCGCTCGGCAATACGGTCACCGATTCCACCAACACCGTCACCATCGCCATCGGCACGAACCCCGGGGGCGGCACGCTGGCCGGGACCCTGTCGCGCGCCGCGGTGGGAGGGGTCGCGACGTTCAACGACCTGAGCATCAACCGTACGGGCACGGGCTACACGCTCAGCGCCGCTGCCGGCGGCTTCTCCAACGCGACGAGCGCCGCGCTCGACATCACGCCGGGCGCACCCACCAAGCTCGCGTTCACGACCCAACCGGCCAACACCGTGGCCGGCGCGACGATGGCCTCGGTCCAGGTGACGGTGCTGGACGCGCTGGACAACACCGTCACCGGGGCGACCAGCAGCGTGACCCTGGCGATCGGCACGAACCCCGGCGGCGGCACGCTGGGCGGCACGCTGATCCAAACGCCCGTGACCGGCGTCGCCACGTTCAATAACCTCAACATCAACCGTACGGGGAACGGCTACACCCTGACCGCTGGGGCGACGGGCCTCACGGGTGCCACGAGCGGGCCGTTCATCATCACCGCGGCGGCGCCGACGCGCCTCGTGTTCACGGTCGAGCCGACGTCGGACACCGCGCGAGGAACGATCGCGCCGCCCGTCCAAGTGACCGTGCGGGACGCGTTGGGGAACACGGTGCTGACGAACAGCATCAGCGTCACGCTGGCGATCACTACGGGCACGGGGACGCCGGGAGCGATCCTCGTGGGGACGATCCCCGTCACTACCAATGCGTGCGTAGCCACCTTCTCCGACCTGAGCATCGCCAAGGCGGGGACGGGTTACACGCTCACCGCCACGGCCGCGTCGCTCACTTCGGACACGAGCGCGACGTTCGACATCACGCACGGCGCGGCGACGCAGCTCGCGTTCACGGTGCAACCCGGCCCGACGCCCGCGGGCAGCCCGATCACGCTGCCGCTCCAGGTGACCGTGCAGGATGCTGGGGGCAACACGGTGACGGGCGGCGTGCCGATTCCGATCACGCTCGCGATCGGCATCAACCCGCGGAACGGCTCTCTGTCCGGTGACCTGACCAACGACGCTGTCGGTGGCGTCGCCGTCTTCCCCGGGCTGACGATCGACTCCGCGACGGCGGGCTACACGCTGATCGCCAGCTCCCCGGGACTGACCGGGGCGACGAGCAGCTCGTTCACGATCAGTCCCAACGCGCCGGCGAAGCTCGCCTTCATCACGCAGCCCACCGGCCCGGTGGCCGCGGGGAGCGCGATCACGCCCGCGGTACGCGTGGCGGTGCTCGACGCGCTGGGCAACCTCACCACCGCTTCGGACGTCGTCCGCCTCGCGCTCACGAACCCCGGCGGCGCCACGCTCTCGGGCACCAGGGACACCGCCGCGGTCGGCGGAATCGCGACCTTCCCCACCCTGTCGGTCAATCGGCCGGGAGCCGCGTACACATTGTCGGCCACGGCGACGAGCCTGACCGGGGCCACCAGTGCGGCGTTCGCGGTTACGCCCGGCGCTGCGGCGCAGCTCGTGTTCACGGCCCAACCGACGAACGCGGACGCTGGGATCGCGATCGCACCGCCCGTCCAGGTCACCGTACGCGACGCGCTGGGCAACACCGTGACGACGGCCCACAGCGTCACCGTGGCGATCACGAGCGGAACGGGGACCCCGGGGGCCGACCTGCTCGGCGACACGACCGTGACCACCGTGGCCGGCGTGGCCACATTCTCGACGCTCGCCGTCGACAAGGTCGGAACGGGCTACGCCCTCACGGCATTGTCGGGTGCCCTGCCCCAATCCACGAGCGCGACCTTCGACATCCGGCACGGCGCCGCCGCGAAGCTCGCCTTCAGCACGCAGCCGAGCCCTGTGGCCGCCGGCGCGCTCATCGCGCCTCCGGTCCGCGTGACGATCCAGGATGCTTTCGGCAACACCGTCACCAGCGCCACGAACAACGTGACCGTGGCGATCCAAAATGGGACGGGCACGGCGGGCGCGAACCTGGGCGGGACGAAGGTCGTTCCCGCGGCGGCAGGCATCGCCACGTTCAACGACCTGTCCATCGACAGCGCCGGGACCGGCTATGCCCTGACCGCCTCGGCCGGCGGCCTCACCGGCGCCACGAGCGCGGCGTTCACCGTGACGCATGGCACGGCCACGAAGGTCGCCTTCAGCGTCCAGCCGTCTGCGGTCGTGGCGGGCGTGGCCTTCGCGCCGTCGGTCCAGATGACCGTGCAGGACGCTCAAGGCAACACGGTCACGAACGCCGGACACAGCATCTCGATCACGCTCGATCCCAACCCCGGCGGCGGCCAGCTGGACAGCACGGCGACTCGGTCCGCGACGGGCGGCGTGGCGACGTTCCCGGGGCTCAACGTCGACGAGGTTGGCACGGGCTACATCCTGCGGGCGACCGCGGTCGGTCTCGCGCAGGCGACGAGCTCGGCGTTCACCGTGAGCCACGCGCCGGCGAGCCGGCTGGCCTTCACGGCGCAGCCGAGTGCGACGGCGGCCGGCGCGGCGATCAACCCCGCGGTGCTGGTCACGGTCCAGGACTCCCTGGGCAACACCGTCACGAACTCGAGCGTCGGCATCACGTTGGCCATCACGAGCGGTACGGGGACGGCGGGCGCGACGCTGTCGAATCCGAACGCGAACGCCGCGTCGGGCGTCGCGACGTTCTCGGGCCTGAGCATCGACAAGGCGGGGACCGGCTACACCCTGACGGCCACGTCGGCGGGCCTCACGAACGCGGTGAGCGGGGGCTTCGGCGTCGACGCGGGCGCGCCCACGCGGCTCGCATTCGCGGGCCAGCCTACGACGACCCAGGCGGGCAACGTCATCACGCCGGCGGTCCTGGTCACGGTGCAGGACGCCTTCGGCAACACGGTCCTGAGCGCCAACAACAGCATCACGGTGGCGATCGGCAACGATCCGAGCGGCGGCGCCACGCTCTCGGGAATCAAGGTGCTCAACGCGAGCGGTGGCGTCGCGACGTTCACGGACCTGCGCATCAACCTGGTGGGCGCGGGCTACACCCTGACGGCGTCGGCCGGCGTCCTCACGGGGGCCACGAGCGCCGCCTTCAACGTGACCGCCGGGACGCCCAACCGCCTCGCATTCACCACCCAACCGGCCGGCACGCAGGCGGGCGCGATCATCCCCACGGTGCGCGTGACGGCGCAGGACTCGCTCGGCAACACGATCACGAGCTTCGTCGACACCGTGAGGCTCAGTATCACGGGTGGCACGGGCGCGCCCGGGGCGACCCTCGGCGGGACCCGGGCCGTCAAGGCCGTGGCGGGCGTGGCGGTGTTCACGGACCTGAGCATCGACAAAGCCAGCCAGGGATTCCCGAGCTACACGCTGACAGCCACCGACGGCGGGTTGACGGGCGCGACCAGCAATGGGTTCAACGTCACGCCCGCCGCGGCCAACCGGCTCGGCTTCACGGTTCAGGCCGGGACCACCACCGCCGGGGGCACGATCACGCCGGCCGTGCAGGTGACGGTCCAAGATGCCTTCGGCAACACCGTCACCGGCTCGAGCGCCAGCGTCACCGTCCGGATTACCAGCGGCTCGGGGACGAGCGGCGCCTTGCTCTCGGGCGACACCACCCTGTCGGCGGCCGGCGGGATCGCGTCGTTCTCCACCCTCAGCATCGACAAGTCCGGTACGGGCTACACCCTGACGGCGACGGCTACGGGGCTGACGCAGGCCACGAGCGCCGGGTTCACGATCAATCCGGCGACGCCCGCCAAGCTCGCGTTCACGGTGCAACCGAGCATGACCGTGGCGGGTGTGAGCATCGCGCCGGTTCAGGTGACGGTGCAGGACGCCTTCGGCAACCGGGTTGCGGGAGCCACCAACCAGGTCACCATCGCCCTCGGCCTGAACCCGCGGAACGACGTGCTTGGCGGGACGCTGAACCAGAATGCCGTGGACGGCATCGCCACCTTCGCCAACCTGAGTCTCACGAAGGTCGCGAGCAACTACAGCCTCACGGCGTCGGCCGCTTCGCTGACCGGCGCAACGAGCGTTGTGTTCGACGTGACTCCCGCCGCCCCGGCGCAGCTGGCCTTCTCAGCGCAGCCGACGCAGGCGGCGGCGGGCGCCGCGATCACGCCGGCGATTCAGGTCACGGTGCGGGACCAGTTCGGCAACATCGCCACGGGTGCGACCGGCAATGTGACCGTGGCGATCACGAGCGGCACCGGGAAAGCCGGCGCGGCTCTGACGGGGACGATCCCGCGGACGCCGACGAACGGCGTGGCGAGCTTCGCGGATCTCAGCATCGACAGCGCGGGCACGGGGTACACGCTGACCGCTTCGTCGGGCGCCCTGACCACGGCGGTGAGCGTGCCCTTCGACATCACGCCCGGAGCGGCGAGCCGGCTCGTGTTCACCGCCCAGCCCGGCAACACCGCCGCCGGCGCGATCATGGCGCCCGTGCGCGTGACGGCCCAGGACGCGCTGGGCAACACCGTGCCGGACTTCAACGGCACCGTGACCGTCGCGTTGGGGACGAACCCCGGCGGCGACGGGGTGCTCGATGGGACGAAGATGGTACCGGCGGTGACGGGCGTCGCGACGTTCAATGACCTGAACATCGACCAAGCCGATGCCGGCTATACGCTGACCGCCAGCTCCGGGAGCCTGACACCGGCCACGTCGAGCACGTTCACGATCAGCGCCGCGCCGCCGAACAAGCTGGCATTCACGGTCCAACCGTCCGACGCCGTCGCCAACGCGTCGATCAGTCCGGCGGTCGAGGTGACGATCCAGGACCAGTTCAGCAACCGGACCACGGCCACCAGCAACGTGACCGTGGCGTTGGGCATGAACCCCGGAGGGGACGGGGTGCTCGACAGCACACTCACGGTCGCGGCCGTGAACGGCGTGGCGACGTTCACGGGCCTCAACATCGACGAGGCGGATGCGGGCTATACCCTGACCGCCACCTCCGGCGGCCTGGCCGGGGCCACGTCGAGCGCCTTCACGATCTCCCCTGCCCCGGCGTCGCAGCTGGCGTTCACCGTTCAGCCGTCGGACACCGTGGCTGGCGCGACGATCAGGGCCGACTCCGGCGTACGAGTCACCGTACGGGACGCGTTCGGCAATAGGGTCACGAGCGCCAACCACGCCGTCACCGTCGCGATCAACCCCAATCCGGGTGGCGGAGCGCTGTCCGGCAACCTCACGGTCACGGCGGACCAGGGCGTCGCCACGTTCGCCGATCTAAACGTCGACCGCACGGGGATCGGCTACACCCTGAACGCGTCGGCCACGGGGCTCAGCACCGCGACGAGCGGGGCCTTCGACGTCACCCCCGCGGGGGCGACCCGGCTCGCCTTTACGGTCCAGCCCTCGGACACCGTAGCGGGCGTGGCCATCGCCCCGGCCATCCAGGTGACCGTCCAGGACCAGTTCGGCAACACGGTCTCGGGCGCCGGCCACTCGATCGCGATAGCGATCGGGGCGGGCCCGGTGGGCGCCACGCTCGACGGGACGACGCCCAAGAACGCCGTGAACGGCGTCGCGATGTTCTCGGACCTGCGCATCGGCAAGGCGGGCGGCGGCTATACCCTCACGGCGACGGCGGCCGGGCTCACGGGGGACGTCAGCTCGGCATTCACGATCACGCACGCCGCGGCCAACCGGCTGGCGTTCACGGTCGGACCCACGACGAGCGAGGCGGGCCAGGCGTTCTCCCCTGCCCTGCAGGTCACGGTGCAGGACCAGTTCGGGAACACGGTGGCGACCGCCGGCGACGCGATCACGGTCGCCATCGGCACGGGGCCGGGAGGCAGCACGCTCAACGGCAACCCGACGCAGAACGCGGTCACCGGCGTTGCGACGTTCCCCGGCCTGTCGATCAATCGCGCCGGGTCGGGCTACACGATGACCGCGGCGGCGACGGGCCTCACGGGCGCCACGAGCGGCGTGTTCTTGATCACGGCCGCCGCCGCCACGCAGCTCGCCTTCGCGGTGCAGCCGTCCACCACCGTCGCCGGGGCGACGATCAGCCCCGCGATCCAGGTGGCGATCCAGGACCAGTTCGGGAACACCGTCCCCCTCGCGACGAACTCGGTGACCCTGACGTTCGGAAATAACCCGGTTGGCGGCTCGCTGGACGGGACGACAACGCAGGCCGGGGTCCTGGGCGTCGCCACGTTCGACGATCTGAGTATCGATCGGTCCAGCACCGGCTACATCTTGACCGCCTCGGCCGCTGGCCTCACGGGAGCGACCAGCAATTCGTTCACCATCAACGCCGGGCCCCCGAGCAAACTGGCGTTCACGGTTCAGCCGAGTGCTGCGACGGCCGGTGTAGCGATCGCACCAGCCGTGGAGGTGGCGGTCCAGGACGCCCTCGGCAACCTGGTCCTCGGGGCCAGCCATGCGATCACGCTCGCGATCGGGACGAATCCGGCTGGCGGTGCGCTTTCCGGGGACAGCGTCGAGGCGGCGTCGGGTGGCGTGGCCACGTTCTCCACCCTGAGCATCCACAAGGCCGGGAACGGATACACGCTGACGGCGGCAGCCAGTGGGCTCACGGGCGCGACGAGCGCCGGCTTCAACATCGGCGCGGCCGCCGCGAGCCAGCTTGCGTTCACCGTGCAGCCCACGAGCACCGTCGCGGGTGCCTCGATCACGCCCGCCGTCGAAGTCACGGTGCAGGACCAGTTCGGGAACCAGGTCCTGGGCGCAAACGACCTGGTCACCGTGGCGATCGGATTCAACGCCGGGGGCGGCACGCTCGGTGGGGACCCCACCCAGAACGCGGCGAACGGAATTGCGACGTTCTCGGGTCTCAACATCGACAAGACGGGCACGGGCTACACGCTCACGGCTACTGCGCCGGGCCTCGGCCTGACGACGAGCACCGGCTTCCCCATCACGCCGGCGGCGCCCAACAAGCTGGCGTTCGTGGTACAGCCCGGGAACACGGTGGCCGGCACGACGATCAGCCCGGCGGTCGACGTCGCGGTGCAGGACCAGTTCGGCAACCTGACGGCGGCGAACAACGCTGTCGCGCTGGCGATCGCGTTCAATCCGGCAGGCGGCGTGCTGACGGGCGGCGAAGCGCGCAACGCCGTGAACGGGATCGCCAGGTTCCCGGGCCTGTCGATCGACCGGGCCGGCAACAACTACACGCTCGCGGCGTCGTCGGTTGGGCTGACGGGGCTAACCAGCGCGGCCTTCAACGTGCTCCCCGGCCCCGCCACGCGGCTCGTGTTCATTACGCAGCCCAGCGCGGCTGTGGCCGGTGTGACGATCGCGCCTCCCGTGCGCGTGGCGATCCAGGACGCGCTGGGCAACCTGGTCGATACGGCCACGGACTCTGTGACCGTTGCGCTGGGAACGAATCCTGGCGGCGATGGCCTGCTCGACGGACCAACGAAGGTTGCGGCCGTAGCCGGCGTCGCCACGTTCAGTAATCTCGATATCGACGAAGCCGATGTGGGCTATACCCTCAACGCCAGCGCGACGGGGCTGACCGGTGCCGGAAGCGCCGCGTTCACGATCACGCATGCGGCGGCGAACAAGCTGGCGTTCACGGCGCAGCCCGCCAACGCGGCGGCCGGTGCGGCGATCTCCCCACCGGCCCAGGTGACAGTCCAGGACCAGTTCGGCAACCGGGTCATCACGGCAAGCCACCAGATCACGGTGGCCATCGGGTTCAATGCCGGCGGCGGCACCCTGTCGGGCGACCCGACGGTCGATGCTTCGGCCGGTGTGGCGACGTTCTCCGATCTGAGCATCAACCGCACGGGTGTCAACTACACGCTCACTGCCTCGGCGACTGGACTTACCGGCGCCACGAGCGCGGCGTTCACGATCACGCCGGGCGCACCCTCTCAGGTCGCGTTCATCGCGCAGCCCAACAACGCGATCGCGGGCGTGACGATCAGCCCGAGCGTGGAGGTCGCGATCCAGGACGCCCAGGGCAATACCGTCATTGGCGCGACGGACAGCGTCACCCTGGCGATCGCGAGCGGCACCGGGGCCCCGGGGGCGGTATTGCTGGGCGCGACGCGTGTCGCGGCCGTCAACGGCATCGCGGCGTTCTCGACCCTCAAGATCGAGAAGGCCGGCACGGGCTACCGCCTGGCCGCGACGTCGGGGTCATTGATCGGGGCGACGAGTAACACGCTCAGTATCATCGCGGCGACCGCCACCAGGCTCGCCTTCGTGGTGCAGCCGAGTAACACGGCAGCGGGTGCGACCATCAGGCCCGACTCGGGCGTGCGTGTCGCGATCCAGGACCAGTTCGGGAACACCACCCTCGCGACCGACAACGTGACCCTGGCGATCCAGGGCGGGTCGGGGACGGCCGGCGCGACCTTGGGCAACCCGGGCCCGGTGAGCGCCATCAACGGGATCGCCACGTTCGCGACTCTCGCCATCGACTCGGCGGGCACGGGCTACCAGCTGCGGGCGACCTCCGGGACGTTGACGGCGGCGACGAGCACGAGCTTCGCGATCAATCACGGTGCGGCGACGAGACTGGCCTTCGGCCAGCAGCCCCCGACGAGCGCCACTGCTGGCCAGACGATCACACTCGTAACCGTGAAGCTCCTCGACGCCGTGGGGAACCTGGTCAACACCAACGACCCCGTGACCCTGGCGATCGTGAGCGGGACGGGGACCGCGGGCGCGACGCTGAGCAATCCGGGCCCCGTGGCGGCGGTGGGCGGCATCGCGACGTTCTCGACCCTGAGCATCGATTCGGTGGGCACGGGCTACCAGCTGCGGGCGACCTCGGGGAGCCTGACGGCGGCGACGAGCACGGGCTTCGCGATCACGGCGGGGCCGGCGGCCAAGGTCGCGTTCGGCCAACAGCCCACGAGCACGACGGCGGGGGCGACGATCACGGCGGTCACGGTCAAGATCCTCGACGCCGTGGGCAACCTCGTCCTGGTGACGAACAGCGTGGCCCTGGCGATCGAGAGCGGGACGGGCACGCCGGGCGCGACGCTGACCGGCGGAGGTGCGGTGACAGCGGTGAACGGGATCGCGACCTTCTCCACCCTGCGGGTGGACTCGGCAGGCACGGGCTACCAGCTGCGGGCGATCTCGACCGGCCTGAGTGCGGCGACGAGCACGAGCTTCGCGATCACGGCGGGGGCGGCGAACCGGCTGGCGTTCGGGCAGCAGCCGGCGACCACAACGGCCGGGGCGACGATCACCGCGGTGACGGTGAAGGTCCTGGACAGTCAGGGGAACCTGGTCAACGCCACGGATAACGTGACCCTGACGATTCAGAGCGGGACGGGGACCGCGGGCGCGGCCCTGACGGGTGGCGGCGCGGTGGCGGCCGTGGGCGGCATCGCGACGTTCGCGACCCTGAGCATCGACTCGGCGGGGACGGGCTATCAGCTGCGGGCCACGTCGGGGAGCTTGACCGCGGCGACGAGCACAGGCTTCGCGATCAACGCGGGCGTCGCGACCCGGCTCGCGGTCGGCCAGCAGCCGCCGACGAGCGCGACGGCGGGCCAGACGATCACGCCCGTGACGGTGAAGATCCTGGATGCCGTGGGGAACCTGGTCAACACCAACGTCAACGTGACGTTGGCGATCCAGAGCGGGACGGGGACGCCGGGCGCGACGCTGACGGGTGGCGGGCCGGTGGCGGCGGTGGGC
Source organism: uncultured Gemmatimonadaceae bacterium (assembly GCA_964629425.1). Lineage (GTDB taxonomy): Bacteria > Gemmatimonadota > Gemmatimonadetes > Gemmatimonadales > GWC2-71-9 > CAZVSO01. The sequence continues at coordinate 25,858 of CAZVSO010000013.1, forward strand.
GGGATCGCGACGTTCTCGACCCTGAGCATCGACTCGGTCGGGACGGGCTATCAGCTGCGGGCCACGTCGGGGAGCTTGACCGCGGCGACGAGCACGAGCTTCGGGATCACTCCGGGGGCGGCGACCCGGCTCGCGGTCGGCCAGCAGCCGACGAGCACGACGGCGGGGGCAACGATCACGGCGGTCACGGTCAAGATCATCGACGCCGTGGGCAACCTCGTCCCGGTGACGAACAGTGTGGCCCTGGCGATCGAGAGCGGGACGGGGACGCCGGGCGCGGCGCTGACCGGCGGCGGCGCGGTCGCGGCGGTGAACGGGATCGCGACCTTCTCCACTCTGCGGGTGGACTCGGCGGGCACGGGCTTCCAGCTGCGGGCGATCTCGAGCGGTCTGACGCCGGCGACGAGCACGGCGTTCGCGATCACGGCGGGGGCCGCGAACCGGCTGGCGTTCGGCCAGCAGCCGGCGACCACGACGGCCGGGGCGACGATCACCGCGGTGACGGTGAAGATCCTGGACAGTCAGGGGAACCTGGTCAACGCCACGGATAACGTGACCCTCGCGATCCAGAGTGGCACCGGGACGCCGGGTGCGGCTCTGACGGGGGGCGGACCGGTGGCGGCGGTGGGCGGCATCGCGACGTTCGCCAGCCTGAGCATCGACTCGGCGGGCACGGGCTACCAGCTCCGCGCCACGTCGGGGACCTTGACGGCGGCGACGAGCACGAGCTTCGCGATCAATCACGGTGCGGCGACGAGACTGGCCTTCGGCCAGCAGCCCCCGACGAGCGCCACTGCTGGCCAGACGATCACACTCGTAACCGTGAAGCTCCTCGACGCCGTGGGGAACCTGGTCAACACCAACGACCCCGTGACCCTCGCGATCCAGAGCGGGACGGGGACGGCGGGGGCGACGCTGAGCAATCCCGGGCCGGTGGCGGCCGTGGGCGGGATCGCGACGTTCTCGACCCTGAGCATCGATTCGGTGGGCACGGGCTATCAGCTGCGGGCGACGTCAGGGAGCCTGACGGCGGCGACGAGCACGAGCTTCGGGATCACCGTGGGGGCGGCGGCCAAGCTCGCGTTCAGCCAGCAGCCCACGAGCACGACGGCCGGGGCGACGATCAGCCCGGCGGTGACCGTGAGGATCCTGGACGCCGTCGGTAACCTCGTGCCCGTGACGAACAGCGTGACCGTGGCGATCCTGAGCGGCACGGGCACGCCGGGCGCGCTGCTGGGCGGCAACGTCACGGTGTCCGCCGCGAGCGGGACCGCGACCTTCACGAACCTGAACATCGACTCGGTGGGGACAGGCTACCAGCTGCGCGCGACGTCGCCCGCCCTGAGCGCCGCCACGAGCACGACCTTCAGCATCAGTCACGGTACGGCGACGAGACTCGCGTTCGGCCAGCAGCCGACGAGCACGACCGCGGGTGCTACCCTCACGCCCGTGACCGTGAAGATCCTGGACGCTCAGGGCAACCTGGTGGCGGACGCCACGAACAGCGTGACGGTGGCGCTGGGCTCGAACCCCGGCGGCGACGGGGCGCTGGACGGCACGCCCACCACCGTGGCCGCCGTCGACGGGGTCGCGACGTTCAGCAATCTCGACATCGACGAGGCGGACACCTACACCCTGACCGCGACGGCCACGGGGCTCGCGGGCGCGACCTCAAACGCGTTCACCATTACGGCAGGGGCGCCGAGCCAGTTGGCATTCACCGCGCAGCCGCCCAACGGGATCGCGGGCGTCGTGCTCGCTCCGGCCATTCAGGTCACCGTGCGGGACGCGTTTGGCAATCGGGTGTTCACGGCCAACAACGACGTCACGGTCGCTATCGCGAACGATGCGGGCGGCGGCGCCACGCTGAACGGCAACACGGCCCGCACCGCCGCCGCCGGCGTGGCCACGTTCGACAACCTGAGTATCAATCTGGCGGGCAGTGGTTACACCCTGGCCGCGACTGCCACGGGGCTCGTGCCCGACACGAGCTTCGGGTTCAACGTCAGTGCGGCCGCCGCCAGCCGGCTCGCGTTCGTCGTCCAGCCGAGCGACGCGGCCGCCGGTGCATCGATCGCGCCGACAATCCAGGCGCGGATCCAGGACCAGTTCGGGAACACCGTCAGCACCGCGAACGACAGCGTCACGGTCGGGTTCGCGTCCAATCCCGGCAACGGAGCGCTGTTCGGCACGAAGAAGAAGGCGGCCGTGGCGGGCGTGGTGACGTTCAGCAATCTCAGTGTCGATTCGGCCGCGACGGGCTATCAGCTCGCCGTCACGTCGGGAATCCTGACGCCCGCGACCAGCACCGCCTTCGAGATCATGGCCGGCGCGGCCACGCAGCTCGCCTTCACGGCGCAGCCGAGCGACGAGACGGCCGGGGTAAACATGAGTCCCGCCGTCCAGGTCACGATCCGGGACCAGTTCAACAACAC
>CAZVSO010000014.1:0-14432 GCA_964629425.1 uncultured Gemmatimonadaceae bacterium
GCCCGCCCGGCTCGTGGCGGCGCTCGCGGTTTGGATGGCGCTGTGGTGGCTCGCGGCGCCGGTCCCGCTGGCAGTCACCGCGCTGCTGCCGCTGGCGCTGCTGCCGGTCGCGGGCGGCGAGGCGGTCGAAGTCGTGGCGCGACGCTACGCGGACCCCATCGTGTTCCTCTTCATGGGCGGGTTCCTGCTGGCGGCGGCAAGCGAGCGCTGGGGCCTGCACCGGCGTCTCGCGTACGCGGTGATCGCCCTCGTCGGGGGCGACGCGCCGCGGGTGGTGCTCGCCCTGATGACGGCCACCGCACTCATCAGCATGTGGATCTCGAACACCGCCACGGCGGCCTTGATGCTGCCGATCACCGTCGCGCTGATCGAGCTGGCGCGGCGCGAGGCGCCGGAGCGCGCGCGGCCGTTCGCCGCCGCGCTGGTGCTGGGCATGGCCTATGCCGCTTCCATTGGCGGCGTCGCGACGCTGATCGGGACGCCACCCACGGCGATCTTCGCGGCCGCGGCGCGCACCCTCGCCGGCCGCCCCGTCGGATTCGCCGAGTGGCTGGTCGTGGGCCTCCCCATCTCGGTCATCATGCTCGCGTTCACCTGGTGGCTGCTGGTGCGGGTGCTGTTCCCCGTGCGCGGCACCCTCGGCGGGCTGGCAGAGCACGTGCGGCGCGAGCGGGCGGCGCTCGGCTCCTGGACGGCGGGCGAGCGCACGGTGGTGCTCGTGCTCGCCGCCACGGCGCTCGCGTGGGTGCGGCGCGAGCCCAAGGCCATCGGGGGCGTGACCGTGCCGGGACTCACGAGCCTGGCCCCGGGGCTGTCCGACGCGGGCATCGCCGTGATCGCGGCCGTCGTGCTGTTCGTGCTGCCCGTGTCGCTCGTCGAGCGGCGCTTCGCGCTCGACTGGGACGCCGCGGCGCGGATTCGCTGGGACGTGCTCGTGCTGTTCGGCGGCGGGCTCGCGCTCGCGGCGGCGTTCGAGACGAGCGGGCTCGCGGCCTGGCTTGCGGGCCGGCTGGAGGGGCTGGCCGGCGCCCCACCGGTCGTCGTCATCGGCGTGGTGACCCTGTTCTTCGTCCTGCTCACCGAGCTGACGTCGAACACCGCCACGGCCGCCATGGCCATGCCGCTCGCCGCATCGCTCGCCCCGGCGCTGGGTTCCGAACCCATCGCCCTCATGGCGGCGGCCGCGCTCGGCTCGGCGATGGGGTTCATGCTCCCTGTCGGCACCCCGCCGAACGCGCTGGCCTACGGCACCGGGGCGGTCACGGCGGGCGAAATGGCACGCGCGGGCGTGTGGTTGGATCTCGTGGGGGCGGGGGTGATCACGGTCGCGGTCTTCTTGTGGACGCGATGAGCCGCCGTCAGCTGTCAGCGTTCAGCGGTCAGCAGGTGACGGTGACGGCTGACAGCTGACAGCTACTTCAGCGGCACGACGAATCTCACCGTCACGCTCTCCGCCGTCTGCGGCGACACGCTGCACGAGCACTCGTGGCCGATGAGCCGCCGGACCCCGTCCATCTCCGCCTCGGCGATGCCCGCCACGTCGCGGTAGGTGATCTCGAAGGCCTGCCCGTCGATCACGCGGTAGCTCACCGGCCGGCCCAGCAGCCGGTGGTGCGGGTCGATGCGCGCCAGCCCGTCGGCGAGCCGCTGCCGGATCTCGCCCAGGCGATCGGTGAGGGGGCGCGCCTGGTCCATCAGGTCGCGTTGGCGAGCACCGCGGCGGCGTTGCGCCGCATCCCCCGCGGGCCGGGGCGCTCGAACGGAGTGTCTCCCCAGCGCCGGGCGAAGGTCGCGTCGTCCGCCGCGAGCAGCGCGCGGAGATCGGGCACGGCGACGTCGGCCCGCGGGGCGAGCTCGGCATCGGTGCTCGCGCGCGCGAAGCTAACGTTCCAGGGACACACGTCCTGGCAGACGTCGCAGCCGAACGCCCAATCGCCGACCAGGTGTCGCTCGGCGTCGGTGAATTTCCCGCGGTGCTCGATCGTGAGGTAGGAGATGCAGCGCCGCGCGTCGAGGGTGTGCGGAGCGACGAAGGCTGCGGTGGGGCAGGCGTCGAGGCAGCGACGGCAGGTGCCGCAGCGATCAGCCTCGAACGGGAGATCCGGCGCGAGCGCGGCATCGGTGAGCACGACGCCGATGAAGGTGAACGAGCCGATCTCCGGGTGGATCAGCATCATGTTCTTGCCGACCCAGCCGAGTCCGGCGCGCTGCGCCAGCTCCCGCTCGGGGACCGGCCCCGCGTCCACGTAGGCGCGGGTGCGGGCGCCGGGCGCGACCTCCCGGATCGCGGCGGCGAGCCGCTCGAGCCGGCGGCCGAGGACGGCGTGGTAGTCGGCGCTCCAGGCGTACTGGGCCACACGACCGGCGGGAGGGGCGGGTGGGTTGTCCCCGGGCCCATGGCCCGGGGCTTGGTGGAAGTAGTTGGTGAGCGTGACCACGGCGCTGTGCGCCCCCGCCAGGATCCGCGCCGGCTCCTTGCGCTTGGACGCCTGGCGCCCGAGGTACCGCATCGTTCCGGCATAGCCGGCCGCGAGCCAGCGGTCGAGCTCGGCGGCGTGGGCGTTGGGCTCGAGGGTGGCGAGGCCGACCCGATCGAACCCGAGAGCCAGCGCCCGGCGCTTGATCTCGACGCTCCTGCGCGACGCCTCGCCGTTCGACGACGTCGGGCGACGCTCGCGCTCGACGTCTCGTTTCATAGGCGCATCGTCTCGCGCCGCCAGCGGGCGAAGCCCACGACGTCGTCGGCCGGCGGGATCGCGTCCGCGTCGCCGTAGGCGGTGAACATGCGCCAGCGCATGTAGGCGTGGGGCGGCAGGGGAAGGAACGGCATGCGGCGGTGCCAGTCGCGCGCCCGGAAGCTCCAGGCGAGCCGCAGCAGGTCGAGCGCAACCCTGGGGTGCACCAGGGCGCGCAGCGCCAGCGCCCGGTAGAGCGCGGCCCAACTCGCGGGGCTCTGCATCGGTTCGGTATATTCAGCGCCTATGACGCTGGCCAGCGACACCGCGGCGGGCCGCACGGTGGGGGCGCATCCCCTCGCGCGCTACCGCAGCGAGTTCCCGATTTTTCGGGACCGGGTCTACCTCAACACCTGCTCGCTGGGCGCGCTGGGGCACCGCAGCCGACGCAAGGTAACCGAATTCCTCGACGCCTGGCAGGCGCGTGGCGCGGCCGCATGGTACGACGAGTGGTGGGCCGCGCTCGGCGAGCTGCGGGGGCGCTACGCCCGTCTGGTCGGCGCGACGATGCCCGAGATCGCGCTCGCGCCCAGCGTGTCGGTCGCCTTGGCGGCCGTGGCGGAGTCGCTCGACTACGGGCGCCGGCCGCGGGTGGTCATCAGTGCGCTCGACTTCCCGACAGTGGCCTACCAGTGGCTCGCCAAGCGGCGGCGGGGGATCGAGGTCGTCGTGGTCGAGAGCCCGGACGGGGTCACGGTGCCCGTCGAGGCGATCGCCCGCGCCGTGGACGACCGCACGGCGCTGGTCGCCACCTCGCACGTCTTCTTCACGACCGGCGCCATCCAGGATCTCGCGGCGGTGGCGGCGGCCGCCCATGCCCGCGGCGCCCTCTGCCTGATCGACGCCTACCAGTCGGTGGGGCAGCTTCCCGTGGATGCCGCGGCCGCCGGCGTGGACTTCTTGATCGCCGGCGGGCTCAAGTGGCTTCTCGGCGGGCCCGGGATCGCGTTTCTCTACACGCGACAGGAGCTCGCCCGGAGCCTGGAGCCCACGGTGGCCGGGTGGTTCGGGCACCGGGACCAGTTCGCCTTCGACCCCCGCTCCCTCGACCTGCATGACGACGCGCGACGCTTCGAGCTGGGGACGCCGGCGCTCGCCGCGGTCTGGGCGCAGCTCGGCGGGCTCGACTATATCGAGGAGATCGGGGTTGCGGCGATCCGCGAGGTGACGGCCGGGCTCACGGGGGATCTGGTGGCTCGCGCGCGGGCGATGGGTCTGCGCCCGAAAGTGGCGGAGCGCGCCGAGGACCGCTCGGCGATTGTGATGCTGCCGGTGCCGGATCCGGCGGCGGTGGTGCGGGATCTCGCGGGAGCCGGGATCGTGGCGGACGCCCGGCCCGGACACGTGCGGTTGTCACCCTTCTTCTACAACGTGCAGGACGATCATGTCGCAGCGCTCGAGCGGCTCGCCGCGCACCTCGGTCACTGAAGACGAACGACTCCTCGCCGCGCCGCCGCTCGCCCCGGCGGAGCCGGCGGGGTTCACCAGCACCGACCCGTGGCGCGTGCTCCGGATCATGGGGGAATTCGTCGAGGGCTTCGACACGCTCGCCGACGTGCGCAACGCGGTGACCTTCTTCGGGTCGGCGCGGGCCACGCCCGACGATCCCTATTACGAAAAAGCGGTCGAGACTGCGCGGCTGCTGGCGCGCCAGGGGTTCGCCATCATCACCGGCGGGGGACCGGGCATCATGGAGGCGGCGAACCGCGGCGCGCAGGAGGGGAGCGGGCTCTCGATCGGGTGCAACATCGAGCTGCCGTTCGAGCAGGGCACGAACGCCTACGTGGAGCGGGCGATCAACTTCCGCTACTTTTTCGTCCGCAAGACGATGTTCGTGAAGTACTCGACGGCGTTCATCGTGTTTCCGGGCGGCTACGGCACCATGGACGAGCTGTTCGAGGCCCTCACGCTGATCCAGACGGGGAAAGTGAAGTACTTCCCGGTGGTGCTCATGGGCCGCGGGTACTGGTCTGGGCTCGCCGACTGGCTGCGCGACCGGGTGGCCGAAGAAGGGAAGATCGCGGCGGCGGACCTGGAGTTGTTTCACCTCACCGACGATCCCGAGGAGGTGGTGCGCCGGGTTCTGGAGGCCCGTGAGCGGCGCGCGCGATCCCTCGCGGCGGGGGCCGACTGACCGGATGACGACACGACGGGAGTATCTCCGCGGACCGCGGATCGACCCCAAGCCCATCACGGGCCGGGAAACCGTGGCCGAGCTGGTGGACAACGCCTTCCTCGCCTACAACGCCGGCCGGCTGGCCGAAGGCTGCCGGCTGTTCGCCGGGCGGATGCTGGAGCCCGACGTGACGGTGGGGATGAGCCTCACGGGCGCCATGACACCGGCGGGACTCGGCATGTCGACCATCATCCCCCTGGTCGAGGCTGGGTTCTTGGACTGGATCGTGTCGACCGGCGCGAACCTCTACCACGACGCGCACTTCGGGCTGGGGCTCGCGATGCACCGCGGCACGCCGTTCGCCGGCGCCGTCGCGCTGCGCGACGAGGGCGTGGTGCGCATCTACGACATCTTCTTCGACTACGACGTCCTCCTGTCCACCGACCGGTTCATTCGCGAGGCCTCGGCGCGCGACGAGTTCCAGCGGTCGATGAGCACCGCCGAGTACCACTACCTCCTCGGCGGCTACGTGAGGGAGCGCGAGCGCGCGCTCGGGATCGAGCGGAAGTCCCTCCTCGCGGTGGCGCACCAATGCGGGGTGCCGATCTACACCTCGTCTCCCGGCGACTCCTCGATCGGCATGAACGTCGCCGAGCAGGCCCTCACCGGCAGCCAGCTGCGCTTCGATGTCAGCGCCGACGTGAACGAGACGTCGGCGATCGTGTTCGGCGCCAAGGTGCGCGGCGGCAAGAGCGGCGTGCTGATCGTCGGGGGGGGGAGCCCCAAGAACTTCGTGCTCCAGACGGAGCCCCAGATCCAGGAGGTGCTGGGGATCAGCGAGAAGGGGCACGACTACTACCTGCAGCTCACCGATGCCCGTCCCGATACGGGCGGCCTGTCGGGGGCGACGCCGGCCGAGGCCGTGACCTGGGGCAAAGTGGACCCCGATCTGCTGCCCGCCACGGTGGTGTGCTACCTGGACAACACGGTCGGCTTCCCGATCGTGGCGGCGTACGCCCTGGCCCGGCACAAGCCGCGGCCGCTGAAGCGGCTGTACGACCGACGCGCCGAGCTGCTGCGGGAGCTCACCGAGGAGTACGTGAAGGCCAAGGCGGATCGCGATGTGCGGGCGGAGGCGGCGACTGGCGGACGCGCGCCCTAGGGAGCCCAGCCCGGCGCCACACCGGGGGGCGTACGCCGCCTACGCCCTCGGCCTCCTCACGCTGATCAACGTCCTCAACTACGTCGACCGCAACGTCGTCTTCGCACTGTTCGAGCCCCTCAAGCGCGATCTCACCCTGTCCGACCAGCAGCTCGGCTGGCTCGGCTCGGCCTATGTGATCGTCCTGTCGCTCGCAGCGCTGCCCCTCGGTGTGGTCGGCGACCTGAAGTCCCGCCGGGTCGTCATCACGCTCAGCGTCGCGCTGTGGAGCGCGTTCACCGCCCTCGGCGGGGCCGTGCGCCATTTCTGGCAGCTGTTCTTGTGCCGCGCCATGGTGGGCGTCGGCGAGGCCGGCTATGGACCGGCCGCCCAGGGGCTCATCGCGGCGTACTACCACGGGCGGCGTCGCGCCTTCGCCATCGGGATCTACTCCGTGGGCATGGCGCTCGGCGGCGTGCTGGGCGTGTGGATCGGCGGCGTGCTCGAGGCACGCTTCGGCTGGCGCCGCACGTTCGTCTTCATGGGCGTCCCCGGCGTCCTGCTCGCGGTGCTCGCCTCGCAGCTGCGCGAGCCCGCGCGGCAGGCGCCGACCGGCCTCGTGACCACCGTCCGGCGCTGGATCGGGGAGGGCGTGCGTGGCGTCTTCCGGCTCACCGCGCCGCTCATGGCGCTGACCCTCGTCGGCGCCGCGGTGAGCGCCGGGCTGGCGGCGATGGGCGGGGCGCCCGCGGAAGCCGACGCCGCGGTGTTCGCTGTGTTCGTCAGCCTCGGCATCGTGTGGACGGTGATCCGTTTGATCCCCATCGCCATCCGGCGCACCACCGAGGCCACCGCGATGGCCGCTACCGCGTTCGAGGAGTTTCTGCACGCGGCGGCCACGGTGCTGCGCACGCCCACCCTCGTCTGGATCTTCCTGGGCGGCGCGCTGGTCACCTTCGCCGTCAACGGGCTGATCGCCTGGTCGCCCAGCTTCATGCAGCGCGTGCACGGCCTGTCGGTCGAAGAAGTCGGCCGGCAGTTCGGGCTCTTCGCCCTCGCCGGAGGTGTGCTCGGAGCGTTGGCCGGCGGCTGGCTGGGCGACGGGCTGCTCCAACGCTGGAGCGGCGGCCGGGTCTTCGTGACCGGCATCGGTTTCGTGCTCGGGGCGCCGGTGTGCGCCGCCCTGCTGCTCGTGGGCCGCTCCGGACTCTTCGTGCTGCTGCTGGTCGCCACGTTCTTCCTGTACACCTGGTACAACGGCCCCCTGTCGGCCACCATCTTCGACGTGGTACCGGCGGCCGTGCGGTCGTCGGTCATCGGCGCGTACGTGTTGTTTTCGCACCTGGCGGGCGACGCCATCGCTCCCCCGCTCATCGGCGCCATCTCGGACCGGGTGGGGCTGCGCCAGGCGATGCTGCTGCTGCCCGCCGCCGGGCTCGTGGGCGGGCTCGTCATCTTCGGGGCGCTGAAGACGGTGAAGCGGGACATGGAGCGAGTGGGCGGCCAGGTGGATGGGAGGACGTGAAAATCGCCGTCGTGTTCGACACCCTGCACCCCGAGTGGGAGGACGCCGACTACCGGGAGGCGATCGCGGGCGGCAATGTGGAAGAGGCCGAGTACGACGTAGCCCGGGCGCTCGAGGCCAACGGCCACGAGGTGAGCCTGGTCGGGGTGCGGGACGACGTGCGGCGCCTGGTGGAGCGCCTCGCGGCGCTCGCCCCGGCCCTCGTGTTCAACTGCTGCGAGGGCTTCGCCGGCGACGCGCGCCACGAGTACGCGGTGGCGGCGCTGCTGGAGATGCACGGCTACCATCACACGGGGTCGTCCCCCACCGGGCTGCTGGTGGCGCGCAACAAGTCGTTGAGCAAGAAGATCCTGGCGTTCCACGGGATCCGGGTGCCCGATTTCGCGGTGTTCCGGCCGGGCGACGCCTTCGTGCGACCGTCCGCGCTGCGCTACCCGCTGATCGTGAAGCCGCTGCTCGAGGACGCCTCGCTCGGGATCGCGCAGGCCTCGGTCGTGACCGACGATGAGGGCTGCGGCGAGCGCGTCACCTTCATCCACGACAGGTTCAGCCAGGCGGCGATCGCCGAGGAGCTGATCGACGGCCGGGAGCTCTACGTCTCGCTGCTGGGTAACGCCGAGCTCGAGCTGCTGCCGATCGTCGAGCTGCATTTCGGCAAGCTGTCGAAGGCCGAGCGCCGCATCGCGACGTACAAGGCGAAGTGGGACGAGGGGTACCGCGAGCGGCAAGGAATCCGGACCGGCTTCGCGCGGCGGCTGTCCGACGACGTGCAGGCCCGGATTCGCCGAGTGTGCGAGACGGCCTTCCACGCCCTGTGGCTGCAGGACTATGGCCGCATCGACCTGCGACTCACACACGACCACGAGGTGTACGTGCTCGAGGCGAACCCCAATCCGTTCCTTGCCGACGAGCACGAGCTGGCGCTGGCGGCGGCCAAGGCCGGGATGCGCTACCCGGGGCTCATCCAGCGGATCGTGGACGAGGCGTTGGCCCGATGAGCCGGCGACGCCGGGAAGTTCCCAAGCCCGAGCTCCGGTGCCCGAGCTGTCGCTACGAGCTCCAGCGCTTCTGGTACTTCTGCCCCAACTGCGCCCGGCGCCTGGAGTGGCGCGACACGCAGCAGGAAACCGGGACCGAGTGCCGCCACTGCCGCTGGATAGTCTCGGACAGCTTTTCCTTCTGCCCCTGGTGTGGTCGCGACATCCGCGACGCCGCGTCGAGCCCCGAGCCCCTGAAACGGCCCAAAGGGTTCAAGTACGAGCGGCGCTGCCGCCGCTGCGGTGGCGGGCAGATGTACCCCGAGCAGTTCTGCCCCTGGTGCGGGCGGCCGCAACGGTGGCGCTACGACCGGTTCCAGAACGAGTGCCCGCACTGCGACCGCGGGGTGGACGACTGGATGGACACCTGCCCCTGGTGCGGCGAGGACGCGACGGGGCGGGACCTGGTGCGGCAGGCGCTGCGGCGGGTGCGGCGCCTCCTGGTCGCCGCGCGCCTCAAGGACTGGAACTACCGGGTCATGCTGCGACCCGGCGTGTCGGGCGTGGATCCCTACGGTCCCAAGGTGATCGAGATCGACCGCCGGTACGTCACGTGGAAGCGGCGGCGCGACGAGATCTCGTGGAGCATGCTGACCGGCCTGCTCCTGCACGAGCTGGGCCATTCGTTCCTGTACCACAACTGGACGTGGACCCGGACCGGCCGCTTCCGCCGCGCTTTCGGCGAGGTGCGTAAAACCTACCGCGTGGCCGACTCGGCGTGGGTGGATTTCCAGCGCCGCCGCGTGGCGACGACGCACCGCGACTACGTGAGCCTCTACGCCAAGCGGCATCCGCAGGAAGACTTCGCCGAGACGTTCCGGTTCTACGTAGCGCGCCGCGGGCGGCTGCAAGATCTGTTCAACGAGTTCGGGCACAAGCGCAAGGGCGTCGTCGTGTACGAGAAGTTTCTGGTGCTGCACGACTTCGTGCGGGGCCTGCGGGGATGGCGGTAGGCCGGGAGAGGTGGGGCGGGCGCGGACGCGTGAGTCGTTCAACGGCACAGAACCGGAGGCATCGCATGCGGTCGAGAAGGCAGCTGCTCGGAGCACTTGGAGGGATCACGTTGGCGCTGGCCTCGCGCGTGGCGCCGGCGCAGGAGGCGAAGGTCGACACGCTGGGCGTTACGTTCGACGCCGGTTTCGTGACCACCTCGGGGAACACCGATGTCACGACGCTGAACGGGGCCGAGCGGCTGCGCTACAAGAGCCCGGTGTGGATACTGACCCAGTTCCTGTCGGCGGTGTACGGCGAGACCTCGGGCGTCGAGAGCGCGGGCCAGTATCTCTCCGGTGCCCGCGCCGATCGCCTCCTGAGCGAGCGACTGAGCGCCTACGGGGCCATCGGTTTCGAGCGGAACCGGTTCGCCGGGATCGACCGGCGGTTCGAAGAGGGCGTTGGGCTGGCCTACCAGCTGATCGCCGCCGCCCGCGATGCCGTCGCGCTCGAGGCCGGCGTCACGTTCAACCAGTACCGCGACCTCGCTGGCGCCACGGAGAGCTTTGCGGCGGGGCGCGCCGCGGCGAGCTACCGGCACAAACTGTCCGAGACCGCACACGTCGAGGCCCTGGGCGAGCTCCTCCCCAATCTCGAGGACAGCGATGACGTACGAGCGAACGGCGAAGTGTCGCTCGTTGCGCCCCTGTCGAGCCGCGTGGCCCTCAAGGCCGCCTACCGCGTCCGCTGGGACAACCAGCCCGCGCCGGGATTCAAGGACACCGACCGCACGTTCACGACCGGGATCCAGATTGCGCTCGAATAGCACGGGAAGCGGGAAACGGAAAGCGGGAAGCGTGTGACCGAAGGGGACCCACCGGCCCCGATGCGCCGTACACGGCTGGTGCTCACCACGGTGCTGGCCGCCTACGGCGTCTACTACCTGCTGCATCCGGACCACTACGGACTCCTCGACCACGTCGATCTGGCGGTTCACGAGACCGGGCATCTGGTCTTCGCCCCGCTGGGCGAGTTCTTGGGGGTGCTGGGCGGGACGCTGTTCCAGCTGCTGGTGCCGGGCGCCTTCGTGTGGTACTTCACGAGGCGGGGCGATCGTTACGCCGCCGCCGTCGCGCTCTGGTGGGTCGCCCAGAGCTGCTGGAACGTGTCGGTGTACGTGAAGGACGCGCGGAGCCAAGCGCTGCCACTCGTCGGGGGCGGGGAGCACGACTGGGCCTACCTGCTCGGTGAGCTCGACCTGCTGCACCACGATCAGGCTCTCGGAACCCTGGTCCGCCTGACCGGGGCGGTCATTCTGGTCTACGCCACGGTGCGCGGCTACGCCTGCGCCCGCGACGACAGCACCGCCAACCTCGAGGAGGATGCATGAGACACTCGATCCCGTTGTGGGCCACTGCTCCGGCCCTCCTGCTGGCCGCCGAGATGCGGGCCCAGGTGCCGGTCCCGACGATCCCGGCCCGCGCCGAGGACGTCGCCACGCTCGACGGGATCATCAAGGCGTTCTACGACGTGATCTCGGGGCCGGCGGGACAGCCGCGCCAATGGGCGCGCGACCGCACACTGTACATCGCGGGCGTCAAGTTCGTGTCGCTCGACGTGCGGGACGGGCGGCCCGTCGCGAGCGTGATGGACCACCAACAGTTCGTGGACCGCACCGACGCGGGGTTCGTGCGGGACGGGTTCTTCGAACGGGAGATCCACCGCGTCACCCACCGGTTCGGCAACCTCGCGCACGCGCTCAGCACGTACGAGATGCGCCGCACACCGGACGGCCCGGTATTCGGCCGCGGTGTGAACTCGATCGAGCTGTTCTGGGACGGCACGCGCTGGTGGATCGCGGCCGCAGTGTGGGACGACGAGCGGCCGGACAACCCGATACCCCGGGAGCTGCTACCCTAACCCAGGGGCCCTGCCCCGTTACCCCCGGGCCGTCGGCCCGGGGGTAACCACCCCGGAAGGACGGCCTGATGCGTCCGCTGCTGCTGCTGCTCCTCCTCGTCGCCGCGCTGCCTGCCCGGGCGCCGGCCCAGACCCGCCCCGTGGCGGCCGAGGAGCCGTTCGTGGTGGAGTACTACTACAAGGTCCGCTGGGGATTCCAGGACGAGTTCCTGCGCCTGTTCAAGAAGAACCACTACCCGGTCCTGATGAAAGAGAAGGAGAAGGGCCGCATCCTGGAGGTGACGGCGGTGCAGCCGCGCTATCACGCGACCGAGGACGGGCGCTGGGACTACCGGGTGACCATCTTGTACCGCAGCGTCGCCGCGGCCCACGAGCCCGAGCCGGTCACGGAGGCGGAGCTGCGGCAGCTGTTCCCCGACCAGGAGACGTTCCGGCGCGAGGAGCAGCGACGCTTCGAGATCCTCGAGGCGCACTGGGACGTGCCGCTGCGGGCCGTGCGCCTCCCGTAGCTCGATTCGGCCTCAGCTCGAGCGGCGCGGCAGGTCCTTCAGGAAGCTCCGCATGCGCCGCACGGCGTCGAGGTAGGCGCCCACTTCGTCCTCCGTGCGGGGCTCGTCCCACCCGAGCAGCGCGCCCATCTTGCGCGCCACCGCGAGCGCCGCCGCGGTGCCGTGCCCCGGGTCTTCGTAGAACAGGTGGAGCCGTCGGATCAGGAGATCGCCTAGGCGCAGCGCCATCTCGCGCTCCACCGCGTGCGCGACCTCCGCCCAGATCTCCGGCCGTCCCGGCACGATCGGCTCTGCCAGCTTCCGGTCGCGATCGGCGAGGTTGAGCACCGCCGCCCACTCGCTGCCGTAGTTGGCCACGAGGTGGGCGGCCGTCGCCTCGGGGGCGCCACGGGCCTGCGCCGCCTCGACCAGGACACCGAGCTCGGCGGCGTCGCCGCCGGGCAGGGGCAGACGGTCGGTCGGCGCCCCCTGGGGCGCGGGCCGCCCGTCGACCTCGCGCAGCCGCCGCGCCACGAGGTCCACGACTTGGGCCGCCATGGAGCGGTAGGTGGTGAGCTTGCCGCCCGCGATCGTGATCAGGCCCTGGGCGCTCTCCTCGAGGAGGTGCTCGCGCGACACCGCCGAGGGGGGCAGGGCGGGGTTGAAGCGCACGAGCGCCCGCAGGCCGGCCCAGGTCGAGAGCACGTCGGCGGGGCCGAGCCGCGCCCCGGGGAACAGGGCATTCACCGAGCGCAGCAGGTAGGTCACGTCGGCCCCGCTCGCGCGCACGTCGTCGGGCGCGTCGGGCTCGTCGGTGTCGGTGGTCCCGACGTAGGTCAGCTCCCGCCACGGCAGAGCGAACATCACGCGACCGTCGAGCGGCGAGGTAAAGATCACGGCGTGCTGGTTCCCGATCCGCCGACGCGCGACGGCCACATGCGATCCCTTGGTCAGACGCAGCAGGGGTTCGGCGGCCGGGTCGTCGAGGCGGCGCACGGCGTCCACCCACGGGCCCGCGGCGTTGACCACGGTGAGCGCGCGCACAACATGACTCTCGCCGGTCAGCGCATCGCGCACCACCGCGCCGCGCACGCGGCCGTCGGGCTTGAGCAGGCTCGTCGCCTCGGCGTAGCTCGCGACCCGGGCGCCCGCCTGGGCCGCGCTCCGGACCGTGGCGAGGACCAGCCGCGCGTCGTCGGCTTGCGCGTCGTAGTACAGCGCCGCGCCCCGCAGGCTCTTGTCGCGCAGCCCGGGCTCGAGCCGCCGCACCGCCGTCGCGCCGAGCCACCGGTGCGTGCGCGCGTTGCGGAACGCGGCGAGCAGATCGTACAGCCACATGCCGGCGCGGAGCTTCCAGGGGGGGACGCGGGCGCCGCGGTAGACGGGGAAGAGAAAGGGCAACGGTCGGACTAGATGCGGCGCGATGCGCAGCAGCACGCGGCGCTCCCGGCTCGCCTCGAAGACGAGCCCGAACGCACGCTGCTCGAGGTAGCGCAGGCCCCCGTGGATCAATCGGGAGGAGCGCGAGCTCGTGCCGCCGCCGAGATCGGCGCGCTCCACGAGGGCGGTGCGGATCCCCCGGAGCGCCGCGTCGCGCGCGATGCCGGCGCCCGTGATGCCGCCGCCCACCACCAGGAGATCGACGGGCTGCGCCGCCATCTCGACGAGCGCCGCGGCGCGCGTCCGGTGCGAGAACTCGATCTCGGTCAGCGCAGCGTCCTCCGATTTGGCCGCCCGGACGCGGCCATGGTATCTTCGTGAGCAAACGGCGGAGGTGAATGTAATGCCCGGGGCGAACGAGCGGCGCGTGGCGGTAGTGGCGGGTTGCCGCACGCCGTTCTGCAGGGCCGGATCCGCGCTCAAGGAGGCGCGTGCGGTGGACCTTGCCCGCCACGCCGCCCGCGAGCTGGTCCACCGCGCCGATCTCGATCCCGCCGAGGTGGACGAGGTGATCTTCGGGCAGGTCGTGCCCTCCGCGCTCGTGCCCAACCTCGCGCGCGAGGTGAGCCTCCTGCCCCAGTTTCCCAGGGAAATCCCGGCCTTCTCGCTGAACCGGGCCTGCGCCTCCGCCACGCAGGCGGTCACCGCGGGCCACGATCAGATCGCCCTCGGTCATGCGGACGTCATCCTCGCCGGCGGCGCGGAGGCGCTCTCCGATATCCCGATCCTCGCGTCGCGCCGCCTGGCGGATGTCCTGATCGAGGCGAGCAAGGCGAAGACCGTGATGGCCCGGGTGCGGAGCTTCGCGCGGGTTCGCCCGCGCGACCTCGTCCCCGTCGCCCCGGCCATCGCCGAGCCGTCCACGGGCGAATCCATGGGACAGTCGGCCGAGAAGATGGCGAAGGAGAACCGCATTAGCCGCGAGGCGCAGGACCGTTGGGCGCTGCGCAGCCACCGGCTCGCGGCCCAGGGGACCTCCGACGGCCGCCTCAGCGCGGAGATCGCGCCGTGGTTCCCGTCGCGGGGCGACGGTCCCGTGGTCACGATGGACAACGGCATCCGCAGCGATACCACCCTCGAGCAAATGGCGAAGCTGT
>CAZVSO010000014.1:14442-27999 GCA_964629425.1 uncultured Gemmatimonadaceae bacterium
CACCGGTGTTCGACCGGCGCTACGGGAGCGTCACGGCGGCCAATTCCTCGCCCCTCACCGACGGCGCGTCGGCCGTCCTCCTCATGAGCGACGCGGCGGCGCGGTCGCTGGGCTACGCACCGCTGGCCTACATCCGCTCGTACGCCGTGGCGGCAGTGGATCCGGGGTGGCAGCTGCTTCAGGCGCCGGTGCGGGCCGTGCCCCGCGCGCTCGAGCGCGCCCGCGTCGCGTGGAAGGACCTGGGGCTGATCGAGATCCACGAAGCGTTCGCGTCACAGGTGCTGTCGAACCTCCAAGGCTTCGCCGCGCTCGGCTGGGAGATCAACGAGGACATCATCAACGTGATGGGGGGATCGATCGCGATCGGCCACCCCTTCGGCGCCACCGGCGGTCGCATCGTCACCACCCTCGCCAACGAGATGACGCGGCGCGACATCCAGTTCGGCCTCGTGTCCGTGTGCGCCCAGGGCGGAATGGCGCTCGCGATGGTGCTGGAGCGCCGTTGATGCCCGCACGCGCGCTCACCTGGGCGCTGCACGACGGGATCGCGGTCGTCACGCTCGATCTGCCCGGCGAGCCGGTCAACAAGATCTCCCGCGCGGTCAAGGACGAGTTCAACGCGACCTTCGCCACGCTCGAGCGCGACCCCGCCGTGCGCGCCGTGGCCTTCTTCTCGGGCAAGCCCGACAATTTCATCGCCGGCGCCGACATCGAGGAGTTCGTCCGGCTCACGTCCGCCCCGGAGGCCGAGCGGCTCGTGGCCGACGGCCAGGAGATGCTCGATCGCGTCGCCCGGTGCACCAAGCCCGTGGCGGTGGGCATCCACGGCGCCTGCCTGGGCGGTGGGTTCGAGTTCGCGCTCGCCTGCCACTACCGCGTCGCCACCGACCACCCAAAGACGCAGCTCGGGTTGCCCGAGGTGCAGCTCGGCATCCTGCCGGCCGCGGGCGGCTGCCAGCGGCTACCGCGCCTCGTCGGAGCGCGGGCCGCGCTCGACATGATTCTCGCGGGGAAGGTCGAGCGCGCCCAGCGGGCGTTCCGCGCCGGGATGGTGGATGAGCTGGTGCCGCCGCCCATCCTGAAGGACGTCACGCTGGCGGCGGCGACGCGCATGGCCGGGGGCTGGCGACCGCGGCGGCGTCGCCCCGGGGGCCTGATGGGGTGGCTGCTCGACGGCAACCCGCTCGGCCGCCGGCTGGTCTTCCGCATGGCCCGGCGTCAGGTGCTCGAGCAGACTCGCGGTAACTACCCGGCGCCGCTCGCCGCCCTCGACGCCGTGGCCACCGGATTGGCGCACGGGATCCCGGCGGGGTCGAAGCGGGAAGCCGAGCTGTTCGGCCGGCTCGCCGTGACCGACGTCTCCCGCAAGCTCGTGCAGATCTTCTTCGCCACGACGCAGCTCAAGAAGGACTTCGGCGTGCCCGATCCTCCGCCGCCGGTCGAGGTGCACCGGCTCGGCATCGTCGGCACCGGATTCATGGGGTCGGGGATCGCGGGGACCGCGGTCACTCAGGCCGTCGTGGACGTGCGTCTCAAGGACGCCGACCTCGCGCGCGTGGCGCAAGGCCTGCGGGCGGCGCGCGAGATCGTTGACGATCGGCTCAGGCGCCGGCGCATCACGAAGCATGAGCATCAGCGGCTCGTCGCGCTCCTGTCCGGCGGCGACGGCTATATGGGGTTCCGCCGCGCCGAGCTGGTCATCGAGGCGGTGTTCGAGGACCTCGCCGTGAAGCAGAAAGTGCTGCGCGAGATCGAAGCGGTCGTGGGTGAGCGCGCGGTGTTCGCGTCGAACACCTCCACCATCCCCATTACCCGCATCGCCGCGGTGGCCGCCCGGCCCGAGCGGGTGATCGGGATGCACTTCTTTTCGCCGGTGTCGCGGATGCCGCTCCTCGAGGTGATCCCCGGGGAGCACACGGCCCCCTGGGCCGTCAGCACCGCGGTGGCCTTCGGCCGCCGGATGGGCAAGACCGCGATCGTGGTGCGCGACCGCCCCGGCTTCTGGATCAACCGCATCCTCGGGCCGTACATGAACGAGGCCGCGCACCTCCTGCTGGCCGGAGCGGCGATCGAGGAGATCGACCGCCAGATGGTACAGTTCGGCTTTCCGGTCGGTCCCCTGACGCTGCTCGACGAGGTCGGGCTGGACGTGGCGGAGAAGGCGGGGGGCGTGCTGCACGCCGCGTTCGGGGAGCGGTTCGCGCCGCCGCCCGCGGTCGCGACCCTGGTGCGCGTCGGCCGCTTCGGCCGCAAGGCGGGGCAGGGGTTCTACCGCTACGCGCGCGGCAAGAAGGGCGGCGCCGATCCGGCGGTCTACGAGCTCATCGGTATCCGCCCGAACGGCGGGCTCCGCCCCGCGGAAATCCTCCAGCGCCTCGTCTTTGCGATGCTCAACGAGGCGGCGCGGGCGGCGGGCGAGGGTGTCGTTCGGTCTCCGCGCGACGGCGACATCGGCGCGATCTTCGGGATCGGGTTCCCCCCCTTCCGCGGGGGGCCGTTGCGCCACCTGGATGACCTGGGGGCGGCGCGGGCGGTGAGCGAGCTCGAGCGGCTCGCAGAGCGCTGCGGGCCTCGCTTCGTGCCATGCGACGTGTTGCGCGAGCAGGCAAGCCGCGGCACACGCTTCTACCCGTGACGGGGAATGAGGAAAGGGGAAAAGGGAACGGATGCTACGGGCCAGCCTGCTGTGGCTGAGCGAGCAACCACGGATCTTCCAGTTCGTGCGCCGCAACGGCCTCGCCTGGCGGTTCGCGTCGCGCTTCGTGGCCGGCGAGACCGCCGACGGCGCGGTGGCGGCGGCACGCGAGCTGCACGCCGCGGGCATCACCGCCACCGTGGACCTGCTGGGGGAGGCCGTGGCGGATCCGGCGGAAGCCCGGGCCGCGTGTGGCACCTACCTCGATCTCCTCGACCGTATCACGGCCGCCGGCCTCGAGGCCAACGTCTCGGTCAAGCTCACTCAGATGGGGCTGGCGATCGACGAGGCGCTGTGCGTGGAGAACCTGCGCGCCATCCTCACCAAGGCGCGGGCACACCGATCGTTCGTGCGGATCGACATGGAGCAGTCCGCCTACACCGAGGCCACGCTGCGGTTGTTCCGGCAGACCTTCCACCCCGAGTTCGGCAACGCCGTGGGCGTCGTGTTGCAGTCGTGCCTGCGGCGCACCGCGCGGGACGTCGACGACATGATCGCGCTGGGTGCGCGGGTGCGGCTCTGCAAGGGCGCGTACAAGGAGCCGCCCAGCGTGGCGTTTCCCGACAAGCGCGACGTGGACGCGAACTACGCCACCTGTATGGAGCGGCTGCTCGAGCGCGGCAACTACCCCGGCATGGCGACGCATGACGAGCGGCTCATCGAGCGCGCCACCGGCTTGGCCCGCGGGCGTGGGCTGGCGCCGGAGCGCTTCGAGTTCCAGATGCTGTACGGCGTCCGGCGCGACCTCCAGCGCCGGCTTCGCGCCGACGGCTACCGCGTGCGCGCGTACGTGCCGTTCGGCACGCACTGGTACCCCTACCTCATGCGCCGCCTCGCCGAGCGGCCCGCCAACATCGCGTTTCTCGTGGGCGGCATGCTGAAGGAGTCGTTACGGCCGCGCTGAGCGACGACGAGACCCTGGGCGGCTACACGCGCGTGCACGCGCGGCCCCCGGCCTTCGGCGGGACCGACGGCCTGGCCTATTCCGTCTCCGCGTTCGCCGACCCGGAGCCCGATGCGGCCGGGCGCTACGGCGCGGCGCTGCTCTTCGTGCGCTGGACGACGGGCGCCGACCGGCCGGCGGGCCACCTCGAGACCGGGTACCTGGCGTTCGGCGCGAGCCCCGAGCGCGCGCTCGAGCCCTTGCTCGCGATGCCGCTGACGGACGTTAAAACCCATCTCGATCGCTGCATTGAAACCGGGAAGGGAGAAGCGGGAAGCGGGAAGGGTACGAACAACCGCACGGATCCGCCTCGGGCTACGAGTGCGCCGAGTGATGCGGCCGGGGTCGTGCTGGGGCGTACGGGCGCCACCTTGCGGGTGCGGGTCGGGGAGCGGGAGATCCAGGCCGTCCTGCAGGGCAGGATGAAGCACCGGGACGACGAACGGGTGGTGGCGGGCGATGTCGTGGAGCTCGAGCTCCACGCGAGCGGCGCGGCCACGATCACGGGCGTGCGCGCCCGGCGCAGCGTGCTGACGCGCCGCGAGGCCGGTGCCGCGCGGCGCTCCCAGCCGATTGCGGCGAACGTGGATCAGGTGGTGGTCGTCGCGGCGACCCGCGATCCCGCGCCCAACCCGCGGATGCTCGACCGCTTCCTCGTGATCGCCGCAGCGAACGGCTTGCCGGCGACCCTCGTCGTGAACAAAATGGAGCTGGACCGCGAGGTGGGCCAGCGGCTGCGCGCCCGCTACACACCCGGGGGGTATCGGGTGCTCGGCACTTCGATCGCGGTTCCGGAGGGCCTCGCGGCGCTCGCCGAGCTGCTGGCCGGCCGGACGTCGGTGCTGTGCGGTCCGTCGGGCGCGGGAAAGTCGAGCCTGCTCAATGCGCTCCAGCCGGGCTTGCGGCTGCGGACCGGCGCCGTCAGCACGAAGTGGCGCACGGGCCGGCATACCACGGTCGCGGCCGAGCTGCTGCCGTTGGCCGGGGCCGCCGGCGGCTACGTGGTGGATACGCCGGGGATCCGCGAGGTCGGCACGTGGGGCATCGACCCGAACGATCTGGGGGCCTGTTTCCCGGAGTTCGGTCCCTATCTCGATCGGTGCCGGTTCGACGACTGCCGGCACCTGGCGGAGCCCGGGTGCGCCGTGCGCGCGGCGGCGGCCGCGGGCGTGTTCGACGCCGACCGCCTGGTGTCCTACGAGCGCCTCTACCACGAGGTCAACGAGCCTTCCTGGTCCAGCGGTCGGCGTCGCGCGCGGTGATCGTGCGCAGCATCTCGGCAAACGCCGCGTCGAGGTCGATGCGTTGGGAGTTGGCGAGGCTTTCTTCCTTCCTCTGCGCGAAGGTGGCGAACGGTGGGGACGACTGCTGAGCTGGTGATCCCCTTTCGGGGCGAGCGGTATCTGGACGCGGCGCGACTCGGCGCGCTCATCGCGCCGCCGTACGACGTCATCGCGCCGGCCCAGCGGGAGCGCCTGGCGGCCGCGGACCCCCACAATATCGTGCACCTCACCCTCCCGGAAGCGCCCGGGGGGGCGGACCGCTACGCGCACGCCACCGCCCTGCTCGAGCGGTGGCGCCGCGAGGGCGTCCTCGTGCGCGATACCGCCCCGGCGGTGTACGCCCTCGCCCAGGCGTTCACCCTTCCGTCGGGCGAGCGCCGCACGCGGATCGGGATGTTCGCGGCGGTCGCCGCCGAGCCGTACCAGTCCGGGCGGGTGCGGCCGCACGAGCGGACCCACGCACGCGTCAAGGCGGAGCGCTTGGCCCTGCTCCGCGCCACGCGCACGAACCTGGAGGCCATCCTCCTCCTCGCCCCCGATCCCGAGCGGGCGCTCGCCGACGCCCTGGCGCGCGTGACCCATGGCCCCCCGGCGGCGCGGGCCGAGCTCGATGGCGTGCAGCTCAGCCTGTGGGTCGTCGGCGGGGACGAGGCGGCCAGGCTCGCGGCATCCGCTGGCCGGCACTCGCTGTACGTCGCCGACGGCCATCACCGTTACGAAACGGCGGCGGCCTACGCCGAGGAGAATGCGGCCGCCGGGCGCGTCGAGGCGTTCCTCGTGTCCACCGCCGACCCCGGCCTCGTGGTCCTGCCGACCCATCGCGTCATCTATGGCGCGGACCGGGACCCCGCGGCGCTGGTGGAGAGGTGGAGCCGCTGGTTCGAGGTGGAGCGCCTGCCGGCGGGGACGGATCCGCTCGCGCACCTCGCCCGCGCCGGGGCCGAGCGCATCGCCTGCGTGGTGGCCTGTCCCGAGGGCGGGGACCTGAGCCTGGTGCTGCGACCGGATGCGGCGCTCGACGCCGTGCCGGGCGGGCCAGCGCTGCGCCAGCTCGATGCGGCGGTGATCGAGTCGCTGGTGGTACACGAGATCCTGGGCGCCGGCCGCTCGACGCCCACGCTCAAGTACACGGCCGAGGCGCGGGAGGCCCTCGACGGAGTGCGCAAGGGCGTGGCCGCCGCGGCGGTGCTCCTCAACCCGACCCGGGTGGCGCAGATCATGGCCATCGCCGATGCTGGCGGCGTGATGCCGCCCAAGTCGACCTTCTTCGTCCCCAAGGTACCGAGCGGTTTGGTGCTCTGTCCGATGGACTGACCGTGGCTCGCCCCCGCGCCCGTATCCTCGGCAACCTCGAGTCGGTCTATCGCGCCGCGTACGATCGTGCCAAAGCGGCCGGCGACGCCCGCCGCATGGACGATCTCGACTCGGCCTACCAGCGCGAGCAGCTGCTCCTCGAGGTGTTGCTCGACATCCGCGACGCGCTGCCCGCGCCCCGCAAGGGGCAGGGCCGGCGCGAGGGGAGCACGGACGCCGTCGCGGCGCTCGACACCATCCGCCGCATCACGAAACTCCGCTAGGAGGATCCCCCGTGCGTCGAACGTCGTCCCTCGCGGTGCTCCTCGGATCGTTCGCCCTCGGCTGCACGCCGCAGGCCGAGATGATCGTCACCGGCGACGCCGTGTGGACGGGGCAGGAAGACGGCCCGGCGCCCGGGGCCGTCGCGATCGCACGCGGCCGCATCCTCGCGGTGGGTGACAGTGCGGCCCTCGTGAGGTTCGTGGGTCCCCGCACCGAGGTCATCGCCGCTGGCGACGGGCTCGTGATGCCGGGCTTCGCGGACGGCCACACGCACTTCATCGACGGCGGCTTCCAGCTCGCCTCCGTGGACCTGCGCACGGCCCACAGCCCGCAGGAGTTGGTGCGCCGGCTCGCCGACTACGCCAGAACGCTTCCGCCGGGTGAGTGGATCACCGGCGGCGATTGGGACCACGAATGGTGGCCCGGCGCGCCCCTGCCGCGGCGTGCCTGGATCGACTCGGTCACGCCGCACAACCCCGTGTTCGTGAGCCGGCTCGACGGGCACATGGCGCTGGCCAACAGCGCCGCGTTGCGCGCCGCCGGCGTCACCAGGGACACGCCCTCGCCTGAGGGGGGTGAGATCCCGCACGACCCCCGCACCGGCGAGCCGCTCGGGATCTTCAAGGACAACGCTCAGGGCCTGATCTGGCGCGCGATCCCGGCCGCCTCGCCCGAGCGGCGCGACTCCGCCCTGGCGCGCGCCCTGGCCCACGCGGCGTCCCTGGGCGTCACCGCGGTGGCGCACGTCTCGGCGTCGATGGACGACCTGGCTTCCTACCGCCGGCTCGCTCGGGCGGGCCGGATGACTCTGCGCGCCACGCTCTATTTCCCGCTCGGCACGTGGCGTGAGGTGGCCGACAGCGTGCGCCATGCGGGCGACGACTGGGTCCGCATCGGCGGCGTGAAGGGGTACGTCGATGGCTCCGCGGGCTCTCGCACGGCGTACTTCTTCGAGCCGTTCAGCGACTCCGCGGGCTACCGGGGGTTGCTGACCACGCCCGAGCCCGGGCTGCGCGCCGCCATCGGCGGGGCGGACTCGGCGGGGCTCCAGGTGGTGGTCCACGCCATCGGCGACCGGGCGAACGGTCTCCTGCTCGACATCTTCGACAGCGTGGCGCGGGTGCACGGGCCGCGCGACCGCCGGTTCCGCATCGAGCACGCGCAGCACCTGCGCGCCGAGCAGATCCCCCGTTTCGCCGCGATCCCCGTCGTCACGTCGATGCAGCCCTACCACGCGATCGACGACGGCCGCTGGTTGCAGAAGCGTATCGGGCCGGAACGAATCAAGCTCACCTACGCGTTCCGCGACCTGCTGGACGCGAAGGCCCCGCTCGCCTTCGGCTCCGATTGGAGCGTCGCGCCGCTCGACCCGCTCACCGGAGTTTACGCCGCGGTCACCCGGCGCACGCTCGACGGAAAGCACCCCGACGGATGGGTGCCGCGGCAGAAGATCTCTCTGGCCGAAGCGCTGCGGGCCTACACGGCCGGCAACGCATGGGCGCTCTTCGCCGAGGGAAAGTGGGGAACGCTCGAGCCGGGCAGGTACGCCGACATCGTGGTGCTGGACCGGAATCTGTTCACCCTACCGGCCGACTCGCTCGGTCGCGCGCGGGTGCGCTACACCATCGTGGGCGGGCGAGTGGTGTACCGACGATAGGCTGGAGACGCACAAGCGCGTCGGCCCGTCTGTCCTCTGTCCCTATCCAGAGTACTTGAACCCCGCGTCCTGCAGGGTCAGCGGGGCGCCCTCGTGCTCGGCACCGGCCGCCACGACCTCCCCCAACACCAGCGTGTGGTCGCCCGCGGGCAGCGTCGCGACGACGCGGCACTCCACCCACCCCAGCGCGTCCGCCAGGACGGGCGAGCCGCCGACCGGCCCGGGCTTGGTCTTGAGTCCCTTGAGCTTCTGCGGGGTGTTCTGAGACGCGCGACCGAGCTTGCCCGCCAGCTCCCGCTGCGACTGCTGGAACAGGTTCACGGCGAAGTAGTGTGCGTCGCGGATCATTTCGATGGTCCGTGACGTGTTCTCCACGGCGATCGCGACCATGGGCGGCTCGAAGGAGGCCTGGGTCACCCAGTTGGCGGTCATCCCGTGCTCTTCGCCCCCGTGCGCGACGGTGACGGCGTAGAGGCCGTAGGGGAAGTGGCGCAGGACGGTTTTTTTGGCGGCGAGGTCCATGGCGGACGATCCGGGACGGGTCGCGGGGACCCAAGAGTGAGGTCAAATATCGACCCCGGGTGGGCGGTCCGCCATGCTCCCCGACCGCGAGCCGCTTTTGGCCCCGCGACGCTACTGCGCTTATCTTATTGCCACCCATGGCTACCCGCGCCCGTCCCGCGGCCCGGCCCGGGCGCATCGCGCCCGGCAAGCCCGAGCTCCTCGATCTGTACCGCGTGATGCTGCTCTCCCGCCGGCTCGACGACCGGGAGATCCAGCTCAAGCGGCAGAACAAGATCTTCTTTCAGATCTCGGGAGCCGGGCACGAGGCGGTGCTCGCGGCCGCGGGCACGGTGCTGCGCCCGGCCTACGACTGGTTCTATCCGTACTACCGCGACCGCGCGCTGTGCCTGGCCCTGGGCATGACACCCACCGAGATGCTGCTGTCCGCCGTCGCGGCGGCCGCCGACCCCAACTCGGGCGGCCGGCAGATGCCGTCCCATTGGGGCCACAAAGCCCTCAACATCGTGAGCCAGTCGAGCCCCACCGGGACCCAGTTCCTCCAGGCCGTCGGGTGCGCCGAGGCAGTGTTGCGCTACGAACGGATCGACGCGATCACCGACAAGCCCATGCACGGCGACGAAGTGGTGTACTGCTCGGCCGGCGACGGCACGACCAGCGAGGGAGAGTTCTGGGAGGCGCTGAACACGGCGAGCAACCTCAAGCTCCCCGTGCTGTTTCTCATCGAGGACAACGCGTACGCCATCTCGGTGCCCATCGAGGTGCAGACGGCGGGCGGCTCCATCTCAAAGCTCGTGGCCGGGTTCCCCGACCTCTTGATCGAGGAGGTGGACGGGTGTGACCCCGTGGCCTCTGTCGAGGCGCTGAGTCGCGCCGCCGCCCACTGTCGCGAGCGCAACGGGCCGGCTCTGGTGCACGCGCACGTCACTCGCCCATACTCGCACTCGCTCTCGGACGACGAGGTGCTGTACCGGGCCCCCGCCGAGCGCGAGGCGGACGCGAAGCGGGACTGCCTCGCGACCTTTCCGGCGCGGCTGGTCGCGGAAGGGGTCGTCACGGAGGCCGAGCTGGAGGCGATCCGGCAGGGCGTGGAGGAGGAGGTGCAGGCGGCCACCGACGCGGCCCTCGTCGCCCCGCAGCCCGCCCCCGAGACGGCGCTGCTGTGCGTCTACTCCCCCGACGTCGACCCGACCTCCGAGCAGTTCGACACCGAGGACGATCCCCGGTTCTCCGGCGATCCGACCACCATGGTGGATCTGCTCAACGCGTGCCTGCGCGATGAGATGGCCCGCGACCCCCGGATCCTGCTCTTCGGCCAGGACGTGGCCGATGTGAGTCGCGAGCGCTACCTCGGGACGGTGAAGGGGAAGGGCGGAGTGTTCAAGGTCACCTGGGGGCTGCAGCGCCAGTTCGGGAGCGACCGGGTGTACAATTCGCCGCTGGCCGAGGCGAACATTATCGGGCGGGCGATCGGCCTGGCCACCCGGGGCCTCAAGCCCGTGACCGAGATCCAGTTCTTCGATTACATCTGGCCGGCGTACCACCAGCTGCGCAACGAGCTGGCCACGCTGCGCTGGCGGTCGAACAACGCCTTCAGCTGCCCCGTCGTGGTGCGCGTGACGTACGGCGGATACCTCAAGGGGGGCGCGATCTACCACTCGCAGACCGGTGCGGTCGTCTTCACGTCGGTCCCGGGGCTCCGGGTGGTCTGTCCCGCGACCGCGCTCGACGCCAACGGGCTGCTGCGCACCGCGATCCGCTGCGACGACCCGGTCCTGTTCCTCGAGCACAAGCATCTCTACCGCCAGACGTACAACAAGGCGCCGAACCCCGGGCCCAACTTCATGATCCCCTTCGGCAAGGCGAAGGTAGTGCGGGCCGGCGCGGATCTCACGGTGGTGACCTACGGGGCCGTGGTGCAGCGCGCGCTCACGGCGGCGAAGGTGCTGGAAGAGCGCGACGGGACGAGCCCGGAGGTGATCGACCTGCGCTCGCTGTCGCCGGTCGACTGGGAGACGATCGAGGCATCGGTGCGCAGGACCAACAAGGTGCTCGTCGCCTACGAGGACTCGTTATCATGGGGCTACGGCGCGGAGATCGCCGCGCGGATGGCGGACCGCTGCTTCCCGTGGCTCGACGCCCCGGTGCGGCGGGTCGCCGCGGCCGACACCTTCGTCGCCTACGCGCCCGACCTCGAGGACTACATCCTGCCACAAACGGAAGACCTGATACGGGTGATGAGCGAGCTGCATGCGTTCTAGGGCGGCGCTCGCCTACCGCGTTTTCTTCTTCCTCTCCGGAGCCACGGGTCTGGTCTACCAGCTCGTCTGGATCCGGGTGCTCTACTACAGCTTCGGTTCGACCCTCCAGTCGGTGACCACCGTGGTCGCCGCTTACATGGGCGGTCTCGGGCTGGGAGCGTGGTGGCTGGGCTCGCGCGGCGACCGCCACCCCAGGCCCACCGCGCTCTACGGCTGGATCGAGATCGCGGTGGGCATCTACGCCATCTTGTCGCCGCTGATCCTCGGCCTGGCGCACTGGACCTATATCGGCGTCGCCGGTGCGCTGGGGCTGGGCGGGGCGCCCAGCATCGCGCTGCGCTTCGGACTTGCGGCGCTCGTGCTCCTCGTGCCCACCACCCTCATGGGTGCGACCCTCCCCATCCTGACGCGGGCCTTCATGGGCGACGACCGGGAGCGCCTCAAGCCCGAGCTGAGCAAGCTCTATGGGATCAACACCCTGGGCGCCATGGTGGGGACGGCGCTCGCGGGCTTCGTGCTGGTCGAGCAGGTGGGCATCCGGCTCAGCCTGTGGGCGACGGCCGCGGTGAACATCGCGCTCGGCGTCGCGGCCATCGCGCTGTCGCGGCCCCTCGCGCCCGTGGCCGCGGCCCCGCCGCGGCCCAGCGGCGCGGAGGCGGAACCCCGCGTCGCTACGCTGCGCCGCGCCGCGCTGATCCTGCTCGTCCTCACGGCCTTCGCGGCGCTGCTCGACGAGATCGCCTGGACGCGCGTGCTCGTCATGATCGTCGGCGGATCGACCTACGCGTTCACCCTCATCCTGCTCGTCTTTCTCCTGGGGATCGGGATCGGCAGCGCGATCGTGGCGCGCCGCAGCAGCCCGCCCGCCGACACCGCCGTCAACGCCGGGTTGGCCCAGAGCATGACCGCACTCGGCGCGGCGGTGCTTTTCCTCGTCTTCAACGCGCTCCCGGTCTACATCATCTCGGTGTTCCAGGTGCAGTACCTGGGAGCCGGGACGCGGCTGCTGCTGATGGGCGGCCTCGTGGGGCTCGTCGTCCTGCTCCCCGCGATCGGCATGGGCATGACCTTCCCGCTGCTCACCGACCTCGCGGCGGGTCGTGACCGGGCGCGCGGCGCCGACGTGGGGCTGGCCTACGGGCTCAATACGATCGGCAGCATCGCCGGCACGGTCCTCACCGGGTTCGTCCTCGTCGTGCTGCTCGGCACCGCGACCACGCTCCGCGTCGGGCTGCTCATCAACGCGGTCGCCGCGATCGCGCTGGCGATGCTCGCCGTCCGCGGGCTGATCTACGGCTCGCCCGAGCACCGGCGGCTGCGACCCCGCGCGCTCGCCACCGTGGTGCTCGCGAGCCTCGGGCTCGGGGCGGCGGTCGGGGCCCCGAGCTGGAGCAGCCGGCTGATCGACCTCGGCCCTGCCATCTACGCGCGCGCTCCCATGACCCGGGGCCAACTGCGCGCGTTCCTGGGCCATCAGGGGGCCCGGCAGGTCGCGTACCGCGAGGGCCGCAACACGACGGTCAGCGTCTGGGAGAGCGAGCGCAGCCGCCATCTCAAGGTCAGCGGCAAGACCGACGCATCCGACTTCGGGGACATGGACACCCAGCTCATGCTCGGCCTCGCGCCGGCCGCGGCGCGGGCCGAGGCGCGGTCGGCATTCGTGGTCGGGTTCGGCAGCGGGGTCACCGCCGGCGTGCTCGCCCGCGTGCCGGGGATGGAGCGCGTGCGCGTGGTGGAGCTGGAGCCGGCCGTGCTGGAGATGGACCCCTACTTCCGCCACGTGAACCGGGACGTCCTCTCCCGGCCCAACGTGCGGGCCATCGTGGACGACGCGCGCAGCGCCCTGCAGCTGACGCGCGAGCGGTTCGACGTCATCGTCTCCGAGCCCTCGAATCCCTGGCTCGCCGGGGTGGCCACGCTCTACACGCCGGAGTTCTTTCACATCGTGCGCTCGCGGCTCAGCGACGACGGCGTTTTCTGCCAGTGGGTCCAGCTCTACCAGCTGCCGCTGCCGGTGCTGGCGGGGATCGTGCGCAACCTGCAGCAGGTGTTCCCGCACGTGGAGGTGTGGTTCGGGGGCGCGCAGGACATCCTCGTCCTCGGCTCGGGCCAACCCTTCCGGTATGACGCGGCCTGGCTCGCGCGGCTCGTCGGCCCCGGGGCGCCGCTGGCGATGGAGGCGCGGGAGTGGCTCGGGCTGCACGCGCCGAGCGACTACTTCGGCCGCTTCGTCCTGGGCGACAGCGGTGTGGCGCGCCTCATCACGCGGGGGATGCTCGAGCATACCGACGACCGGCCCCAGCTCGAGTTCATCTCCGCCCGCCAGTTCCTCGAGACAACGGATCCGCCACCCCAGCTGCTCGACTCGCTGCTCGCCATGCGATCGCCGTCGGACGCTGAGGGCCGCAACAACGTGTTCCGCATGGCGCGGGTGCTCGGGTACACGAGCGGTGCGCTCCCCTATGTGGATAGTGCGCGCCACGCCCGCCCAGGGGAGGTGGAATGGGACGTCCGCGCTGCCCGCATCCGGGCGGCGATGGGGGACACGGCGGGCGCCGAAGGCACCCTGGCCCGCGTGCTGCTGGGCGCGCCCCGCGAGCCCGACGCGCTGCTGATCA
>CAZVSO010000015.1:0-9976 GCA_964629425.1 uncultured Gemmatimonadaceae bacterium
ATGTAGGCGCGCCCCGGCATGTGACAGGCGACGCAGCTCGCCCCGCGGGTGCCGGGCTGGTGGAAGTGATGGGTCCGCTGGTAGAACCGCTCGCGCAGGTGGCAGCGGCCGCAGACCGCATCGGGCGAGCCTACGATCGTGGGCCGGTGGGGATCGTGACAGTCGCTGCACGTCACGCCCCGGGCGTACATGCGGCTCTGGAGGAACGAGCCGTACTCGTAGACCTCATCCAGAATCTGGCCGTCCGCCTGATACAGACCCGCCTCGAGCAGGCTCACCCGGTGGGTGTTGGCGAGCGGCCGGCCGACGATGTACTCCTCGCTGATGACACCGCGTCGCGCGTGGCAGCGCCCGCAGGTCTCCACTTCGACGCGCGAGCTCCGCGGGGGATCACGCCGCGCGATCCCCGTTCTCGAGTCGAACACCCAGCGCGCGGGCTCCCGCTCGCCGAGCCGCGCGACGAGCCCCAGGTCCGGGTCCGCGTCGCCCCCTCCCCCGCGACGCGCCCACGCCACGTGGCGGGAGCCCGGGCCGTGACACGCCTCGCAGGACACGTTCAGCTCCGACCAGGTCGTGCGATAGCGTTGGGTCCTGGCGTCGTAGCCTTTTTTCAGATTGGTCGAGTGACACTCGGCGCACCGCGTGTTCCAGTTCTGGCTGCTGCGGGTCCAGTGGAGCACGTCCCGGTGGTCGACCCGCTCCCCCGGATACAGGTGGAACCACCGCTGCCCGCCCTGCGCTCCCTGCCGCGCGTCCCAGGCCAGGCTCAGCGCCTGGTAGCGCCCGCCCGGGAGGGCGATCAGGTACTGCTGGAGGGGATAAACGCCGAACGTGTAGGCCACTTCGTAGTCCTGGAGCCGCCCGTCGGGTCCGTCCGTGCGGACGATGAAGCGGTCGCCGCGTCTCGAGAAGGTGGACGTGACGCCGTTGTAGGTGTACGTCGCGCCGCCGAAGTCGCCCAGGACCGTCGCCTCGCGGGCCTCCTGCATCGCCAGGTCGTGGTGCGATCCACGCCAGGCGGAGTCCTCCGCGGCGTGACACCCGGCGCACGCGGCGCGACCGACGAACGCGGCGCGGCCCGGTTCGGTCCGCTGGCAGGCGGCGCCGGTGAGGGCGAGCAAGAGGAGAGCGTGAGTTGTTCGGACGGTCACAGGCGGTGTAAGATGCGCCGAGGTGTTCCACGGGGGCAACGGCTTGACCCGGGTGCGCCGGGCTCGGAATGTTGTTGCACGGGTTCGCCCTGGACGGCATCGCGTCCCGGGGGGAGGGAGATCGCATGGGGAAGGGCACGGCGCCGCGCGCGGCGGCCTCGCCGCCGGTCGAGCGCGAAGGCGGCAAGCGCACCCTGAAGCGCAAGGAGTTCGAGCGGGAGCTGGAGCGGCTTCAGATCGAGCTGTGCAAGCTCCAAGACTGGGTGCGGCACAAAGGGCTGCGGGTGGTGGTGGTATTCGAGGGGCGTGACGCGGCGGGGAAGGGCGGCGTCATCAAGCGCATCACCGAGTGGGTGTCGCCGCGGGTGTTCCGGGTGGTGGCGCTGCCGGCGCCGACCGAGCGCGAGAAGACGCAATGGTACTACCAGCGTTACGTCGCGCATCTGCCCGCGGCGGGCGAGGTCGTGCTGTTCGACCGCAGCTGGTACAACCGAGCGGGCGTCGAGCGGGTGATGGGGTTTTGCACCGACGAGCAGTACCGCCAGTTCCTCCGCTCCTGCCCTCTCTTCGAGCGTGACCTCGTCGATTCCGGCGTCACGCTGATCAAGTACTGGTTCGACGTCGGGCCCGAGGAGCAACTCGAGCGGTTTCGGGACCGCATCGAGGATCCGACCAAGCACTGGAAGCTGAGCCCGATGGACGTCGAGGCGCTGCGGCGCTGGTACGACTACTCGCGGGCCAAGGACGCGATGTTCCAGGCGACCGACACGCCGCACGCCCCCTGGTGGGTCGTGCGCGCGGACGACCAGCGGCGCGCACGCCTCGATTGCATCGCCCACCTGTTGACCCTGATTCCCTACGAGGAGGTTCCGCGGAAGGCGCTGACCCTGCCGCCGCGCCCGCCCGCCGGCGGCTACCGGCCGCTCGAGTGGAGTTACCGGTACGTGCCGCAGCGATACTGAGCCCGGGCTTCGAGCCCGGGGAACGCGCGGCTCGCCATTGCGCGGCTTTCGCGCCAGATTAGTAGGATCGACGCCATGACGACTCCGGTGCAGCAGACCACGATCGGCCTCCGGCCGGTCTCCGCCGATGTGGATGTGTACGGTGTGACTCACACGGGTCGCGTGCGGGCCGAGAACCAGGACCATTTCCTGATCGCGAGCCTGCACAAGCTGCTCCGGGTGCACCAGACGAGCCTGCCGGAAGCCCCTCGGCCCTCGCGGGTGGGCAAATCGCGGGGCTCCCTTTTTCGGGGGGGGGGGGGGGGGGGGGGGCGGGGGGGTGGGAAAGAGGCGAGCGGCCTGGCGCTGCGCACCATCGCCGACTACGTCACGCACCTCACGGATCTCTACCGCCGGCTCGATCCCGAGAAGGAGAGCACCTTCCTTTCCGAGCTGACGAGGTCCGTCGAGCACAGCCACCAGATCCTGGTGCGGCAGGGGGAGCGCGACTTCGGCGGGCACGCGCTGGCGACCACGCTGACGATGGTGGCCGTGCTGTGGCCCCGCGCCTATGTCGTGCAGGTAGGCGACAGTCGCTGCTACCGGCTGCGCGACGGGCGGCTGGAGCGCATGACGCGGGATCAGACGCTGGCGCAAGAGCTGGTCGACTCCGGCGCGCTGGGGCCCGCGCAGGGAGAATCGTCCCCGCTGCGCAACGTGCTGGCCAGCGCGCTCGGCGGCCCGCAGGCGACGCCCGTCGCCACGACGACCGACTGCCGCTGGGACGACGTGCTGCTGCTGTGCACCGACGGGCTCACCAAGCACGTGTCCGAGGACGAGATCCAGGCGGAGATGCTGAAGGTGACGTCCGCCGAAACGTCGTGCCGCGCGCTCGTGGACCTGGCGCTCGAGCGCGGCGGCAGCGACAACGTCACGGTGGTGATGGGGCGACTGCGGCAGCGTGTGTCGGGGGAGAAGCGGCTGTCAGCGGTCGGCTCTCAACCATCAGTGAGCTGACTGCTGACGGCTGGCTGCTGAGCGCTGGCTCAGTACCGCGTCACCGCCAGCCCGAGCTGCACCAGGCTCAGGTTCGCGTTGTCCTGCACCTCGGCGCCGTTGAATTTGAGCTCGCTGGCGAGCGAGGCGATGAACAGGCCGACCGACGGCGTGACGAACCAGTTGCGAGCGACCCGCAGATCCCAGCCGGCGCCCAGCTGGACGCCCAGCGCCGAGGACGTCAGCGCATCCGTGGCGTCCTCGGCGCGGTAGGACAGCAGGCCGATCCCGCCTTTCCAGTACAGCGCCCGACGCGGGTTCGGGTACCAGGAGGCGGCGACGCTCACGCCCCACAGGCGCTCGTTCACTTCCTCGTTGCCCGAGCCCTCGCCGCCGGCCCAGCCCGTCGCTTCCGCGCCGATCAGCACCTTGCGGCTCACGCGGCCGCCGAGCCGCAACGAGCCCGAGGGCCCCCAGCCGCGGTCGGAGGTGCAGATGCCGCACCCCACGCGCACCCAGCCGGGGCCGAGCGTCGCGCCGAACCAGAATCCGTTGTTCGTCGCCTGCGCGCGCTGTGCCGACAGCGGCGCGGCACTGCACGCGAGGAGGACGAGGCATGCGAGCCTGAGATGATGCACGACGTTTCCCCTTTCCCGTTTCCCGTTCGCTGTTCGCCGTTCACATGAGTATGACGCCACCGCCGGAACCACAATCCCCGAAAACGTCCGACCCGTGCGCCGGTGACTCGTGTCACGGCTCCGAGCTGCGCGCGGCGGCGAAGTTGCGCGCATGAAGGAGGATCTCATAATGCCGGACCTGTGCAGTCTCGGTCGTGGCGCGGTGCTGTTCCTGTCGCTCGGGCTGCTTGCCTGCGCCAACGACTCTTCCGGGCCGGGCGCCGCGATCGGCAACGCCCGGGCTTACGGCCTGTGGACGCCGGGGCCGAACGACACCTGCACGCCCGAGGTGCACAACGGCTATTCGGTGGTCGGACCGGACCGCAGGCTCTACCCCACGTGGCACCCGCCGGTCGATCCCGTGACGGGCTGCTCGTTCGGCCACGAGCACGGGCGCGATCCGCGCGGGTCCACCCTGTACCGCTCGGTGGGCGACATTCCCTTCGGCCTGGCGAACGAGGCGCTGATCACGTGGGACTCGGCGAACCAGCGGCACGAGGATCACGTGGGGCACAAGATCGAGTGGGAGAACGACTTTTCGCTGCGGTTCGGCAGCCCGGCCGCCTCGTCACTGATCGACGTGCGCTGCGACGCGCTGATCAAGATGCACCAGGGCACGCACTCGAAGGACGCGTTCACCAATAACCTGCACGAGCTGAGCTATCATCTGCGGTGTACCGACGGCACCGAGATGCACGTCACGCTCATGACCGCGATCGGGACCCCGGGCGAGTTCACCGCCTCATGCGACGGCCGCACGGTCGTGGTCGGGACGGCCACGCCGCCCAACTCGCCGGACGGCGGCGGGCAGCGGCGCATCCCCGACCGGACCTGCATCGAGCGACACATGCTCGTCCCGCCGGGGGAGGGGTCGAACTTCTCGGCGGCCCTGCACGAGAGCTGGGAGACGTCCAACAGCGTACGGTCGGACGACGGCCACACGCTCGCGTTCTTCAACCCCTATTTCCAGGCGGACCGCCCGAGCCGGTTCCACGACCCGGCGGCGTCGAACGTCACCGGCCGTCCGATCGACGTGTGCTACGAGGTCACGGCCGCGGGCGAGCAGGCGCAGGGCGAGGACTGCGACGAGTCGACCGGCGGCACCGCCGGTGTCACGTTCGACGATCCGCGCTCGGTGTTCGACGGGGTGCGGCGCGTCGTGGACATCAACGACAACCGGATCGACAACGCCGGCGGACCGACGGTGTGGTACACCAACCCGTTCGGCCGCAGCGGTCGCACGCAGCCGTTCCCCGGCTCGGTGCGGCAGGTGATCGCGGCGCTCGACAACGACTTCGGGGAGCTCGACCCGCAGTTCCCCACCGTCGGACGCAACCGCTATTACGGTGCGCCGCAGGTGCACGCGCCGAACTGAAAGACGCCGAGAGGCGTCAAGCAAAGAAGTAGCACGGAGACGTCGCACAGAGACGTCGCATAACGACGCGCGTCGCTTGCCGGCGCTCTTGCGGGGGATGACCCGGGGCGCGAGCTTAACGACGTGAGGCGGCTGCTCGACTACCTGCGAACCTTGCGCACCGAGCGCCGCGCGCTCGGCTGGAAGGGGCTCCTCAGGAAGCGCGGCTGGGTGATCGTCGCGGTGGTCGTCGTCTACTATCTCGTGCGCGACAGCCTGCTCTACATCGTGGGTCCGCTGCTACTGGTGGCGGCGGGACTGCTGCGGTAGCACCTTTCTCCCCGAGGCCGGTTCATCGTGCCCCCTCTCCCGATGGAGAGAGGGGGTCAGGGGGTGAGGTCGGGGGTCAGGGGGTGGGGTCGGCCCGCCACATCTGCAGCAGGCCCCGGTACTTGCGGCGGAACTCCGCCGGATCCTGCGCGATTGTCTCCCGCGTGAAGCGCGGCAGCAGCTCCTCGAGCAACGTGTCCATCTCCGCGATCGTGGTCCAGCCGTGCCGCAAGAACGTGAGGCCCGTGCGATAGTCGTCTTCGTCGCCGCGGGCCAGGGCACGAAACGTGAGGCTGTAGGGATCGAAGTGCAGCAGCCGCAGGGCGCGGGGGGAATCGGTCGGCCCGAGCTCCGGTGCGTCGGGAACGGGGCGGCTGCGCCGCTCGTGGTCGCGGGGCAGGGGGATCACGTCGGCCGGCGACTCGCACAGGAGCCCGCATCGCGCCGCGGCCGCCACGGCGTCGGCGTGGTCCGTCGCGCCGACGTCGGGGGCGACCTCGAGCGACCGCGCATCGCGGCACCAGCCTTCGAGCAGCTGCCCGGTCCGTCCCACGAGAAACAGGCGTCCCGGCCGGCGGAACGCGGACCGCAGGTCGCGCAGGCGCGCGACGAGCTCGGCTCGCCCGATCACTTGTAACGGCGCTTCGGCGTCTTCTCGTGCCAGTCGTACACCCAGAACGTGTAGGCGTAGGGGAACATCGTCTGCACGACGTGGAACGGCTCGTACTCGAACAGACGCCGCATCGCCCAGGAGAACTTGTACCGCGGGTGCTCGGGCGTGATCACCTCGACGATGCAGTCCACCTGGAAGCTCTGGAACACGGGGGAGTCGCCGGTCCAGAGCACGGACGCGAGCGGGTAGCGCGACAGGTTGTGGAATGTGCCGCCCTCGAAGATCTCGAGCAGGCCCAGCCGCCGCCAGTCGATGTGCTCCGGGTGCGCGTAGAACTCGCGCGCGGTGGCGATGCGCAGGACTCGCGTCTCGTCGACGGCGTGCGGCGGCAGGGCCGCGATCCGCTCCACCGCCGATTCGACGTGCGCGACGTAGTGGTCCAGGTGCTCGTCCGCGGGGGTGAACCCGACGCCCTTGTTCGCCAGATTCGGCACCAGCCCGTCCGCGTCCCACGTGCCCACGACCGGCAGGTGCCCCGCGTTGAAGCGGATGTATTGATCGCGCTCGATGGCGTCGTAGATGCCGCGCTTGTAGGTCAGCTGCCAGTCGATGAAGCGCTCAGGCAAGGGCTTGATCGGGAGCTCGCGCACCGTGCCGTTGCGGCTCCAGCGCGCCACTCCCGCGGCCACCGTCACCTGCTCGATCAGCTGTCGACTCTCGATGGTCGTCATACGCCTCCCGTGATCCGTTGATCATCCCCGGGATCCGCCGTTCGCTCGCGCGGGGTCCCGTCAGTAGATTCGTCGGCCTGACGACCGACGAGGAACCATGCACCACACATCAGTGGGACTGCTCCTGGGCCTGGTCATCGCCGCCGCCCCCGCCGCCCCGGCGGCCGCCCAGGTGTCGCTGGACCCCGCAGCGGTCGAGCCCGGCACGACCGTGCGCCTCGCCGTCCGCGCCGTCACGGCGAGCGACGCGCCGACCGTCGCCGTCCGCGTCGAAGTGCCCGAGGCCGTCGTCGTGCTCGGCCTCGACGCGCCCGCGAGTTGGCGCGCCGCCTGGATCGAGGCGACGGACTCGACGCCGCGCGCCATCGAGTGGACCGGCGGGCCGCTGGCCCGGGCCGAGTTCCGCGAGTTCGCCTTCCTGGTCCGCGTGCCGGCGGATGTGCGCCGCGGCATGCTGGTCTTCCCGGTCGCGCTGCGGGCGGCCGACGGCACGGTGCGGGCGTGGCGGCCCGACGGCGTCGGCCCCGCGCCGGCGGTCGAGATCCGGGGCCGTGCGCTCGTCACTCCCGGCGCGGCGTTCGCGCTGGCCGGAGGCGCCGTGGGGCTCGCCATCCTGGCGATCGGGCTGGCCTTGAGCCGCCCTAGAGTCCCTCCAGCCCCAGCTCCGAGCGCGCGCGATCCATCACCTCGGGCGTGATCTCGGCGAGCCGCCGCTCCCTCGCGTAGTCGGCGTAGATCCTCTTGACCATCCCCCGCACGAAGTTGGGTACGCGCTCCAGGCGTTCCGTCGCGTCGGCGGACCAGGTCGGGGCGGGGAGGGGCTCCTTCCCCCTTCCCCCCTCCCCCTTCCCCCCGTCGTCCCCCTTCCCGTCGTCGAATGCATCGTCCCGCCCCAGCATCGCGCTCCGCGCCAGCTCCAGCGGCTGCCGGTCCAGGGTGCGGCCGCCGATCTTCACGCCGAGCGAGCTGACGAGCTGGGTCTCCATCGGGTTCGCCAGCAGGGCCACCGACCGGCCGCACTTCGGGCAGTGAAACGCGGCGGCGAACGTCCCATCGCCCGGCTGCTGTCGCTCGGCGAAGCGCATCTGCTCGTCGCACTCGAGGCACAGGAACTTCACGCCAGGGCCTCCACGATGCGCTCGACGCCGGCCGCCTCGCGTGCCGGCCCGGCACCGGCCACGAAGGGCAGCCGGACGAGCAGGGGAATGCCGAACTCCGCCGCCAGCGCCGCGCCGGCGTCGCCGGGGAACAACGGGGTGGTCTGGCCGCATCCGGCGCAGCGGTGGCCGGCCATGTTCTCGATCACGCCCAGGGGCCGGATGCCCGCCTCGACGGCGGCCCGGAGCGCCCGCGCGACGGACTGACGCGCTTCGTCCGAGGGAATCGTCACGGCGAGCGCGCCCGTCAGCTCCGGCACCAGCGCGGCCAGGTCCGCCACGCCGTCGGCGCCGGGCGGCAGGTCCACGAGCAGCAGCTCGAGCTCGCCCCACACCACGTCGCCCAGGAACTCGCGCAGCACGCCGGCCTCGAGCGTGCCGCGCCACACGAACCGCTCGGCGCCGGGCTCCCGCCAGGCGAGGGGCCGACCCGCGTCGAGCAGGAACTCGGTGGACATCACGCGCACGCCCCCGGGGCCCGTTGCGGGATGAACGCCGGCGTCGGTGACCCGGAGCGGCCCGGCGGCGCCGAGCAGGCGCGCGACGGTCGGGCTGCGCAGGTCCGCGTCCACCACGCCGACCCGGTCGGGCCAGCGCGCCGCCGCCCGGGCGGCGAGCGCCGCCGTGACGAAGCTCTTGCCGACGCCGCCCTTGCCGCTCATGATGGCCACGACGCGCCGCACCGAGCGCAGGCGCTCGCGGACCTGCGCCCGCTGCGCCGCGATCTGGTCGCCGAGGCCCGAGGAGTCGGCGCCGGAGACCTGGCTGTAGGTCCGGAAGCTCACCTACTGGCTCCTCTCACCCCGGGCTTGCGCCCGGGGTCAGTGGCCGGCTTCCTTGGCGTCATGTCTCGTGCGCCCGCGCCCGCGCCCATTCCCGTCATCGTCCTCGCCGCGCTGTTCGTGGTCGTCCTGGCTTCGATCGTCACCGCGTCCCTGGGTCGGGGGCGGGTCGTCGTGTATGAGCCGTCGGCCGCTTCCGTCGCCCCGATCCCTGCTGCGGCAGGGATCGCGCGCGACACCGTCACGATCGACGCGCGCGATGAATCCCGCTGGCAGTTCTTCAGCTTCGCGCGCGGCCCGCTCGCGCCCCCCGACACGTCGGGCTGGGACCTCGCGTTCCGCCGCTTCCACGCGCTCGTGGCCGGCGGCGTGGCCGACCTGGGCGAGGTGCCCTTCGAGCGGGTGGATGCCGCTCCCGACTCGGGCTACGTAGCCACCGTCCTGGGGCGGGATTCGCTCAACCCGGCCGTGGCGCGGTGGTACCGCTACAGCATGGTCTCACACCTGCTGGAGCCCAAGCCCCGCACCTACGTCGTGCGCACGCGCGACGGGCGGTACGCGAAGCTCGAGTTCCTCGGCTATTACTGCCCGGGCCCGTCGGCGGGGTGCGTCACTTTCGTCTACGCGTATCAAGGGGCGGGCGGGCGCACTTTTTACTCGCCGTCCTCCGTTTCGCCCAGGGGGTGAGCGGCCAGCTCTTCTCTGATGTGCGGGTGGGCGCGCCACAGGTAGTAGCCCATCCCGACGGCCGCGAGGAGGTTGCCGATCATGACGTTCCACCATGCCAGAGCGCCGAGCAGCGGCTGCGCGATGGTGGCCAGGACGATGTAGAAGCCGAACTCGAAGATCGCGAAGAACACGAACGCCAGGAACAGCGTCGGCGGGAAGGCGTCCACCAGCGCGGCGAGCATCGCCGCGATCGTGCCGATGAAGCAGAAGGCGAGCACGTGGAGCATGGTGTAGCCGATGACGGTCGGGAACGCGATGTCCACGGCGGTCGCATCGCGCAGTCCCCAGAACACGGCGGAGCCGAGGACCGCCGGCGTGAACAGCGGCTGCCCGTCGATGGTGTCGATGATCAGGAACCACAGCGCCACGCCGCCCGCCCCGATCAGGCCGGCGACGAAGCCTTCCCGCATGATGCGCTGCCAGTTCACGGAGAGCCCCGCATGGAAGTCCGGTCGGAGCCAATATATCCGCTGCCCCCAGGGACCGTAATGGCGTGGGGACGTGGGGACGTGGGG
>CAZVSO010000015.1:10076-13005 GCA_964629425.1 uncultured Gemmatimonadaceae bacterium
AATATATCCGCTGCCCCCAGGGACCGTAATGGCGTGGGGACGTGGGGACGTGGGGCGGCAGGGGCCGAGCATCGTGAGGCAGTATTGAGGGGCGCGGTGACGAAACACACGGCGTGGAGCCGGGCCGTCGGAGGAATCCTGCTGGCGGGATTGGCGGCGGTCATCGTCGCCTGGTCCCGGGTCCGGCCCTCGAACGATCGTGACTGGCTGGCCAACGAGGCGGTCATGCCGAGCGTCACGGTCCGGGGGCGGCTCGTGGACGTGCGCAATGTCCGCGTCACGAGCTACCGCAGCACCGACGACTACACCCCGGCCTACGACGACCGGACCTTCGATCTCGACCGGCTCGTCGGCGTGTGGTTCGTGGTGGAGCCGTTCTCGAAATGGGGCGGCGCGGCGCACACCTTTCTCAGCTTCGAGTTCGACGGCCCCGAGTTCGTCGCCATCTCGGTGGAAGCGCGCAAGGAGCGGGGCGAGAACTATCATTTCCTCAAGGGCCTGTTCCGCCGCTACGAGCTGCTGTACGTCGTGGGCGACGAGCGCGACCTGGTGCGGCTGCGGAGCAACTATCGGCGGGACGACGTGTTTCTCTACCCCATCCGCGCGTCGCGGGAGCGGGCGCGCGCGCTGTTCGTCGAGATGCTCGAGCGGGCGAACCGGCTGCGGGAGCACCCCGAGTTCTACAACACCCTGACGAGCAACTGCACGAGCAACATCGTGCGGCACGTCAACCGTCTCGTGCCCGGGCGGGTGCCGTTCAGCCTGCGGTGGATGTTCCCGGGCTACGCCGATCGGCTGGCCTACGATCTCGGGCTGATCGCGACGGACCTGCCGTACGAATCGATCCGCCCGCGCTACCGCATCAATGACCGGGCGTTGCGCTACGGGGAGGCCCTGGATTTTTCCGTGAGGATTCGAGAAACCCTCCTGAATCCTTTCCCCCTGACCCCGGATCCTCTCCCCCTGACCCCCTCCCCCTGACGGGGGAGGGGGAACCAGACGGCGAGCGTCGAGCTCATCCCGCGAGCTCGGCGACCACCCCCACCAGCCCCGTGACCACCCGCGCCATGCGGTCGTAGTCGAGCTTGTCGGGCGTGTCGTCCTCGGTGTGGTAGTGCGGATAGCGGTACGGCGCGGTGTCCGAGATCATGATGGCCCGATAGCCCCGCAGCCAGAAGGACGCGTGGTCCGACCAGGACACGCCGGGGATCCATTCCGGGGCGACGGCGCCCTGCGACGGGAACGCGGCGGACCGCCGGAAGGCACGGATGCTGCGGCGCAGGACGCGGTGCGAGGCGAAGTTCCCCACGAAGGCGATGAAATCGCCGCGGTCGGGATACAGCAGATTGAAGGGGAAGGGGTACTGCTGGCTGCCGGGCGCGTCCGCGTAGTAGCCGATGGTCTCAATCGAGAGCATCGCGACGATGCGCTCGTGCGCCGCGGCCGCGCGCCGGGCGTACTGCCGGCTGCCCATCGCGTCCGAGTAGAAGTGCGGCGGCTCCTCGTTGGGGAAGAGCACCAGCCGCACCGTGCGCTCGAACCGGGCGCCCTGGAGCAGCCGCGCGAGCTCGAGGACGGCCGCGACGCCGCTCGCGTTATCGTTCGCCCCGGGCACACCCGGGGCGCAGTCGTAGTGCGCGCCGACGATCACGATCTCTTCCGCGCGGCTCGCGCCCGGCACGGTCACTTCGAGGTTGCGAAACCGCCGGCCGCCGGCGTCGAACTCCTGCGCGGCGACGTCGTAGCCCAGCTCCGCGAGGACCCCCTCGAGGTAGAGGGCGGTCCGCTCGAGCGCCTCCGGCGTGGCGCTGTTGCGCTCCCCGATCGTCCCCGCGAGCGCGCGCACCTGCTGCTCGAGCCGCGCCCGGATCACCGTCTCCTCCGGGCTGGCCGGCGGCAGGGGCCCGGCGTGCGATGCGCCCGGCATGTACACCATGAACGCCGTGCCGCCCACCACCAGCAGGGCGATGGCGCCGCCCACCACCGCCCACCGCAGCGGCGGCTCCCACAGCAGCGCGAGCCCGCGTCCCGCGATCCACAAGGCGAGCACCACGTCCACGACGTCGAGCAACAGCGCCGTGGGGAGCGCCCGGTGCCGCACGGTGACGGCGGGGAACGCAGCCTGGAGGCCGAACGCCAGGAGCACGAGCCCGGCCCACAGCGCGACCGGGCGCCACAGCGGGCGCCGGCCGCGCTCTCCGGCCGGGAGCGCCAAGGCGGTCGCGACGTACAGCGCGGCGAAAACTGTGGTCCAGAAGAGCCAGCCGGGGAATTGGAGCTTGACGTCCCACCAGCGGAAGAACACGGCCAACGCCAGCGCCCAGCCGGCGGTGAGCGCGAGGCGCCGGAACCGGCGCTTGACGTCCCGGCCGCCGACCCGTATTTCGGGACTCGCAGGGTGTTTCACCCTACAACCCGGAGGGCCTCATGGAGCAGCGCGTAGGCTTCGGCAAGCGTCTGGGCGCCTTTTGCCTGGACATCGTGATCGTCTGGGTGGCGGCGTGGCTGCTCGGCGGTACGATCGGCGGGCTGCTCGGAGGGAAACTCGGCAGCCTCGCGAGCCCCGACATGACGGGCGTCGACCCCTCCACGGCGGCCCTCACGGCGGGCATGATGGGCGCGATGATGGGTGTCATCGCCGCCGCGGCCGTGCTCGGCACCGTGTATTTCCTGGTCGAGGGGTTCACGGGATACACCCTGGGCAAGCTCCTCCTCGGGATCCGCGTCGCGAGCGCCGACGGCAGACAGGCACCCGTGTCGCAGCTCCTCGCCCGCTTCGCGATGAAGAACATCAACTTCCTGTGCACCGTGGTCGCGGCGCTCACCGGCGTGGCGTTGCTCGCGACGCTCGGCAATCTCCTCGGGCTCGCCATCTTCGTCGGGTGCTTCTTCGTGCTCGGCGCGAGCCGCCAGGCGCTGCACGACATGG
>CAZVSO010000015.1:13015-27260 GCA_964629425.1 uncultured Gemmatimonadaceae bacterium
TGCCATGCCCGTCCCCCAGAAAGTCCTCGACCTCGTGGCCCTCTTCGAGCGCAACGCCACCGACTACCGGTCCGTGCGCTACAACGAAGCCCAGGGCCGCCAGGAGTTCATCAAGGCGAGCCGCCAGGCGCTGCACGACATGGTCGCGAAGACGGCAGTGTACCCCAAGGACAAGATCGTTCCGGCCTAAACCGCCGGCCCGGCGGTCTCGAGGATCACGATCTTCTGCCAGATCTTGCCCGACAGGCCGTTCGTGAGGGTCTGCACGTCAGTCACCGCGGCCAGCACGTGCTCGTCCTGGAACCGCTGCACGTAGAGGGCGGCTAGCTTGCTCGTGAGGGACAGCAGCTCGCTGCAGTAGTCCAGGTAGCGCGCCAGCTCGAACCGCGTCATCCGGGCTCGCCGGGGCGACGATTTCGTCTCCCGCCCCGGCGACAGGATCTGGTCGGGGTCCTTGGTGAGCTGGTGCATGTCCACGACGTGCGCCAGGCTGCGCAGCTCGTGGATCGCCGTCAGCGCCCGGCCTCGCTTGATCCGTCGCTCCAGCGTGACCAGGAACCAGATCGCGATGCCGGCGAACACCACGACGTTGACGGCTGACTCCGTCGCCTGCAGCAGGGTGGCGAGGCTGTCCACGTGCAGCGAGACGTCGATGGTGAGGACGAGGCCGGCGAGCAGCGCCAGGAGCGCCACCACGAGGGTTCCCACCGCCACACGGATCATCAGGTTCGGCCGGCTCAGTTCGGTGGTCCGGGCGACCGTGCCCTGCGCGACGTCCACCAGCTCGCCGGCGACCTTGGAGAGTCCCGAATCGGGAAACCG
The DNA here is from genome assembly GCA_964629425.1 of uncultured Gemmatimonadaceae bacterium. GTDB lineage: Bacteria > Gemmatimonadota > Gemmatimonadetes > Gemmatimonadales > GWC2-71-9 > CAZVSO01. The sequence continues at coordinate 13,838 of CAZVSO010000015.1, forward strand.
CTCCCGAACGCGCTGCTCCAGCGTGCGCACGGTTGCGACGATCCGCTCGGTGTCCAGTTCGCGATACATGGCTGCGGTGGAGGGGGGACGGGGGACGGGTGGCGCCTAGCGGCGCGCGGTCACCGTGGCGATCGCCGCGAGGATGTCGCCGAGCACATAGGGTTTGAGCACCGCGGGCTGGCCGCATTCCTCGAGAAAGCGCCGGGTCTCTTCGCGGGCGGCGTCGCCCGTGACGAACACGATGCGGCGCGAGAGGTCCGGCCGGCGGATCGAGAGCTGCTCGTACAGCGCGCGGCCGCCGAGGCGCGGCATCTGGACGTCGGTGACGACCGCATCGAACCCCGCGTCGCGCGGACTCAGACGCTCCATGGCCTCGAGACCGTGCTCCACGGCCACCACCAGGTGGCCCTCCCGCTCCAGCAGGCGCGTCATCACCCGGCGGTTGGTCGGGTCGTCGTCCACCACGAGGATCCGGAGCTTCGGGAGCGCGGGGGCGGCGGCTGCGGCCGCCGCCGCCTGGCCGACGATGCTCTTGTGCAGCGTGACGACGACCTCCATGCCGCCGCCGCCCCGGGGCCGCAGCCGCACGCTGCCGCCGGCCGATTGGGCCAGCGCGCGCGCCAGCGCGAAATCGATCTCGGCGCTGCCGCTCCCGGCGGCGGTACGGAACGGCATCGCGAGCTCGTGCTCGGCCTCGGGGGACAGCGTCGGGCCGTTGTCGGCCAGCGTGATCACGACCGACGGGGCGGTGGCCGTCACCTCGAGGCGCAGCTGGCGCGGTGGCTTGCTGTCGCGTAGCCGGCGCAGGCAGAAGTCCACCAGCCGGCCGAGCACTTCGGTCAGATTGGCGGGCGGGCAGGCGACCAGCGGCGGCGCATCCGGCAGCACACGGGTGACCTGCACCTCGAGCGACGCGAGCTTGTGCTGGCGGTCGGCGAGGACGCCGTCGACCGCGGCGCCGACGTCCGCCGAGTCCGCGGCACCCACGGGCAGCTCGGCGAGATCGAAGAAATGCTGCGTCACTTCGGCGGCACGGCGCACCTCGCCCTGGAGCGTCGTGATGGCGCGGGCGGTCTTCGCGTCGGGGGCCGTATCCTGTAGCAGATCGCCCAGGGCGCTGATCGCCGCGAGCCGGTTATTCAGGGCGTTGAGGGCGTTGGCAGCTCCCTGATCCACCACCACCCGGCGCATCGGCTGCGGGGCGTGGGCGGCCACCGTGCCCTCGCCGCGGCGCCGGGCCAGCCGGCCGAGGAGGAACCCCACCGCGACGCCTGCGGCGAGCGCCATCCAGAGCGACATGGTCCCTAAGGTAGCGCGCGTGGGGCCCGTCCGCCCGGCGCACTTCGTCTTGATAACCGCCCGGCGCGTATCTAGGTTACGGCGCCCGCCCTGGTGGTGAAACTGGTAGACACACTGTCTTGAGGGGGCAGCGCCGCAAGGCATCCCGGTTCGAGTCCGGGCCAGGGCATCAGGCGACCACGGCCACTTGGGCCTTGAGGCAGCGCGCCGATAGACGCACGTCTCCGAGGTGCTCCGCACACGCGGCAAATGCGCTGGTGGGGCCGCGCCACCGTAGCTCGTCCACATCGCGGAACAGGCGCGCGTCGGTCCTGAGCGTCGCCAGATCCTTGAACAGGAGCGCCAGATCGCGCCTGTCCCCCAGTACCGCCGCTGGGAACTCCTCGATGATGCCGTGCCGGTTCAGGAGCCGTGCCGCCGTGATCGCGCCGATCCCCGGAATGCCTGGATATCCGTCCGCCGCGTCGCCCACGAGGGCGAGGAAGTCGGGAATCAGGCCGGGCTCCACGCCGACCTTCGCGCGCACGCCTTCCGCATTGCGGATCTTCTGCCCTCTGCGGTCCACCTGCACCACGCGGTCGCCGCGGACGCACTGCGCCAGGTCCTTGTCGGGGGTCCAGATGCAGACTTTCTGCACGTCCTCATCTGCGGAGGCGATCTGCGCGGCGGACGCCAGCGCGTCGTCAGCCTCCAGCTCGACCATGGGCCAGAGCGCCACTCCCATGGCGGTGAGGGCTTCCTCGAGCGGGTGGAACTGCGCGAGGAGCGCGGGCTCGATGCCCTCCCCGGTCTTGTAGCCAGGCCACAGACCGTTCCGGAAGGACTCGATGACGTGATCGGTCGCCACACCGACGTGCGTGGCTCCCGTCTCGATCATCTGCAGCACGGTATGCAGCACGCCGATCACGGCGCCGAAGGGCCGATCCTCGCCCTGGTTGGAGCGGCGCAGGCCGTAGAAGTGGCGGAACAGCTCGTACGTGCCGTCCACGAGGTGAACGATCAGGTGTGCCCTCCCCGCTCCGCGATCAGTCGCATCGCCGGCGCGCTCACGAAGATCGTTGGCCGGTCTGCCTCCTTCTAGCCGAATCGCCTGGCTGCGCGTTCGCGCGCCTTCCGGGCTTCCGCCTCCCGATTACGCGGCGGGGCGCTAATCGTGAGCGCGCGGATCAGGCGGGTGGCGACCGCGGTGACCTCGTCGATCGCGGCATTGAACGCGGCCTCGTTGGCGCGCGATGGGTGCGTGGCGCCACTGAGCTTGCGCACGAACTGCAGCGCCGACGCGCGAATCTCGTCGTCGGTCGCCGGGGGCGCGAAGTTGGCGAGCGTCTTGATGTTCCTGCACATGGACGTGCTTCTCGAGATCGAGACGCCGTAAGGTAGCGGGCGCTGGCTGCGTCCGCCGGCCTCTCCACGCCGGCCGTCACGGCGACGCGCCCCTCGGCCTTCGGCGGCAACCCCTACGTGGCGGCGGCCGACCGGCTGTGACATGACACCAAGCGTGGGCGGGTGGCGGCACCCGCCCCCTCAAGCGTCGACGAGGACCTTGAACCCGCCGGTAACCATACGCTTGACGTCGAACGGCATCGCCTTCGGGTCCATCATCGCTGCGAGGCGCGGGTCCTTGATCACCTTCGCGTTGACGCGATCGCGGTGCGCGCGCGACTGGAACACGATCCACGAGAAGAACACCGTCTCGCCGGGCTTGCACTTGATCCGGCGTGGGAACGGCACCACGCCCTTCACGTTCAAATCGTCGCCTACGCACTCACGGAACTCGAGGGCGCCGTGCTCGCGCCAGATCCTTCCGGCCTTCTGCGCCATGCGGCGGTAAGCCGCCACGTTCTTCTTCGGGACCGGCAGGACATAACCATCTACATAGCGGGCCATGCGAGACCTCCTAGGGTTTGCGAACTCTGACCCCGCTTCTCGTCCACGCTGGCCATCGCCATCACGTGGCGTTCGGCATGATAGTGCCGATTCTCCTCTAGGTCGAGACTGTGCCGGCGATCGCTCCGGAGGACCTCCTTCCTCAACATTGTCATGTGACTTTATTCGTCCACGCGACCCCGCCGATCCCCAATATAGGGATCCGGATATGCGGGTCCCAGCGACGGCCGAGGCGAGATGCCGTGCGTCGGCGGAGCCAATGCACCGCACCGTCGTCAGCGGGCTTCCATCCTCAGGGTACCGCGCCACGCGGCGCGTCGCTAACTTAGGGCCGTCGCCACCGTAGCTCAGGGGTAGAGCTCTCGATTCGTAATCCCGCACGGCCAGCGCATGCCAGCGCTGGCCGTTGGGTTTTCAGGGACTTAGGCGCCGCCGTCAACGCCCAGCGCGGACCAGCAACGGCCCCGTTGACACCACCGTTGGCACCATGCCGGTGCACCCCTCGTTCACGAACTCCATCCGAGCGACGTCCGCCGAGTCCACGCAGAGCCGCACGCGCGTTCATCGCACCTTGATTTCCGGGGCCCCCATCTCGGGCGGGACCTGGAGTGGATCATTTTGAGCCGATGGGGGCCCTCGCGCAGATCGGTCGCGCGCTGGCCCCGAAAGCGACGGAATCAGATGGAGATCGTAGTACCAGGCCGCGTGTTGACGCTTGGTTGATACTCGCACGCTACGGTTGACGGGATGATGCGAGGGGGCACAGCGCACCGCTGCGGCCCTCTTGCAGACCGGCCCTGTAGGTGCCAGTATCAACCGTGAGTCGCCGTCCCGGAGGCCGTCATGCTCGCCCGCTGCTGCTGTCTCGCCCTGGTTCTTCTCCTTTCACTGCCGGTCGCTGCCGCTCAGGCCCCGCCTGAGAAAGGCATCCTTCACCTGCAGAACGCTCGCTGGGACCGCATCCGCGTCGAGGTGCGGTTCGGCCCCTCGGTGGACTGCGAGGCCAACCCGCCGTTCCGGACCTACAACGTCCGCCGGGGGCGCGCCTGGCGCGTGAAGTCCGATCAGGTCCTCTGCTGGCGTCGGGAGAGCGACCCGGACACTCCGGGGAGTGCCTGGACGCCCTGGGAGAGCGTGCAGCTGAGCGCCAACCGCGTGCACCGGGTGAACCTGTGAGCGCGCCCCCGAAGGCGCGGGATCCCCGCTCGGCACGGCGCTGGCTGAGTTGCGTGGTCGCGGCGCTCCTCGTCGTCGCTCCAGGGCTGGCCCATGCGCAGGTCTACGTGTACATCGCACCGTCCGGCGGCGAGTGGGCGGCCGGCACGCCGGTGTCCGTGACGATCGAGTACTGCGCGTTTTCCGAGCAGTTCGACGGGCCGGGCTACGTGTGGTTCAACGGACAGGACGTCTCGAGCGAGTTCCCCTTCACGAGCGCGCCGCCGGGAGGGAGCTGCTACGGCGCGACGGACTACGGCACTGCGCAGGGCACGGTCACGCTCGTGGCGGGCCAGAACACCCTGACGTCCGGGATCAGCACCTGGACGCAGTCGGGCCAGGCGACGGCCTACTACACGGGCACCGTGCCGCCGCCACCGCCGGTCGCGCCCCAGGTCACGCCCGACGGCGCCGCCCGTCTGATCGCGCCAATTACGGCCACCAAGCTCGCGTTCACCGTCAAGAACCTGAGCGCCAGCGCTCGCACGTATACGCTGAGCGCCGCATGCAACAGCGTCGTGACGGCGTGCCCGGTCGCCTCGCCGGTCACCCTCAGCGTCGGCCAAAGTCTCGACGTGTGGGTGACGTTCTCTGTGACCGGCACGACCTTCCAGACCGGCACCCTCACCGTGACGGCCACCGACCAGGGCACGCCGTACCCATCCGACCAGGGCTCCATGACCGTGAAGATCGCGCCGACGGGTCCCGTGGTGGACCGGGGGCTCTGTCTCACGATCGCGGCCGGACCCGGCGCGGCATACGAATGCGGCGACCTGCGGCTGGTGCATGCCCTGCCCGGGGTCCGGACGGCGAACACCGCGCGCGCCCCGGTGCTGCTGTACAACAGCCAGCACGCCAAGCCCTATCCCCTCGTCCAGGCGGACGTCACCGCGCCCTCGCCGTTGCCGCAGACGATCCGCGCCGTTCTCAAAGTCGGCGGCGCGGTGCTGGCGCAGCGCGACGTCGCGGGGAGCGTGTGGGGGACCGCAGGGCAGGTGCGGCGAATCGTGCTCGGCTTTTCCGTGGACACGTTCCCCACGGGGCTCTACAGCTACGAGCTCGAGATGCAACGCCTGAGTGGAGGGACGTTCATCGCCTTCCAACTGGTGTCCGGCCAGTTGCCGATCGTCAACCGCCGGCTCAGCCCCTTCGGCCCGGGCTGGTGGCTCGGCGGGTGGGAGAAGCTCGTGTTCGCCGGGCTGCCCGGCGGCCAGGTGCTCTGGGTGGGCGGCGACGGCAGCGTGCGGCGCTACGAGCGCGCCGGCCCCTCGGGCACGGACACCGTGTACCTCGCTCCGCCGATAGATCGCCCGGACACGCTGCTGCACACGAGCGCCAACCAGTGGATACGCGTGGTGCCGGGCGGCGCCCGGGTCGTGTTCACCGCGAACGGCACGCACCGCCGCACGATCAGCCGCCTCACGGACTCGACCGAATTCGTCCCGGATTCGACCGGCGATTGGAAGCTGCTCAAGATCCGCGTGCCCCGGGACGGAACGCTCGACTACACGTTCAGCTACGCCGGTAGTCCCGTGCGGCTCGCCTCGGTGACCGTGCCGGACTCGGCCGTGGGCGCGTTCCGGGTGACGACGCTGAGCTACGTGGGCGACACGCTCAAGATCACCGACCCGGCCAGCCCGGCCGTCGCCTTCCGCTACGAGGCCGGTGGGACGAATCGGATCCTCGCCCGCAAGGACCGCCGCGGGGCGGCGACGAGCTACACCTACGACGGTGGCTCCCGGCTCGCCACGTCCCAGCTGCTGCTGGGCGGGCCAGATGCGATCAACCTGGCATTCTGTGCCGCCGACGTCAGCGGGCTGGCGGCGTGCAGCCCGACGCCCGTGGTCCCCGACAGCGCGTACACCCGGTTCGACGGCCCGCGGACCGACAGCGCCGACGTGCACCACTTCTGGGTGGACCGCTTCGGCGCCCCCTGGAAGATCCGCGATCCCTACGGGTACGTCACGACCCTCACGCGGGCGGAGCCCAGCTGGCCGACCCTGGCGACCCGCGTGCAGTATCCCAACGGGCGGATCGTGGGGGCCACCTACGACACGCGCGGGAACCTCGCGACCTCGACGGACTCGAGTCTCTACGTCACCGGGCAGCACGCGACCGCGCGCTACCAGTGGGATCAGCGCTGGGACGCGGTGACCGAGGCCGTGCTGCCCACGGGCGAGGTGACGCGCTTCGCCTACGATGCCGCGAACGGGAACCGCCTGTGGCAGGAGGACGGCCGGGCGACGCCGAGCCGCGTCACCTTCGACTACTACGCATCCGGCGCCAGCAAGGGGCTGGTCAAGCTCATCACCGTGCCGGGCGGGGCGAAGGACTCATTGGGCTACGACGTACGCGGCAACCTGAGCGTCACCCGTACGCCGCTCGGCTACACGACGACGATCGTGTCGGACCGCATCGGCCGGCCGACGCTCACGCTCTCGCCCGTGGCGGGGGTCACGCGACGCGACTCGACGTTCTACGACCAGCGCGGTCTCGTGTGGCGGGCGGCCTCCTTCGGCCCGGCGGTCAGCGGCGCGGCGGCGCAGAAGCTCGTCGTGCGAAACTTCTACAACGCGGAGGGCCAGCTCGACAGCTTGCAGCGCTGGGCGGAGCCCGACGCGGCGGGCGTCGGGACGATCACGACCCGCTGGCGCTACGACCTGGCGGGGCGGCGCGTGGCCGAGGTGGCGCCCGATCACTCGCCGAGCGCGCCTCGGGTGGACAGCACGCGGTACGACCCGGCGGGGAACGCGATCGGCGTCGTCACGCGGCGTGGGCACACGCTGACGATGGTCTACGACCGGCTCAACCGGCTGCGGCGGCGCGAGGTTCCGGCGGTCACGTACTACGGGCGCTACCAGGGCATCGCCATGTATCAACTGAACTTCAACGGACGCCGGCCCTATCCGTGGTATCCGACGTCGCCCGCGGACCCGATGGCGTGCCAGACGGACCCCATGTGTTACCAGGACTCCACCCAATGGACTCTAACGATCCCGGGTGACACGGCGACGTTCGCCTACGACTCGGTGGGGAACATGATCCGGGCGGACAACGGTGCCGCCCTGATCCGGCGGCGGTATCACAAGGACGGGCGCCTCAAGACGGACACCCTGAAGATCCGCACGTACGCGGGGACGGACACGCTCCAGCACGTGTACGGCACCGAGCATCGCTACGACCTGTCGGGGCGCCGAACGGTGCTCAAGCACCCGTTGCAGCTCGCCCCCCGGGTCGGGAGCGCGGTCTTCGACAGCGTGCGCTATGTCTACGATCCGGTGACCGGTGTGCTGCAAGCGGCGTACGACCCGCTCGGCAACGTCTTTCAGTTCACCTACAACCTCCGGAACGAGCGGATCCGGCTCGATCTGCCGGGCGGCATCGTGGAGTACCAGGGCTACGACGCCGACGGCCGGCTCGTGGCCGACACGATCAAGGACTTCAGCGGCTCGTCCTGGCCCCACCCGGACGTCACCCTCCGGCAGGCGCGGCTGCACTATGTGGACGCTCAGCGGGTCGACACGGCCGCGAACACGCTCGGGCGCCGGGACTCGAGCACGGCGGCCTATTCGGGGCTTGGGCACCTGGTGCGCATGGACTGGCGGCAACCGACCGCCACGAGCTACGGGAACCCCGGGCGGATCTATTCGCTCGAGCGGTTCACGCTGGATGCGCTCGGCAACTCCTACGCGAAGTTCGATTCGACGAACGCCGGCTGGCGCGCGGGGTTCGGGGCGTATGGCATCCAGACGATCACCGCTACCCATTCCAGCCACTTCGGGCCGCTCAGCGGCCAAGCCCCCACCGGGCGGCTCCGCGCCAACGCGGACGCACTCCGCAGCGACTCGATCGAGTACGACGCGGCCGGCAACACGGTGTTCAGCTCCAGCGCGCCGTTCTCCCCCCTGCAGTCAGTCACGCTCGAAGAGCGGGCGTATTACTACGGGGCCGACGGACAACTGCGGGTTTCGGAGTACCGGCGGCTCCCCAAGAATCCGCCCGCAGGGGAGTACTCCGAGACGTGGGAGTGGGAACTGACCCATGACGAATACCGCTACGACGCGCTGGGACGCCGGGTGCTGGTACGCACGCGGCGCGATTGCCGCCCGGGGATCGAATCGAAACCCTTCCCCTGCGCGCTCGGGACCCTCCGGCGGACGGTGTGGGAGGGGTCCGAGGAGCTCTACGAGATCCAGATGTTCGGCAACTGGGCCTGGACCGCGTTGCTCCCCGGGGCGGAGAACGACACCGCGCTCGTCTTCATCGCGCCGCAGGGCCCCAATCAAGGCGTTACCACGTGGTGGGATCCCTCCCGCAAGTTTGGCCGCGTGGCCTACACGCACGGCCCAGGGCTCGATCAGCCGTTGAGCATGACGCGGCTCAAGTTCCGCGACACGGCCTTCGTGCAGGGTCAGCCATGGGTGAACTGGGCGCCGCTCACGGTCGTGCCGCATTGGAACTGGCGCGGGCAGGCAGATTACGGGACGATGGGGGACGGCGGGTGGAAGACGTGCCAGAGCCCGTCGTCGACGCGCTGTGTGTCGGTGGCGTACTCGCACAAGCGGTTGGCGTTCGTGCAGCAGGCGGTGGACACGGGGACGGGGTGGTGGGGGACGCTGCTCGACCTGAAGGAGGACGGGACGGGGACGTACTTCCGCCGCAACCGCTACCTCGACCCGGCGACGGGGCGGTTCACGCAGGAAGACCCGATCGGGCTGGCGGGCGGGCTGAACCTGTATGGGTTCGCGGATGGAGACCCGGTCAATCTCGCAGACCCATTTGGACTTCAGCCGAGCGGTCGACACCCTTGTCTCAACTCGACGTCTGGGCCCTGCATGCGAGCCGTCATCGCCGGGATGGACGCACGGGCGGGAGCAATTCAGGAAGGCGTGGTGGGGTTCATCCCCAGGAACATCGCTTCAGCGGCTGTCGGGGTAGGCGTGGGGAAGGCTATTACAGTTGTCGCGGGCCGCGTGGGCGCTGCCGCCAGCGACGCGACCGCGACAAGAGCTGCCACGTTCTACCGCGGCGTAAGTGCCGCCGAAGCAGCTGATGTGGCGGCGACTGGTGGGGAACTAAGAGCGGGCGCGGCGGCTGCCGGGAATACCGGCAAGTACCTCACCAACACTGCTGCGGCCGCCGCGCAATGGGGCGCTATGAATGGTCCAGGGTACCAGGTCTTGAAGATCACGGTGCCAGCTGATGCGACCGCCACGTTCACGAATCTCGGCCGCATCGATGGGATCGGGCAAGCCTGGTGGGCACCGGTCGGGGCTCTGAAGGGCGCAAGGATCGAGACGGTTTTGCCTGCGGCGTTACCAGTGCCATGACTTTCCATTCTGCGACCGTCCACTGGCTCTCTCCCGAGCTGCGGGGGCGACGAGATCTTCCTGCGACGCTGCGCTACGTGGGTATCAGTCGGTTCCCAGAAGACGGAGATGAATGGCCAGATGGTGCCTGGAGTGTGGAGCTTCGCTTCGAGCAGCCACCACCTGAGCAGGGGACCGAGGCGTCCCAGGCGAGAGTGGGTTTCCTCGTGGATGAGGCCCCTCAGCAGAGACTGCACCGCGGCACAAGGTTCGGCCTCTATGAGGGGCCCCAAAAGGTCGCCGATATCGACGTACTGGATTGAAGGGCGGCTGATCTCTGCACCGCCGGGCGCCCGGTGCTGGCGCTGCAGGGGCTGGATCGCTCCGGGCACGTGACGTTTCCCCCAATTTGGGCCAGGTCGGCACGGAGGATCGCCTCTGAGGAGTGCCCTCCTCGTGCTGTGGTGGTCACGCTCGCCGAAAGGGCCCGGGGCTCACGGCAGTGGGGTGCTCCCGGTTTTCTGGTCCAGATCTCATCGTAGTGCGACGATGGGCACGAGGGTGTCGCCGATCATTATTCGGAACCGCTATCCCTATTTCAGGTTACCGCGCGCTCGCCGCCCACCCTCGCCCCCACGCCGTCCGCGCGGTAGGATAGGGCATCCGCGCCGCTGAAGGTCGTGCCGCCGTGACCACCGCGCTCCTCTCCAAGCTCCCCCTCCCCGACTCCTTCGAGGCCGGCTACCTCGAGCACAACGGCATCCTGCCGCTCGAGACGACCGACGGCCACCTGCGCGTCGCGGTCGCGGGTGAGCCGGCCGTCGAGGTCCTCGACGACCTTGAGCTGTCCTTCGGCCTGCCGCTCGAGCTGGTCGCGGTCTCACGCGAGGAGCTGCACGAGGGGATCCGGCGCGCGTTCGCCGCCGCCGAGTCGGTAGTCGAGCTGGTGCGCGACCTCGACGCGGAGTCCGGGGCCGCGCCGGAGTCAGAGGTGCCACTCGCCGACGCCCGCGACCTCGCCAACCAGCCGCCCGTCATCCGGTTCGTGAACCTCCTGATCCGCGAGGCGCACGACGCCCGCGCCTCGGACATCCACCTCGAGGCCACGCGCGATGGCTTACGCGCCCGCTTTCGCGTGGACGGGGTGCTCCAGGAGATCCCGAGCCCGCCGCGCGGGCTCCAGGCGGCCGTGGTCTCCCGCGTGAAGCTCCTCGCCGAGCTGGACATCGCCGAGCGGCGCGTGCCGCAGGACGGCCGCATCCGCGTGCGGCTCGAGGAGCGCGAGCTGGACCTCCGGGTCTCGAGCGTGCCTACGCTCTACGGCGAGTCGGTCGTGCTGCGCCTGCTCGATCGTGGCGGGCAGCCGGTGGGGCTGGACGAGCTCGGCATGGCGCCGGAGGCGCTCGACCGCTTCCGCCGGCTCGCCCTGCGCCCGCACGGGATCATCCTCTCCACGGGGCCGACGGGGAGCGGCAAGACCACGACGCTCTACGCCGCGCTCGGCCTGCGCGACGCCGCGGCGGAGAAGATCGTCACGGTCGAGGACCCCGTGGAGTACCACCTCGGCGGCGTTACGCAGGTGCCCGTGCACGTCAAGGCCGGGATGACCTTCGGCGCCGCGCTGCGCAGCATCCTGCGCCAGGACCCCGACGTCCTCATGGTGGGCGAGATGCGCGACGCCGAGACCGCCGCGCTCGCCACTCAGGCGGCGCTCACGGGGCACCTCGTGTTCTCGACCCTGCACACCAACGACGCCGTGAGCGCCACGACCCGGCTGCTGGACCTGAAGGTCGAGCCGTACCTGATCGCGGCGACGCTCGAGGCCGTGCTCGCCCAACGGCTGGTACGAAGGATCTGCGTCGAGTGCCGGGAGCCGTATCGCGCCGATCGGCAGGAGCTGGCCGCGCTCGGGGCGCGCGGTGCCCCGCCGTCGACGCTGCATCGCGGCCGCGGCTGTCCTGCCTGCCGCCACACCGGCTACCTCGGCCGCACGGGCATCTTCGAGCTGCTCACTGTCACCGACGAGGTTCGCCGGGCTCTCGTGCAATCCGAGCCCGAGCATCAGCTGCGCGAGATCGCGCGGTCCCAGGGCATGACGACCCTCGCCGAGGATGGCTGGGCGAAGGTCCGAGACGGAGTCACGACCGTCGAGGAGGTGTTACGTGTTACTGAACACTGAGTGCGTGGTGCCTAGTGCGTGGTTGCTCGCGGTGCGTCACCGGCATCCTCATCGCACCGTCACAAACCACGCACCACGCACTACGCACCTTGCGAGCCGACGGCTCGCGGGCTTCACCTTGATTGAGTTGTTAGTCGTCATCACCGTCATCGCGATCCTCGCGGGGCTCGTCGGGCCGATGGTGTTCCGGAACGTGGGCGACGCCAAGATCTCGGCGGCGAAAGCGCAGCTCGAGCTGTTCGGGCTTGCGCTCGACCAGTACCGGCTCGACAACGACTACTATCCCTCGACGGTGCAGGGGCTCGAGGCCCTGCGCGCGGCGCCCGCGGGCGAGCCCCCGGCACGCAACTGGCGTGGGCCGTATCTCAGGAAGGCGGTGCCCCTCGATCCCTGGGGCCGGGCCTACGCCTACAAGAGCCCGGGCGAGAAAAACGGGCAGGGCTACGACCTCGTCACGTTCGGACGCGACGGGAAGCCGGGCGGGGAAGGCGAGGATGGGGATATCGGTGGGTGAGCGCGCCGGCGCCGGGGTGTCCGCGGCTGAAGCCGCGGCTTTGCTGTCGGTGAACCGGCGGAACCGACACCGCCCCGCTTCAGCGGGAGCGCCGAGCCGCGGCTTTAGCCGCAGTCCACCGTGACCGCCTTCCGCTACGAGGCCGCGCGTGCCGACGGGGCAGTCGTCAAAGGCGTGCTCGACGCCACGTCCGGCCCCGAGGCGGCCGCCGTGCTGTCCGGCCGCGGGCTCATGCCCCTCAAGGTCGAGCCGCAGCCGCGCGTCGCCGTCCGGCGCCTGTTCGGCCCCTCCACCCGCTCGCTCGCCACCGTGATGGAAGGGCTGTCGGCGCTCGTGGGCGCCGGCGTGCCGCTCGAGCCCGCGCTGCGGGCCACCGAGCGCGCGGCGCCCGCCGGCCTGCGTGACGCCCTGGGCCGCGTGGCCACACGGGTGCGCGAGGGGTCGTCCCTCGGTGCCGCGCTCGGCGCCGAGGACGGCCTGTTCCCGGCCGTGACGATCGGGCTGGTGCGGGCGGGTGAGCGCGGCGTCGGGCTCGATGCGGGCCTCGCGCAGGCCGCCGCCCAGCTCGAGGCGCAGGCCGAGACCGCTGCCCGCATCCGCGCCGCTCTCACCTATCCCTTGATCCTCGCGCTCGTGGGGACGCTGTCGGTCGGGCTGATCGTGCTGTTCGTCGTCCCCCGCTTCGCCGCGTTGCTCGGCGAGATGGGCCAGGCGCTTCCGCTCGCCACCCGGCTCCTGCTCGCGGCCTCCCAGGTCCTGCGCGACTGGGGGCTCATCCTCGCCGCGGTCGCCGTGGCGGGCGGGCTCGCCGGCGCCCGGTTCGTTGCCGAGCGCCGCGCTGCCTGGCACGGCTGGCTGCTCGGTCTGCCGGTCGTGGGCTCGATCCGCCACGCCTTCGCTACCGTGCGCGCGGCGCGCGCCCTGGGGGCGCTCCTCGCCACCGGCACGCCGGCGCTCGCGGCCCTCGCCGTCGCCGCCGAGGCGGCCGGGGACGAGGCCGTGGCCGCCCGGCTCGGACGC
>CAZVSO010000016.1:0-26694 GCA_964629425.1 uncultured Gemmatimonadaceae bacterium
CGCTGCTCGAAGCGCTGGGCGTGCAGGGTGGGGCGGGCGTTCGCGCGCTGGGCTGGCCCTACCGCGACCTCGCCCTCGAGCTGCGTGCGGGACAGCTGTGGGGAATCCCCGTCGCCGACCTCGTCGCCCGGCCGCCGGTGGTGCGGACGCCGGCCGCGCGTGGGACCCCGCCGGGGAGCGTCGGGCCCGCGGCCGTCGCCGCGGCTCGGGAGTTCGAGGCGCTGGTCGAGCTGCTGCTCGACGCCGCCCCGCGCGAGATGCTGCTGCGCCGTCTGGGTGAGGCGCTGGCCCAGGCGTCGCGCCAGGTCAACACCCTGGAGCGGCGATTGCTCCCGGCGCTGCGCCGCGAGGCCACCGGCGTGCGCCGCGTCCTCGACGAGCGCGAGCGGGAGGATCGGCTGCGCTTGAAGCACTTGCTCAAGAAGCGGGAGCGGGGAGCAGGGAGCGGGACTTGACGGTGTGGTCTCCTCACCGCTGATTCATGCGGTCTTCACCCGCCGGACGGCATGGTGCCTTTGGCCTGCCGTGCGTTGACGAAAAGGGGGGCGACATGCTTCGACCTCTGCTGCTCGGAGTGCTCGGGATCACGTGGTGGGGGTGCCGTGAAGTCCCCCGTCCGGCCGCCGAGTCGTCCGGTGCGGCGACGGGGCAGGGCTGGCTGCATCGCTCGGACGAGCTGCTGCTCGCCGCGGCCAATATCGCGCTGCCTCCCCCCGGCGTGACCGTGGGGGATCTTCCGGACCCCGGGTCGCGGGGATCCCTGCTCATGGCGAAGTACTGCGCCCAGTGCCACGCGCTGCCGGCGCCGTCGGCGCACAGCGCGACCGACTGGCCGGGCGTCGCGCGGCGGATGTGGCTCCGCATGGAGTGGCTCCCGCCGTCGCTCGGCGTGGCGGTGCCCACGATGGCCGAGCGCTACGTCATGCTCGACTACCTCATCGCGAACGCCCTCAAGGTGAGCGGGGCGTCGCTGCCACCCGGCCGGGGCCGCGAGGACTTCGCGACGGTGTGCAGCCGCTGTCACGCGCTCCCCGATCCCCGGGTGCACTCGCCGGAGGATTGGCCCACGGTCTTCGCCCGCATGGAGCGGAACATGGAGCGCATGAAAGTGGCGGGGCCGGTAGGCCCGCAGACGACCGATCTCCTGCTGTACCTGCAGATGGTCGCGGGGCGACGCCAGGCACCATGAAGGAATCTTCAGCCTAAGGTCATGTAATACAGTCAGTTAGGTATTGCCCCACGAGACGAGTGAGTGCTACAATGTGGCGCGGAGTGCTCACACCACAGCGCGAGCGGGGGTGGCGCATGAGGAGCGCAGCGTTGGTCGTCGTCGCGGGGATGATTCTGGGCGCGTGTACCGACGAAGAAATCGTCTACCGTGACCGTCCGCCGTTCAACCCACCGCCCGATGCGCAGAGCGGATTCCTCGGCTACTTCACCGTCAGCACCAAGCAGACCACCTGTGGCAACTGCCATGTCGGGCACCAGCGCGACTGGGTGGCGACTGCCCACGCAGACGCATGGGCGGACTTGCAGGCCTCGGGGGGCGTACAGCCGGGATGCAGCAGCTGCCACAGTCTGACCGAGCGGGGCAACGCCGTTGAGGGCACCGCCGGCTATGACGCGGTGGCCGATTCCGCCTACCACGACGTGCAGTGCGAGAGTTGTCACGGACCCGGGTTCGATCATGTGCAGGAGCCCGATGTGGGCCCCGTGCCGCTGGCTCGGCTCGCGGCCGAGGTGAGCGACACCGTCGGCACCTGCGGCGAGTGTCACTCCGCGGAGTCAGGCGATCCGTTCGTCGAGGAGTGGGAGCAGTCGCGGCACGCCGAGGCGAACGACGACGTCATCACCAACTACCTCAGCAACCCCACGACCTATGCGTCGTGCCTGAGCTGTCACGAAGGTCGGTCGGTGATCAAGGCGTGGGGCTCGACGGCCGACTACGTCGAGAAGGACGACCCGATCAATCACAGCACCGCGCTCGGTGTCACGTGCGCGGTGTGCCACGACCCGCACGGGTCCCCGAACACCAAGCAGCTGCGGTTCCCCATCGACACCGACGATCCGGCGCAGAATCTCTGCATGAAGTGCCACATGCGGCGGACCGTGCCCGCGAGCGGCAGCTCGCGCGGCAACGTGCCCCATGCCCCCCAGGGCGCCGTCCTGCTGGGGGACGCGGGGTGGGCGAACCCCGCCTATGTCGACACGGTGCTCCTCAGCGCGTCGAGCACGGCGACCCACGGTTCCCTGACCGCCAATCCCAGGCTGTGTGCGGGCTGCCACCTGTACAGCTTCACGGTCACGCAGGCGCCGGTCAGGAATGCGACCGGGCATCTGTTCCGGCCCATCCCCTGCTACGGTCCGGGGGGCGTGCCGACGGACACGATCCTGAACTGTGCCTTCACCGCGGCGGTACGGTCGTTCAAGCCGTGCGCCGCGGCCGGATGCCACGCGACCGAGAACCAGGCGGCGCTGGTCTACTCCGTCTCGCGCGGGCGGCTGCAGGACCTGGCGGCCGCGCTCTGGTCTGATCTCGACGGCGACCGCACCATCGACGCGTTCCCGACGGACACCGGGTACCTCGCCAAGATCAAGCAGAACTCGACGGACCTCAATCCGACGGCCGCGCCGGTCAGCGCCGCGGACGGTGCCGAGTTCAACGTCAGGACGTTCGGCGAGGATGCGAGCGGGGTGTTCCTGTACTTGAACGGCGACAAGTCGCGCGGGGCGCACAACCCCTTCTACGCCGAGGCGCTGCTACGCGGCAGCATCGACGAGCTGGCCGCCGTCTATTCGGATTCCCTGTGGTTCCCCGTGCTGTCGCCCGCGATGCGACAGATGTTGAGCGGGCCCATGGGGGTCTCGGGGAGCGTGCCGTTCCCGCGGCCGAGGGCTGGACAGTAGCGGCGCGGTCACGAATCTTTCGCCATGATCCTGTTGCCCGGCCCCGGGAGCCTTGCGCTGACCGGGGCCGACTTCTTGGCCCAGGAGCCGATGGTCGAGTCACCCCTGCCCGGGGGAATCGCGACCGTCGTGCGGTTCCTGTTCCAGACCGTCCCGCAGTGGGTCCAGGTCGCGGGCCTGTTCGTGGGCCTCGCCGTGGCGGCCTGGGTGGCGGTGCTGCTGTGGCGTCGGCGCTCCGCGCTCGCGCAGTGGGTCGCCACCCGGCCGCGCGGGGTCAGGGTCGGGCTCGCCGCGGGAGCCGCGGCGGCGGTGCTGGCCTTCACGGCGTTCGGCGCGGTCAGCTGGAACTACATGCAGTACGACAATGGGTTCTGCACCGGCTGCCACGTGATGGGTCCGGCCTACCAGCGGTTCGTCGCGAGCGAGCACGACTCGCTGTCGTGTCACGACTGCCACCAGCAATCGATCTTCGCCAGCACGCGACAGCTCTACCTGTGGGTGGCCGAGCGCCCGGCGGAGATCGGCCCCCACGCGAAGGTGCCGAACGACGTGTGCGCCCGCTGCCACGTCACCGATCGCGCAGAGGTGTGGCAGCGCATCGCGTCCACCGCCGGTCACCGGACGCATCTCGAGTCCGACTCGAGCTCACTGCGCGGCCTCCAGTGCGTCACCTGCCACGGCCTCGAGGTGCATCACTTCGCCCCCGTGGACTCGACCTGCGGGCAGGCCGGCTGCCACGTCGGCAGCGCCATCGGGCTCGGCAAGATGCGGCAGCAGACGGCGCTGCACTGCGTCACCTGTCACCAGTTCACCGCCGAGGTGCCCCGGCTTGCGACCCGTGACTCGGCGACCGGGACGCTCGTGCCGGGCCAGAAGCAATGCTTCTCCTGCCACGAGATGCGGGCCGTCCTGGCCGGCTTCGACCCCGCCCGCGATCCCCACAGCGGCACCTGCGGCATGTGCCACAACCCGCACACGCAGCGGGCCGCGGCCGCGGCCGCGAAGAGCTGTACCACCGCCGGGTGTCACGCGGACTGGCGGGCCGAACCGTTCCACGTCGGGTTGCAGCACCGCAAGGCGGGGGAACGCTGCACCCTGTGCCACCAGCCGCACCAGGCCAGCGTGGACGCCAGCGACTGCGCCGGCTGCCACGCGGCCGTCCGGGAGCGAGCCCGGGGTCGGCTCAGCCCACCCCTGCCGTTCGACACGACCGCGGCGCTCCGCCGCACCTCGCTGCGGCATGATTGGTGGACCGAGAGCCACGTGAAGGGAAAAGGGGACCCGCCCCTGGATGATCCGCCGCGAGCACCGCTGCGGCTCGCGGCCCCGGCAGCGCTCCCCGACTCGTTTTCGCACGACCGACACAAACAGCTCGCCTGCCTCACTTGCCACGTTTCCCGCAGCGGGCACGGTCGCCTCACCTTCGCCCCGCCCCGAGGCTGCCAGATCTGCCACCATCAGGCGCCGGCGACGAGCGACTGCGCGACCTGCCACGTGGCGACGGAGCTGGCCCGGCCGCTTCCGGTGACCGTGCGCGTCGCAGTAGCGGGCACCCCCCCGGCGAGTCGCTCGGCGACCTTCGAACATGCCAGGCACGCGGGTCTCAAGTGCGTCACCTGTCACACCGTCCCGGTCACGCTGGCGCCCGTGCCTGCGGCCGCGAGCTGTGCGGCGTGCCACGACGGCCACCACGACGCAGGTCGCTCGTGCGCGGCCTGCCATGACGGGGTCGGCGCGGCCGTGCGGGCGGCCCACGCGCCGCCGGTCGAGGCCCACCTCGGCTGCGCCTCCTGTCACGCGCCGGCCATCGTCGCGCGGCTGACCCCCGACCGGCTCTTGTGCCTGACCTGTCACCCATCGCAGGGCGCGCACCAGCCGACGCGCGAATGCTCCGTCTGCCATCTGCAGGCGACCCCCGACGCCCTCCGCGAGCGGCTCCAGCGCACGGTCGAGGGCTCGTGATGTCGCCGTGGCGACTGATGGGTGCGCTGAGCGCCTCGCTGCTCCCCATGGCGCACGCAAGTGCCCAGGGCTATCGGCTCCGGCTCGACACTCGCGTGCAGGCCGTGTCCTACCGCGGCTGGGCCATCGACAGCATTCCCGCCGCCGATACCGTGACGGGAGCGGCGGGTGGCCCGGCGACGCCGGATGGGTTCGCGGTCCGGTGCAGCGCCGCGGCGGGATACTGTTTTTTCTTCCGGCCCGGGCCGGAGCGGCGCGGCGGCCCGCTGACCACCACCGCAGATCTCTCGCTCTGGGGGCTGGGCCTGCCCGGCCTACGCCTCCGCGCCACCGCCCGTCTGGGCCTCGCCCTGGGTGACTCCGACGTCTGGCCGGGCACCGAACCGGCCCTGCAGTTGCTCGAGGGGTACGCCGAGTACGCAGTCGAACGGCTAACGGCCCACCTGGGTCGGCTGGCCATCCCCACCCGGTTCGGCGTCACCGGCTTCGACGGGGCGGCGCTCACGGTACGCAGCACGCGACGCGGGCTGGAGGCGACAGGCTACGCGGGGTGGGGGCTGGCGCGAGGGGCGGCGCTCCCGGTGACCAGCCCGGTGCTGAACCCGCTCGACGATTTCCAGCCACGCGACCGGCAAATCGTGGCCGGCTTGGGCACCGGCTGGACTACGACTCGAGCCGATCTGCGGGTGAGCTACCAGCGTGAGGTGGACCCCGGATCGCACTATTTCGTCTCCGAGCGCGTGGGCGCCGACGCCGCCCTGCGCCCGTTCCCCGGGTGGACGCTCACGGGTGGTGCGGAATACGACCTGGCGGCGGGGTTGTGGGGCAGCGCCGAGGCGACCCTTGGCTACACGCGTCCACGCGGTACCCTGGTCGCCACACTCGGAGCTCGTCGCTACCGGCCGCACTTCGAACTGTGGACCGTTTGGGGGGCGTTCAGCCCCGTGCCGTACAGCGCCCTCCACACCTCCCTCGTGGTCGCCCCGCTCACGCGCCTGCGCCTGCGCGCCAGGGGCGAACGCTACTGGTTCGCCGACGATGAGGCCGCAACCCCGCTCGTGGACAACGAGACCGAGGGGTGGCGCTTCGCGAGCGGGATCACGTATGTCCCGTCGCCGCGCTGGACGATTGACGGTGGTTACCGGGCGGAGTTCGGGCCTGGAGCGTCGTCCCGCGGGCTCGAAGGCACCGTGAGCTATGCTCCCGGTGCGCCGCTGACCGTCGCGCTCCACGGAGGCACGCTGGACCGGCCCCTCGAGTTCCGCTTCGACGAGGCCAGCCTGCGCTGGATCGGGCTCGACGCCGAGTACCGGCCGGGGGACCGGCTCCGGCTCCAGCTCGGGGTGGCGAGCTACGCCGAGGAGCGCGAACGGCCGGACGCGGCGGCGTTCGACTGGAGCCAGGTCCGGGTGACCGCGCGCGCGGTGTTGCTGTTCGGCAGCGGCGCGGATCTCGGGTGGCTCCCCCCGGCGCGACGTCCGTGAGCCTCGCACCGGCGATTCTCGGACTGGGGGTCGCGCTGGTCGCGGGGACTCCGGGCGCGGCTCAGGATCCGGCCTCCCGACAGGGTTTCGACCACGTTCGGCATCGCCAGGTGCTCCCGAGCTGCACGGGGTGCCATGTGGGCGCGGTCGAGCCCGACTCCGCCATGTGGCCGGATTCCGTGGCCTGCGCCGCGTGTCACGACGGCGCCGTGCGCCCTGCCGTGAGCTGGCAGCCGCCGGACACGCCGCGGCCCAGCAACCAGCGCTTCCTGCACGACCTCGTCTCTCTCATGGTCCGGCCGGCAGCGGGTCAGCCCGAGCCCCCCGCGTGCGTGGACTGCCATCAGGACGAGGGCGCGCCGTGGATGACGGTGCGGCGGGCGGTGGTGCAGCGCTGCCTGGATTGTCACGGCGTGCGGGTACCGCATCTCGCGGCACCGGACACGGCGTGCGCTAGCTGCCATCTGCCGCTGGTGGAGGCGACCGACCTGACCCGCGACCGCATCGCCGCCTGGCCCGCACCGCCGTCGCATCGTGAGGTGGGATTCGCCCGCCGCGAAGGGCACGGGGTGGCGGCGCAGGGCAGCGCGGGGGGCGCACCCGTCGCCGCGAGCTGCGCCACCTGCCACGCACGCGACTTCTGCATCACGTGCCACGTCGACGCGCCCGAGCAAGCGGTCATCCAGGCGCTCGAGCCGGACGCGCGATCGACGGCGATTGCGACGCGGCTTGCCCCTCCCGCATCGCACGCCGATCCGGGCTTCCTGGGGCGGCATGGGGCCATCGTGCGGCGCACCCCAGCGGCGTGCGCGACGTGCCATGCGCGGGAGAGCTGCGCCACGTGCCATGTGGGCGCGCCGCGTCTGGCCGCCGCGCTTCACCGCCGGGAGCCCGGCCGGGGTCCCGGAGCGCTCACGACGCGCCGCGCCCCACCGTCCCACGGCCAGCGCTTCGCGGACCGGCACGCCGTCGTCGCGGCCAGCGCGCCGGCGACGTGCGCCGGGTGCCACATCCGCACCGACTGCCTCGCGTGTCACCGCCCGGACGCCGGAGCCGCCCCGGGCTTCCATCCAGTCGGTTTCCTGACGCGGCATCCGGCCGCGGCCTACGCACGGGAGACCTCGTGCGCGGATTGCCACAACGTCGGGGGCTTCTGCGCCAGCTGTCATGCGTCCGCCGGGCTGACGGCGACGCGCACGCTCGGCTCCGGGTATCACGACGCGAGCAGGTTCTTCATCGCGGGTCACGGCGGCGCGGCCCGACAGAGTCTCGAGTCGTGTGTCGGGTGCCACACGGAGCCTGACTGCCTCCAGTGCCATTCAGCTTTGGGGGGGCGTCACTTCAATCCCCACGGACCGGGCTTCGATCCCGAACGGCTGCGGCGCAAGAATCCGGAGATGTGCACCGCGTGCCACGGCACCGCGATCCCGCAACGATAGCGCCCGGCCCTCAAGGCTTCATGTTGGTTTCAAGCGGGCGTGACCAACGTGTGGTAACGTTTCCGCGCCATCCCCCATACCCGAGCCCGGAGGTCGATAGATGGTCGGGGAGCAGCAGCCAGTCGCCGGCACGACGCGCCGGGTCTTTCTGAGGTGGGCCGCGGCCGCCGGAGCCGTGCTGTCGGCCGCGCTGGCGGGGGTGCCGGCGCTGCGGGCGTTCCTTTCACCCAGCTTCCGCCGCCGCTCGGAGGAGGAGTGGGTCAGGTTGGGTGAGGTGGACTTCATCGACGTCGGGATCCCCGTCAAGGTGGACTTTGTGGCCACGGTCAAGGACGCGTGGGTCGAGACCCGCGTGCTCCGGAGCGTGTGGCTCTATTCAGAAGACGGCGAGACGTTCACGGCTTACAACGGGCGCTGCACCCACCTGGGCTGCAGCTTCGGCTACGACGAGAGAGACCAGCTGTTCCACTGCCCGTGCCACACAGGCCTGTTCGACGTCGAGACGGGCGCGGTGCGCAGCGGCCCGCCACCCCGTCCCCTCGACACGCTGCAGGTCAAGGTCGAGAACCGGATCCTATACGCCCTGTACCAGGACTTCCGTCTCGGCGTGCCCGACAAGAGCGTGGCGTGAGTCTATGAACGGCCCGTTCCGTTGGCTGGACGAGCGGCTGGATCTGCGCGGGGCGAAGCGCGCGCTCTTGGACCGCGAAGTTCCCGATCGGCTCACGTGGTGGCACACCTTGGGGAGTGCCGCGCTGACCGTCTTCGCCGTGCAGGTCGTTACCGGTGTGGTGCTCGCGACGTACTACTCGCCTTCCCCCGACCACGCCTACGACAGTATCCGCTACATCGAGCGGGAAGTGGCGAGCGGGGCGTTCCTGCGCGGCATCCATCACTGGGGGGCGAGCGCGATGGTCGTGCTGATCATCGCGCACATGATCCGGGTGTTTGCCGTGGGCGCCTACAAGTATCCGCGCGAGGCGAACTGGCTGGTGGGCGTGGGGTTGTTCGGGCTCGTGATGGGGTTCAGCTTCACGGGCTACCTGCTCCCCTGGGACCAGAAAGCGTACTGGGCGACGGCGGTGGGCACGAACATCGCCGGCACGAGCCCCGGGATCGGTGCCGCGCTCGTCGCCCTGCTCCGCGGCGGCGTCGAGCTGGGCGCCGCCACCCTCACTCGGTTCTACGCCTTCCACGTGCTCTGGCTGCCCCTGTTGCTGAGCGGCCTCGTGCTGCTGCATCTGGTGATCGTGATCCGCCAGGGCATCGCTCCGCTGCCCCGGGCGCTCGAGCAGGGCGCGCCGGCGCGCACGAGCGACCCGGCGTATCCGGCCTACTATCGCGAGGCGTACGCCGCGACCAAGCGCGGCGGCCAGCGCTTCTGGCCGGACATCCTCGGCAAGGATGCCATCGTGGCGCTGGGCGTCGTCGCCGCCATCGTGCTACTCGCCGCCCGCTTCGGTGCCCCGCTCGAAGCGCCCGCCGATCCCACGGACACGGCCTACGTGCCGCGACCGGAATGGTACTTCCTGCCGGTGTACGAGCTGCTCAAGCACGTGCCCGGCTCCCTGGAGAGCCTCGTTGCCGTGGGCGTGCCCACCGCGCTCGTCGTGGTGCTTCTCGCGCTCCCGTTGTTCGATCGGCACAGCACCCGCAATCTGCGGCATCGCCCGGTGGCGCTGCTTTGCCTTACGGCGCTCCTGGGAGGGTCCGCCTTTCTGATTGGCGCGGCGGCCCGGGGTGCCGGGCCGGGCGAGGCGGGCGAGGTGGGCCGGCCGCTCACGTCGGTGGAGCGGGCCGGCCGGGCGTTCTATCAGTCACAGCAGTGCGCGGGGTGCCACCGGATTACGGGGCAGGGCGGCGAGGAGGGTCCCGATCTCACGGAGGTCGGGTTGCGGCACTCGGCGGGCTGGCTGCACAGCTTCATGGAGGAGCCGGCGCGGTTCCATCCCGAGTCGCGCATGCCCGCCTACGGGCCCCCCGCGCTGACGCACCAGGAAATCGAGGAGCTGGCGCGCTATCTCACGTCCCTGCGCGGCCGCGCCGGGCCGGAGGTCCAGCCTCAGTTCTACGACACGTTCCCCCCGCCGCCCTCCCCGCCGTAGCCCCTACGGGGCCTTCGAGGCCCCCAGCGTTCTCAGGAACTCGGCGACCGCTGCGATCTCCTGCGCCGTCAGCTTTTCCTTGAACGGCTTCATGTCGCGGCCGATGCCGTTGCGCATGACGACCACCAGCGAGTCATTCGAGCGCGCGGCGATGAATGCGGAATCCAGGGTCGGGAGGTCCTTGTACTTCGCCAGCATGCGCTGAGGTGGCGTACCGGTCGAGCCGTGGCACGTCTTGCAGTGCTGCCGATACAGAGCGGCGCCGTCCGGCGCCGAGTCCGACGCCTGGGCGGAGGCCGTCGAGGCGGCCAGCGCAAGGCCCAGCGCAACCCCGACCGCCATAGCCGTCTTCATAGTCGTCATCTCCATTGGTTGGAATGGCCCTCGGGACACAAACTCCGCCCGGTCGGAGAAAGACATTCGGAAGCGTCCGTGAAGACCCCCTCATCGTCCTCACACCCGGGCTTCACCGCGACGGCGTAGCCTTGCATCCGCATGGGTACGATCGCCGACTCCTCCTCGGGCCACCAGGGCGGAGGCGCAGCCTCGCGGCTGCGGGTTGCGCTGGTGGGCGCACCAAACGTGGGGAAGAGCGCCCTGTTCAATCGCTTGACGGGCGCCTACGTCACGGTCTCCAACTACCCGGGCACCTCGGTCGAGGTCAGCCGCGGAACGGCAACGCTCGGCGGCGCGGCGGCCGAGGTGGTCGACACGCCTGGGATGTACTCGCTCCTGTGCGACACCGAGGAGGAGCGGGTGGCGCGCCAGGTCGTGCTCCACGGCGCGGTGGATGTGGTCGTGCACGTCGTCGACGCGAAGAGCCTGCCCCGGATGCTTCCCCTGACACTCCAGCTCTTGGAAGTGGGCCGACCGCTGGTCGTCGCGCTGAACATGGTGGACGAGGCCGAGCGGGTGGGCCTGCGGGTGGACGCTGCACGGTTGGCAGCACGCCTCGGAGTGGAGGTTGTGCCGGTCGTGGCGGTCGAGGGGCGCGGGATCGACGCGCTGCGCGCGGCGATCGCCCGGGCCGGGTCCAGGCCCGTGGCGCTCCCCCCGGTCTACGGCAACGGAGTCGGCACCGCGTTTCGCTCGCTGCGGGAGCGGCTGGCGGGCGTCTATCCGGTGGATCCGACCGCCTTCGCGGCGCTGCTGATCCAGGGCGACACGGAAGCCGCGGCGGCGATCCGCGGGGCGGAACCCGATGGCGGCCGGGCGGCGCTGACCGCGGCGCGCGAGCTCGCTGCCGGATTCGGCGCTCCGGCACCCTATCGGATCGCCGTGGAGCGGCAGCGCGCCGCCGAGGAGTTGCTGGATGGCGTGGTGGCGACGAGCGGCCGCCGCGGGGCCGAGTGGGCGGATCGGCTGGGTCGCTTCCTGGCGCGGCCGACCACCGGCATCCCCGCGCTGCTCGTGGTGCTCTACCTGGGCCTGTACCTGTTCGTCGGCCGGTTCGGCGCTGGAACCGTCGTCGACTGGCTCGAGGGGACGCTCTTCGAGCAGCGCGTGAATCCCTTCTTCGAGCGCCTGTTCGCGGGGATTCCCTGGGAGGCGGGACGCTCGCTGTTCGTCGGTGAGTACGGGCTCCTCACGCTCGGCCTGCGCTACGCGGTCGCGATCATTCTGCCGATTGTGGGCGCATTCTTCCTGTTCTTCTCGCTGCTGGAAGACTCCGGCTACTTCCCGCGGCTCGCGCTCCTCGTGGACCGGGTGTTCAAGCGCCTCGGGCTCTCCGGCCGAGCCGTGATTCCGATCGTGCTCGGCTTCGCGTGCGATACGATGGCGACGATGGTGACGCGCACCCTCGAAACGAAACGAGAGCGTGTGCTGGCGACGCTGCTCCTGGCGCTCGCCATTCCTTGCTCCGCCCAGCTCGGCGTGATTCTGGCGCTCCTCGCGGGCCACCCGCTCGCGTTCGGGGTGTGGACCGCGTCGGTCCTGGGCACCTTCGTCCTCGTGGGCGCCATCGGCGCGCGGGTCCTGCCTGGCCAGCGCGCCACCTTCTATATGGAAATCCCCCCGCTGCGCTGGCCCCGCTTCGGGAATGTGCTGGTCAAGACGTACACGCGGATGCAGTGGTACTTCCTCGAGGTGCTGCCGCTGTTCCTGCTCGCGAGCGTGCTTCTGTGGGTGGGGGAGTTGACCGGCCTGTTCCGCATCGTCGTCGGCGGGCTCCAGCCGATCGTCGCCGCCCTCGGACTCCCGGCGGACGCGGCGCGGATCTTCCTGTTCGGCTTCTTCCGGCGCGACTACGGCGCGGCCGGCCTGTTCGACCTGGACCGGCAGGGGTTGCTGGATCCCGGTCAGCTCGCCGTGGCGGCCGTGACGCTGACGCTCTTCGTGCCCTGCATCGCCCAGTTCCTGATGATGGTCAGAGAGCGGGGCTGGAAGACCGCGCTCGGCATGCTGGCCTTCATCACGCCGTTCGCGTTCGGCGCGGGGTATGCCGTGCACCTCGTGCTGGGAGCGCTGCGATGACCGCGGCGCCGGCGCACGCCACGGTCTGCGGCTTCTGCGCGTACGGGTTTCTCGAGGATCGGGCCCAGCCCGTCTGTCGCCGCTGCCCGCTGGCGGCGGGCTGCCGGTTCGTGCGCTGCCCGCGCTGTGGCTACGAGAACCCGGTGGCCCCCGCGTGGCTCGTCCGACTCACCGGGAAGAGGCAGGAGCGATGAGCCCCATCGCGTGGGTTCGCAGCCGACTGGCGTTGCTGGGTGGTGGGTGGGGCGAGGGGTGCCCGGCCGGCGCACCCGTCCCGGCGGCCGAGCGGTGCGAGGCCGTTCATTGTGAAGCGGTGCGCCTGACGGCGCTCGGCCCGGGGGAGCGGGGCAGGGTCACGTGCCTCGACGCCCCGGATGGCCCAGGCGGGCGACGGCTGGCGGCGTTGGGGATCCTCCCCGGAGTGGAGATGCTGCTCCTGCAACGCTCGCCGGTGTTCGTCTTCCGCATCGGCCACGCCGAGTTTGCCGTCGACGAGCATTTGGCAAACGGAATCCGCGTGCAGCGCGAGGTGATCCTCAGGGCTTTCCCGGACCCGCTCGCAAGCACCACACGTACGCTGCCACGGCCCTGACCTGCGCGTCCGTGAGCGGGGTGCCGCCGCGCGGTGCCATCACCCCACCCGACTTGGACTTCTCGCTGGGCACGCCGGTCATCACCTGCCGTACGATGTCCTCGTAGGTTCCCTGGCTGTGGAGCCACAGGGCGTCCGTCAGGTTGGGTGCCTTGATCGCCTCGATCCCCTTGCCGTCGGGTCCGTGGCACGCGTGGCACAGCCCGGCGCCCTTGAAGATCTTCTCGCCGTCGGCGATGAGCGCCCGGGTGACCCCAGGGGGCAGGGAATCGGCGGCTCGCGGGGCCGCGGCCGGGGGGAGCGCGGCGGCCAGGAGCGCGGTGGCGAGCAGCAGCGGCTTCCTATCCATCGTCGATGTCCTCCTGGATTGGGGTGGTGAACCCAGCGTAGCGTCGCCTCGGCGAACCCGCCATCGGCGCTACGGGACGTTCGCTGGCAGTGAAGGTGGGGGTCGGCGGTTCGCTGGCGCCATGGCTTGTCAAACATTTCACACGCGTTTCAGCCGCCTCTCACGGCCGCCACGCTAGGTTGCGGGCGCACCGTGAGAGGAGGTGACGATATGTTCGGCATCACCCGCAGGACCCAGGACCCGATGCTCGACCTGCTGTACAACCTCGAGCGCCGGATGGGGAGGAGCTTCACCGAGCCGTTCGCCGGGTTCGAGTGGCCGCTCCCCACGCTGACGACCGCCGCGTGGACTCCCGTGGTGGACATCATCGAGGAGGCCGACGCGATTCGCATCGTGGCCGAGCTTCCGGGCGTGAAGCCGGAGGACGTGAGGATCTCCCTCGAGGGCAACCTGCTCACGATCAGCGGCAAGAAGGAGCAGGTCGCCGAGGAGAAGGCGGAGAAGGTCCATCGCTATGAGCGGATCTACGGCGCCTTCGAGCGGAGCTTCACGATTCCCGCAACCGTCGACGTCGAGAGGATCAAGGCGCAGTACGACGTCGGCGTCCTGACGCTCACGCTGCCCAAGTCCGAGAAGGCCAAGCCCCGCCAGGTGGAGATCGAGGTGGGAAAGGGCGCCCAGGCGCTCAAGGCCTGACGACGGATCGGCACGGGAGCTGAGGGAGCCGGGGCCCGAGGTCTGGGCCCCGGTGTCGCTTCGCGAGCGCCTCGTGTATCCTAGCAGCGGGCGGAGAGGGACGGAGAGGGACACTCTGACACTGGAGGCGATGCCCATGAAGACCGCAGTCCTCGGAGCCCTGCTGCTCGCAGCGGTGCCGCTCGCGGCCCAGCAGCCGGCGAGGCCCGACACGGCGCGTGGCATGATGGGGCCCATGCAGATGATGTCGCCCATGATGGGACATATGGGGCAGATGCACGAGATGATGCAGCCGATGATGCGGGGCATGGCGTTCGCGCCGGATCATCTCCTCGACCGGAAGGACGTGCTCGGGCTCACCCCCCAGCAGGTCACGCGCCTCACGGCGCTGCGGGACGCGGCCAAGACGGCACAGGACGCGGCGATGGCCGAGGCCCGCACGCACATGCAGGCCCTGCGCCAGAGCCTCGCGGCCAACGCACCGGACACCGCGGGCGCCCGCCGGCACTTCCAGGCGGCGCACGACGCCATGGGCCGGGGGCACTGGACGATGCTGGCCGCCGCCGCCCAGACCAAGGCCGCGCTCACCGACGCGCAGCGCGGGCGGGTGGAGGGGTGGGTGGACGCGATGGAGATGCACCAGCAGATGCAGATGGGTCCGCGGCCGATGCAGCCGGGGCAGGGACCGCCGCAGCGGTAGGCCTCATCGTCAGGGCTTCACCGCAGCGGGCGATACGTTACCTTGCCAAGCACGTGTGCTGAGCACGCTGCCTGGAGAGCCGAGAATGAGGGGACGCAGGGGATCCATGACCGAACGCGCGCTTGCGGGGCTGGTCCTCGCGGGCGTCTCGGTATCCCTGCTCGCCCTGCCGTGGGCCGCGGTCCAGGGCCACGCCGATGAACACTGCCCCCAGTCGGCCGACGCGGCCGCATCCGCAGCGCTGGTCGCCGGCATGCCGCATGGCTGCCACGACGCCGGGCTCGGGGTCTGTGAGGCCGCGCCGGGATGCGCCGGCGTCACCCCGGCGCTGAGACCGCCGGCTCCCGTGCCAGCCCTCACGACCGGCTCCACGCGGTCCGCTGGACCTTCTGTGTCACACCTCACCGACCTCTACCGCGTCGGCCCTCCGACACCACCCCCCAACAGCTGACCCTCCTCGCCACACGGCGAGTCGTGTAGGTCCCGGAACGCTCCGGGACCGGATCTGACACGCATCCCGGCTCCATGGCCGGGAACAGGAGGATCAGATGAACACGCACCTCGACACCAGGGCACTCGCGCTCGCGGGCGCGGCCGTCTTTGCGCTCGTGAACACGATCTGCTTCGCGATCTATGCCATCGCACGCCGGCCCGACCCGTGGATGGAGTTGTTCCTCGGCTCTGGCCCGACGGTCGGCGGGTGGCTCGTCGGCATCGCCTGGGGCGCGGTCATGGGAGCCCTGATCGGTGGACTGGTTGGGGTCTTGTACAACCGGTTTGCGAAGCCGGTGCCGGCGGGACGGCCATGAAGTCGGCGTCGCAGCTCCTCGCGGTCATGCTGTTGGCGGGGGCAACCGCTGGCGGCGTGGCCGCGCAGGCCGCCCCCCCGGACACGTTGACGGTGGCTGAGGCGGTGCGGATCGCACTCGAGGCCAATCCCATGCTCCGCGCCGCCCGTTCCGCCGCGCTGGCGGCGGCCGAGCGCGTCGGGCCCGCGGGCGCGCTGCCCGACCCGCAGCTCCAGCTCGCGCTGATGAACCGCATGGCCTCGGAGTTCGGGTCCACCATGGACCCGATGACCATGAACCAGCTGCAGATCATGCAGATGCTGCCTTGGCCGGGCAAACTGGGCGGCGCGCGGCGCGCCGCCCGGCACGGCGCCGCCGCGGCGTCCGCGGACGCGGACGAACAGGCGCGCATGCTCGCGGCGCAGATCCGCATGGCCTACGTCGACGTCGCCTTCGCCGACCGGGCGCTCGAGGTGATGCACCGCACCCAGGGCTTGCTGCGGGAATTCCTCCAGGTGAGCACCGCGATGTACGCCGTGGGCACGGGGATCCAGCAGGACGTGCTGCGCGCGCAGGTGGAGGTCGCCCGGATGGGAGAGGAGATCACCCGCATGGCCCAGGAACGGATCGCCGCAGCCGCGCGCCTCAACGCGCTCCTGGGTCGGGAGGCGACGAGCCCCATCGGTGCGCTCGCGCTCCCCGAGCCGGCGGGCGAGCTGCCCCCGGTGGACTCGCTCGTGGCGCTTGCGCTTCAGGCCCGGCCGGCGCTTGTGGCCGGTGCCGAGCGGGTGGCTGCCGCCGAGGCGTCGCTGGCCGCCGCCCGCCGCGAGCTCTATCCCGACTTCGAGGTCGGTTTCGCCTATCAGCGGCGGCCCGCGTATCCCGACATGGTGAGCCTGATGCTCGGGGTGAACCTCCCGATCTTCGCGGCCTCCAAGCAGCTCCCCATGCGCCGCCAGATGGCCGCGATGCGGGACATGTCGGAAGCCGAGCTCCGGAGCCTGCGCAACGAGACCGTGGCGCGGGTCGTCGAGCTCCGGGCTCGGGCCGTGCAGGACCGCAACCTGGGCCGCTTGTACCGCTCGAGCATCCTGCCCCAGGCCCGCAGCTCGGTTCAGGCCGCGCTCGCAACCTATCGCGTGGGGCGTGTGACCTTCATGCAGCTCGTGGACAACCAGATGACCGTGAACCGCTACGAAATCGAGACGTACCGCCTGAGCGCCGACTTCTACCAGACCGTGGGCGAGTTGGAGGCCTTGCTCGGGCGTCCGCTGACGCTGAGCCCGGGCGCGCCCGGGGGAGGGGCACCATGAGGCCCGTTGTCGCAGCCCTCATCGTCGGCGGCGTCGTGATGTTGGGCGCCTGCGGCGGCAAGCCTGAATCCAACGCCGCGGTCGGGATGACCGCCGAGGAACACGCCCGCATGGGCGCGACGGCGGCTGACACCGGCGTGGGACTTGGCCGCGAGCCGGTGCACTTGACCCCGGAACAAGCGCGCGCCATCGGCGTCACGTACACCGTCGTGCAGCGAGGCCTGCTGGCGCGTAGGGTCCGGACGGTGGGGCAGGTGGTGCCGGCCGAGCCGGGGCTGGCCGACATCACGCCGAAGATCGACGGCTACGTCGAAGAGCTGCTCGTCAATGCGACCGGGGTTCCCGTGCGGCGGGGCGAGCCCCTGCTCACCTTGTACAGCCCGATGCTGGTGGCGGCGCAGCAGGAGCTGCTCACCGCCCGGCGGCTCGCCGCGTCCGTCGACTCCACGGAGGCCGAAGCCTGGCGCAACGCGCAGGAGCTCGTGGCGGCGTCGCGCCGCCGGCTGGCGTACTGGGACATCTCGGCCGAGCAGATCGCCCGCGTGGAGGAGAGCGGCGAGGTCACCAAGACCCTGACGCTGAGGGCGCCGTTCGACGGCGTGGTGCTCGAGAAGATGGTCGTCGCCGGGCAGGCGGTGATGCCGGGGATGAAGCTCTATCGGCTCGCCGACCTCTCGACCGTGTGGATCGAAGGCGAAGTGTTCGAGCAGGATCTCGCGCTGATCAAGGTCGGCGCCCCGGTCCGCGCGGAGCTCGCCGCCTACCCCGGCCGGTCGTTCCAGGGCCGGGTGAGCTTCCTCTGGCCGCTCGTGACCGCGGAGACCCGCACTGCTCGGGTGCGGGTGGAGCTGCCGAACCGCGGCGGACTGCTCAAGCCAGGCATGTACGCCACACTCCTGTTCGAGGTGCTGCTCGGCCGTGACCTGCTGAGCGTTCCGGCGGAGGCGGTCGTGATGACGGGAGAGCGGAATCTCGTCTTCGTGGTGCGCCAGGACGGCGCCCTGGAGCCGCGCGAGGTGACGCTCGGGCCGCGCGCCGAGGACCGCATGCAAGTCCTGCGCGGCGTGGCCGCGGGGGAGCGCGTCGTAGCGTCGGCGAATTTCCTGGTGGACGCCGAGTCGCGCCTGGCCAAAGGAGCCGGCATGCCCGGGATGCCGGGGATGCCCGACATGCCGGGGATGACCGGGGAAACGGAGAAGAAGCGGCCATGATCGCCAACGTCATCGCCTGGTCGCTCCGGAACCGCTTCCTGGTGCTGCTCGCGACCGCCGCGATCATTGGAGCGGGCGTCTGGGCGATCGGCACGACCCCCGTTGATGCGCTGCCGGATCTTTCGGACGTGCAGGTGGTCATCCAGACCGAGTTCAGCGAGCAGGCGCCGCAGATCGTGGAGGATCAGGTCACCTACCCCGTCGCCTCCGAGATGCTCAAGGTGCCGGGTGCGCGAGTGGTGCGGGGGTTCTCGTTCTTCGGTCTGTCGCTGGTGTACGTCCTGTTCGAGGACGGCACCGATCTCTACTGGGCGCGCTCGCGCGTGCTCGAGTACATGAACGGGTTGCGCCAGCGCCTGCCGCGGGGCGTGGAGCCCACGCTGGGCCCGGACGCCACGGGCGTCGGGTGGGTGTTCGAGTACGTGCTGGAGAGCGACTCGCTGAACCTGGCCCAGCTCCGCACCCTGCAGGACTGGTACCTCCGCTACCAGCTCACGGCGATCCCCGGCGTCTCCGAGGTGGCGAGCCTCGGCGGCTACGTGAAGCAGTACCAGGTGGAGCTCGATCCCGAGCGGCTGCGCGCCTTCGGTATCCCGGTGATGCGGGTGGTCGAGGCGATCGGAGCCCACAACGCGGACGTCGGCGCGCGCGTCATCGAGATGGGCGGGCGGGAGTACATGATCCGGGGACTCGGCTATCTCCGCGGCATCGAGGACATCGGCAGCGTTGCGGTGGGCGCCACGATGACCGGGACGCCGATCCGCGTGTCCGACGTGGCCACGGTGGAGGTGGGCCCCGCCCCGCGGCGAGGCGCGGCCGACCTGAACGGGCGGGGCGAGGTCGTGGCCGGCATCGTGATCATGCGCTTCGGGAGCGATGCCCTCAAGACCATCGAGGCCATCAAGGCGCGGATCGCCGAGATCCAGCGCAGTCTGCCGCCCGGGGTCCGCTTGCGGCCGGTGTACGACCGCTCCGACCTCATCCACCGCGCGATCACCAACCTCGAGCGGACGCTGGTCGAGGAATCGCTGATCGTCGCGGCGATCTCCATTCTATTTCTCTTGCACGTGCGCTCGGCGCTGGTGGCGATCGTCACTTTGCCGCTCGGCATTCTCATCTCGTTCATCGTCATGCGCTGGCTCGGGGTGACCGCCAACATCATGAGCCTGGGGGGGATCGCGATCGCGATCGGCGCCATGGTGGACGCGGCGATCGTGATGATCGAGAACATGCACGCGCACCTCGAGCGGGACGCGCACGCGTCCACGGGCCGCTCGCGCTGGGAGGTCGTGCGCGAGAGCGCGGTGCAGGTGGGGCCGCCGCTGTTCTTCTCGCTGCTCATCATCACCGTCTCGTTCCTGCCGGTGTTCTCGCTCGAGCAGCAGGAGGGGCGGCTGTTCAAGCCGCTCGCGTTCACCAAGACCTTCGCGATGGCCGGCGCGGCACTCTTGTCCATCACCCTCGTGCCGGTGCTCATGGGGTATCTGATCCGCGGGCGGATCCGCCCGCAGGAGGCGAACCCCGTGAACCGCTGGCTGATGCGGGCCTACCGGCCGGTCATCGCCTCGGTGCTGCGGCACCCGCGGCGCGTGGTCCTCGCCGGGGCGGTGGTGCTCGCCGCCACCCTGTTCCCCTGGAGCCGGCTGGGAAGCGAGTTCATGCCGCCGCTCGACGAGGGATCGCTCCTGTTCATGCCGACGACCGTCCCGGGCGTCTCGATCGCGCAGGCCCGCGAGATCATGCGCTATCAGGACAGTGTGCTCGCGTCCTTCCCGGAGGTCGCCTCCGTGTTCGGCAAGGTAGGCCGCGCCAACACGGCGACCGACCCGGCGCCGCTCGACATGTACGAGACGACTGTCGTGCTCAAGCCGCACGACCAGTGGCGCCCCGGCATGACCACCGAGCGATTGGTGAGCGAGATGGACCGCGCGGTGCGGCTGCCCGGCGTGACCAACGCCTGGACGATGCCGATCAAGAACCGCATCGACATGCTGGCGACCGGCGTGCGCACGCCCGTCGGGGTCAAGATCTACGGGCCCAACCTCGACACGTTGCAGCGCCTGGGGGAGCAGGTGGAGAGGATCCTCCAGGACGTCCCAGGGACGCGGAACGTGTTCGCCGAGCGCAACGTGTCCGGCTACTACGTGGACGTGCGCATCGACCGGGCGCAGGCAGCGCGCTTCGGGTTGAACGCGGGCGACCTGCACGACGTGATCATGGCGACGGTGGGGGGAATGACCGCGGCCATCACGGTCGAAGGCCGCGAGCGTTACGAGGTGAACGTGCGCTACCCGCGGGAGCTGCGGAACGATCTGGACAAGCTGCGCCGCGTCGTCGTGCCGACGATGGCCGGCCCGCAGATCCCGCTCGGCCAGATTGCCGCGGTGAACGTGGTGCAAGGACCCATGGCCGTGAAGACGGACGACGCGTTTCCCGTGACGACCGTCTACGTGGACATCGAGGGCCGGGATCTCGGCGGCTACGTCCGCGACGCCCGGCGGGTCGTGGCGGCCGAGCTGACCCTCCCCATCGGCTACAGCCTGACCTGGAGCGGGCAGTTCGAGTTCATGGAGCGGGTGCGTCAGAAGCTCAAGCTGGTCGTCCCGGTCACGCTCGGGATCATCTTCGTGCTGCTGTACCTCAATTTCCGGAACGTCCCCGAGACGTTGATCGTCATGCTGGCGCTGCCGTTCGCCCTGGTCGGCGGTGTGTGGTCCATCTGGGCGCTGGGCTACAACACGAGCGTGGCGGTGTGGGTCGGGTTCATCGCGTTGGCGGGCGTGGCCGCCGAGACCGGCGTCGTCATGCTCATCTATCTGGATGAGGCCTACCAGCGCCGCCGCGAGGACGGCGCCTTGCGGAGCGTGCGCGACGTCGCGGAGGCCGTGCAGGAAGGCGCCGTCCAACGGCTCCGGCCGGTGATGATGACCGTGACCGCGATCATCGCCGGCCTGGCGCCGATCCTGTGGAGCGCGGGCACGGGCGCGGACGTCATGAAGCGGATCGCCGCCCCGATGGTGGGCGGGATGGTGACGGCGACCGGGCTGACGCTCGTGGTGATCCCGGCGATCTACTTCCTGTGGCGGAGCTGGCAGCTGGGGCGGGCGCCCGGCCGCGGTCGCCCTGCCCTCGACACGTGACCCAGACTCTTGCACTTTGCCAGAGCACCACCGATACTAGGCGTCCGGCCGCCATGACAGCTTTGCGACACTCAGCTGTCAGCAGTCAACTGTCAGGGTTCAGGGTTGCAACATAAATCATTGTGATATAACGCGTTCCATGGCAATGCCAGGAGCGACACCAACGAACCTCGGGACTGAGAGCTGACAGCTGATCGCTGACAGCTGTTCATCATGCGCTGGTTGAGCTCCGGCCCTGGGGCGACGGGCCTTCCCAGTCCGCGCACTCTGCTGCGCGCGGTCTACGTCGGCCGGTTGTGCGTCGCCGTCGCTATCTACTTGACCGCGGCGCTCAAGGTCGGGGTCGCCGCCCCGCTCGACGTGCTCGTCGCGTCGTTGTTGCTCGTGGCTTCGCTGGTGGCGACGGCGCCCGCCTACTGGCAGACGCACGTACGCGGCGTGGGGCCCAGCCGGACTTTCCTCTACCTCCAGGCACTGTTCGACATCGCCCTGATCACGGCCGTCGTGCACATCACCGGCGGGCCGCAGAGCGACTTCGCCGGGCTCTACGTGCTGGTGATCGCCCTCTACGCGCTGGTGTTGCCGAAGCTCAGCGCGGCGCTGGTCACGGTGCTCGCCGGGGTGGTGTACTTCGCCGATGTCCTCTTCGCCCACGGTCCGACGTTCGAGTCCGGGGTCTGGACGCAGCTCGGCATATTCGTCGCCGTCGCCACGGTCACGGTCTACATCGCCAGCCGGGTCTCGGTCATGGGGGCCGAGCGTGAGGCCTTCGCGGCGGAGATGCAGCAGGTCAAGCTCGAGGCTGACGAAGTGCTGCGCAACATCCGCACGGGCGTGCTCACGGTGGATGGGGCCGGCCGGCTGCTGTATTGCAACCCGGCGGCGCAGGAGCTCCTCGGGCTCTCGCCGCTCGAATGGCTGGGCCGGTCGGTTATGGCGCAGCTGGCTCGCATCTCACCGGAGCTGTGGGCGGCGGTGGCGGCGACGGCCCGGCGGGGTGTCCGGCTCATGCGGGTGGAAGCCCAGGTCCGGCGCCCCGACCGGACCTTCGCGATCGGCGTGAGCACGACGACGCACGAGATCAGCCCGCAGGCGGAGGGGCCCCCCCGGGTGACGGCCATCTTCACCGACATCTCCGATTCGAAGCGGTTCGAAGCGCTCCACTTGCGCGCCGAGCGTCTCGAGGCGGTGGCCGAGCTGTCGTCCAGCCTGGCGCACGAGATCCGCAACCCGCTGGCGTCGATTCGTTCATCGGTGGAGCAGCTGTCGCGCTCGGCGCGCAGTCACCCCGACGAGCAGTTCCTGGCCGGCCTGATCGTGCGGGAGGCCGACCGGCTGACACGCCTGCTCTCGGAGTTCCTGGACTTCTCGCGGGTTCGGGTGACCCAGAGCCGGCCCCTGGACCTGCGGGAGGTAGCGCGGGCGGCGCTGCACCTCGTGCGCGAGCACCCCGACTGCCCCGACACGGCGCGGCTCGAGCTGGCGGGTGAGCCGGCCCCCATGGAGGGGGACGAGGACCTGCTGCATCGCGTCGTCTCGAACCTGGTGCTGAACGCCGTCCAGGCCGCGGGCCCCGGCGCGGAGGTCACCGTACGCACCGGCCGCCCGCCCGCCGACCGCCTGCCGGGAGGCGCGGGCATCGACTATCCGGTGGCGCTCGAAGTCAGCGACAACGGCCCCGGCATCCCGGACGCGATCCGGGACCGGCTGTTCGAGCCGTTCGTGAGCGGCCGCACCGGTGGGACCGGCCTGGGTCTCGCCATCGTACAACGCGCCGTCGAAGCCCACCGCGGCGTGGTCCTGGTGGAGACGGCGGAGGGCCGGGGCACGACGTTCACGGTCTGCTTCCCGGCCGCCCGTCGCAAGGAGGAAGCGGCATGACGCAGCCATCCATCTTGGTGGTCGACGACGAGCAGGGCATTCTCGAGACGCTGCGGATCCTGCTCAAGAACGAGGGCTTCGACGTGGTAGCCGCGCAGGGCGGACGGGCGGGCCTCGAGCAGCTGCGCGCGGCGGCGCCCGACATCGTGCTCACCGACGTCCGCATGCCGGGCGTGACCGGCCTCCAGATCCTCGCGGCCGCTCGGGAGCAGGACCCCGCGACGCCGGTCATCCTGATGACGGCGCACACCGAGCTGCAGACCGCGATCCAGGCGGTCAACCAGGGCGCGTTCTACTATATCACCAAGCCCTTCTCCAACGACGACATGGTGGCGATCTGCCGCCGCGCGGCGGAGCAGCGCCGGCTGCGCGCGGAGAACAAGCAGCTCAAACAGGAGATGCGCCGCCGCGATCGGTCCGGCCATGTGAAGCCCCTGGGCAAGTCCCGGCTGTTCCTCGACGTGCTGCGGCTCGCGGAGCAGGTGGCGCCGACCGAAAGCACCGTCCTGATCCAGGGCGAGTCGGGCACCGGGAAAGAGGTCATCGCCCGCTACCTGCACGAGCTGTCGGCCCGCACCGAGGGGCCGTTCCTGTCCCTCAACTGCGGCGCGCTGCCCGAGAGCCTGCTCGAGTCGGAGCTGTTCGGCCACGTCAAGGGATCGTTCACGGGGGCGGTACGGGATAAACAGGGCCTGGTCGCGGCGGCGCGAGGCGGCACCTTCTTCCTCGACGAGATCGGGGAGATGTCTGCCGCCACCCAGGTGAAGCTCCTGCGGGTGCTGCAGGAGCGCGAGGCGATCCCGGTCGGTGGTACGGAGGCGATCCCCGTCGACGTGCGCGTCGTGGCCGCCACCAACCGCGATCTCGAGGACGACATCAAGCGCGGGCGGTTCCGTACCGATCTCTATTACCGCCTCAACGTGATCGCCATCCACCTGCCGCCGTTGCGAGACCGCCCGGAAGACATCCCGGTCTTCGCCGACGCGTTCCTGCGGCGCGTCGCCAAGGAGCACGGCGACGAGCCCAAGCGGCTCAGCGCGGAGGCGCTCGACGCTATCCAGGTGTACGACTGGCCCGGCAACGTCCGCGAGCTCGAGAACGCCGTGGAGCGGGCGGCCGTGTTGACGAAGGCGGACACGATCCCGCTGTCGGCCATCCCGGACAAGGTCACCCAGCGGCGGGCGGAGCCGCTCGTGGCCGAGCGGCCCCGCGCCAACCCCACCCTCGACGTGGTCGAGCGCGCCTACATCACGTGGGTGCTGCAGAGCGAGGGCGGCAACAAGACGCGCGCCGCCGACGTGCTCGGCATCGATCCCTCGACGTTGTACCGCAAGCTGAGTCGGTACGAGGGCGATGCCCCGGAGTGAGCGGGCGCGGAGGGCCGGCCGCGCGACGTCGCCGGCCGCCCCCGTCGCGCTCTCGGTGATCGTGCCCGCCTACAACGAGGCCGCAACCCTCGAGCCGGCGTTGCGCCGGATCCGCGCGATCCCGCTCGCCATCGAGGTGATCGGTGTGAACGATGCGTCCACCGACGGGACCGGGGCGCTCATGGACCGGCTCCACGGCGCCCGGCTGCTCGACCGCGTCTTCCACCATCCCGTGAACCGCGGCAAGGGCGCCGCGGTGCGCACCGGCATCGCGGCGGCCACGGGACCGGCGATCGTCGTGCAGGACGCCGACCTCGAGTACGACCCCGCCGAGCTCCCGGGCCTGCTGGAGCCCATCCGGCAGGGGAAGGCCGACGCCGTCTACGGCTCGCGCTTCCAGGGGGGGCCACATCGCGTGCTGTACTTCTGGCACTACGCCGGCAACCGCTTCCTCACGGTCCTGTCGAACATCTTCACCAACATCAACCTCACCGACATGGAGACGTGCTACAAGCTGGTCCGCACCGATGTGCTGAAGACCCTGCCCCTCGTCTCCGAGCGCTTCGGCATCGAAGTGGAGCTGACCGCGCGGCTCGCCCAGGTGGGCGCACGCATCTGGGAAATGCCCATCTCCTACAGCGGACGCACCTACGCCGAGGGCAAGAAGATCACGTGGCGCGACGGCGTCGCCGCGCTGAGCCACATCCTGCGCTACAACCTGTTCCCGCCGCCGGGAGACTGGCGCCGGCGGTGATGGCGCCGGCCGCCGGGCTCGCCCGTCTCGCGATGCCCGCCCTCGTCTTCACTGCGGCTGTCGCGCTGTACTTGCCCACGACCCGCTTCGGCTTCGCGGGCGACGACTTTCGCATCGTGCACGGCAACCCGGCAGCCCACTCGCTCACGGCCGCTGTGCGTGCCGTCGACGACCCCTATTGGCCACGACCCTCTCGCTCCGGGCTGTATCGGCCGCTGACCATCCTGAGCTTCGCGCTGGATTGGACGCTGTCGAGCGGCCGGCCGGCCTGGCTGCACCTCGTGAACGCCGTGTGGCACGGTCTGGCCGCGGCGCTCGTGGTCGTGCTGCTGGGCCGCTGGCTCCCGGCGGGCGCGGCGCTCGCGGCCGGACTGGCCTTCGCCGCCCACCCGGTCCACGTGGAGCCCGTGGCCGCCATCTTCGGCCGGGGGGACCTGCTCGCGGCGGTCGGCCTCCTGGGGGCCGTCGTGGCGGCCCGCCGCCGCCGCTGGCTGCTGACGACGGGCTGCGCCGCCGGGGCGATGTTCAGCAAGGAGATCGGGGTCATCGCCGTGGGCCTCGTCCTGCTCGATGACTGGTTGCAGCCGGGGGAGGCTCGGCGCTATCCCACCGCCCTGTACGTGGCCCTGGGCGCATTGACGCTCGGCTTCGTCTGGGTCTGGCACGGTATCGGGGGGGAGGCGACCGCCGACTTGGCGCCGGCGTTCTTCGGTGCCGGAACCGGCGAGCGCTTGAGTGTCGCGCTCCGCGCGGCGTGGCGGGCGGCGACGCTGCTCGTCTGGCCCAGCCACCTGTCGACCGACTACGGCCCGCAGGTGATCCCCGTGCGCGGCGGCGTATCCCTCACCGCGTTCGGTGGCCTCGCCGTCACCGCGGCCGTCCCGCTCGTCGCGTGGTGGAGCCGGCGGCGAGCGCCGGCGCTGGCCTTCGCCGCCGTCGCTGCGGCGGCGAGCTACTTCCCGACCTCGAACCTTCTCTTCCCCTCGGGTGTCGTGCTGGCCGAGCGCCACCTCTACCTCGCGGTCCTCCTGCCGGCGGTCGCCGTCGGTTACGGGGCGCACTGGCTGGGGCGGCACCGGGGTCGTCGCGGCGCCGCGGTCCTGCTGGCGCTCGTGTGTCTCGGGCTGGCCGCCCGATCGCTCGCCCGGCTTCCGGTCTGGCGCGACAACAAATCGCTGCTGCTGGCGCTGCTCGTGGATCATCCGGAATCGTTCCGGGCGCACTGGTGGGCGTCGGAGGTGTTCGCGACGATGGGGGATACGGCCGCGGCCCGCCGAGAGCTGGCGCTGGCCGACTCGCTCTTTCCGGGCTACACCCATTTCGACACATGGCGCGCGGCCTACCTGCTGGCCGTCCACGATACCGGTGGTGTGGCCGCGCTGCTCGAGCGGGTTCGCCGCGTGGAACGCTACTACCCGCCAGCAGTCCGCACGCAATTCCTCCTGGCCCTCGAGCGGCAGCGCATCGGGGAGGCTCGCGCGGTTGCCGACAGCGCGGCCGGCTGGTTCCCCTGGGACACTGCGTGGTATCG
>CAZVSO010000017.1:0-16723 GCA_964629425.1 uncultured Gemmatimonadaceae bacterium
GCCGGGGCGTCGCGCAGCTGCGGAGCGGCGCAGGCCAGGTGCGCCGCGCGAGCGCCGGGGCCGACACCACCGCGCGGCGGCGGGCGGCGCAGACCCTCTCAGGACTGTGCACGGCCGCGCGCGACTTCCTGTCGCGCGGCCGCGCCCGCATGCAGCCCACCGCCTTCGAGGACACCACCCGACTCAGGGCCCGGCGCCTTACGGTACAGATCGACACGCTGATCAAGTTCATGCCCACCTGCGCCGCCTCGGCCCGGGGGCAGCCCGACGCCGTCCGCACCGAGCTCGAAGTGAAGCTGAAGAGCTACGACGCCGCGCTGAAGGACTTCCAGGCGGCGGCGGGACGCAACTAACCACAAAAGGCGTCGAGTAGAAACGTCGAGGAGGAGCGTCTCTTCTCGACGCTTCCTCTCGACGCCTCTCCTCGACGTCGTTCGGCGTTACGGCAAGGACCCCGGTTTGGGCTCCACCCGCAGGATCCAGAGGCCGCTGTTGATATCGGACACGAAGATGTTCCCGTCGCGCACCACCGCGCCCCATGCGAACGGCGTGTGGGGCTGGACGCCCGCCGAGTCGGCCGTGAGCATCCAGCTGATCTCCCGGCCCTGACGCAGCAGATCGCCCTTCAGCTCACCCGACACGTCCAGCACGCGGGCGCCCCCCTGATAGTTCCCGAGGTACAGGGTGTCGCCCACGACCCACACGTTGTGCACGCCGCCGTCGGTCGGCTCGTACCAGGCCACCTCGCGGGGGCGCTCGACGTCGGAGACATCGATGACGTGCAGCCGGCCGAAGGTGAGGTCGTTGCCCTTGCGGAGGCCCTTGTACGGCTCGGCTGCGTACACCTCGTCGCCGACGAAGACGTAGCGGCCCGCGCGCCAGGCCGTGTGCGTCCCCCGGACGAAGCCGCGCCCGAAGAGCTGCTCGACCCGGGCGTAGGTGGCGTCGAGGTCGTAGCGGAGCTGCGACACGAGCTGCGGGTTTTCCGGGCTCCCGCCCTTGATACCGGCCCCCACGTCGAGGATGATCAGCCCGTCATTCCAGTAGGACAGATAGGCCAGCCCGTTCTGTACGTCTACGTCGTGCACGTAACGGCCTGCCTCGGTGGGCGTCTGCCACCGGGCCACCTCCCGCGGATGGTGCGGATCACTGATGTCGATCACGCGCATGGACCCGGTGGCATCGTCGGTCAGGTAGACGTGGCTGCGATAGACGAAGGCGCTGTGCACGCCGCCCGACACCGTCTCGGTGTATTCGGAGATCGGCTTGGGGTGGCAGGGGTCGGCGGCGTCGAACACGACGATCCCGTTCTTGCGGTTCGACGCGCCCTCGCGCGAGAACACGCCGTAGCGGCCGTCCGCAGTGGTCATGACGTCGTTGACGATCCGCGCGTCGGTCATCATCGAGTCGACGATGTGCGGCGCCGTGACGTCGCTGACGTCGATGGCGTACACCCGGTCGGCGATCGTCGAGAGATACGCGCAGCGCCCCGACGGGTGCACCCACACCTCGGCCGCGCGCTCGCCGGTGGGCAGATGGGCCCGCACCTCCATGGCCCGCGTGACGCGCCGCTGCTCCACGCGCACCACCGCGTCGGCTACGCGCGTCCCCATGCGGGCGGTGACCGTGTACACCCCCGGGACTTCGGCCACGAAGGCGCCCTCCGCGTCCAGCTGGGCGACGCCCGGCCCCGCGGCGAGGCTCCACTCCGCCATCAGGTCGCGCGCGGCCTGCCCGTTCGCGTCCACGGCGCTGGCGCGAAACCGTACCACATCGCCCGTGCGCACGGTGACCGCAGTGGGCTCGATCGCCAGCCGGGCCACACTGCCCGCGATGACCTGGAGCGGTAGCGTCGCGCTCGCGGCCCCCGCCTTGGCCGTGATCGTCGCCCGCCCCGCGGCCACGGCGCGGAGCCGGCCGTCCGTGGTCACCGTCGCGACGGCGGGATTGCTCGAGCTGAACGAGACGGGGTCGTAGCGCCGATCACCCTGCGTGCTGTAGGGCGCGGCCAGCAGGGTCAGCCGCGTGCCCGCGACGAGGCGGGACGCGGCGGGCTCGATCGCGATCCGGGCGGGTGGCTCGGGCATCACGCTCACCAGCGCGAACCCGAAGGCCTGACCCTGGCGGCCGGGGATGTAGGCGACCGCGGTGGCCCGCATGTAGCCGGCGTGCCCGCCGGTCACGAGGCCGGTCGAGTCCACGTCCCCACCACCACCGCCCGCGAACCAGGCGATGTGTGCGTCGGGCACCGCCTGGCCGGCGGCGTCGAGGGCGCGGGCCGTGAACCTGGTGGTCGCCCCCACGCGCACTTCGGCGGATGCCGGCGTGACCTCCACGCGGGCGACCGGGAACGGTGCCTGGGCGGCGGGCTGTTGCAGCAACGCCACCAGAGCCGTGAGTATCATCGCCTAACCCCTTATGGCAGAATAGTTTGAATCGGCGTGAGCCGGACGATCCAGAGCCCGCTGTTCACGTCGTTCACGTAGATCATCCCGTCACGATAGATCGCGCCCCAGGCCATGGCGGCGTTTGGCACGTGGCCCTGGGGATCGCCGGTGTGGACGTGGGCGACCTCACGACCCTGCGCGAGCAGGTCTCCGCGCAGCTCCCCCGAGATATCGAGGACGCGCAGCCCGCCTTGATAGTCGCCGAGGAACAGGGTGTCGCCCGCCACCCAGACGTTGTGCGTGCCGCCGTCGGGGGGCTCGAACCACGCCACCGCGCGCGGCTGGGCGATGTCGGCGACGTCGATCACGTGCAAGCGGCCGTACGCCCGCCCGAGCCCCAGGGACGGGATGCCCTGCCCGGGCTGCGGCGGCGCGGCGGAGAACACTTCGTCGCCCACGAACACGTAGCGGCCGTGCCGCCACGCCGTATGCGTGCCCCGGATGAAGCCTGGTCCCCCGACCAGCTCGACGCGCCTGTACAGCGCGTTCAGATCGTACTTGATCTGGGACACGAGTTGCGGGTTCTCCGGGCTCCCACCCTTGATCCCCGCCCCGACATCCAGGATCACGAGCCCGTCGTTCCAGTACGAGAGGTACGCGAGGCCGTCGCGCACGTCCACGTCGTGCAGCACCCGCCCGGCCTCGGTCGGCGTCTGCCAGCGCGCCACCTGGCGCGGATGGTAGGGATCGCGGATGTCGATCACCCGCAGCGATCCGGTGGCGTCGTCGGTCAGGAAGACGTACCCGCGGTACACGAAGGCGCTGTGCACGCCGCCCGTGACCGTCTCGGTGAACTCGGCGATCGGCTTGGGGTGGGCGGGATCCTCGAACGAGAGGATGACGATGCCGTTCCGGCGGGTGGAGGCGTTCTCACGGGTGAGGACGCCATAACGGCCGTCCTCGGTGGTCATGACGTCGTTGATGACGCGCGCGTCCACGACCACCGAGTCGGTGATGAAGGGCGCCGCGGGATTCGCGATGTCGATCGCGTATACGCGATCGCTGATGGTCGACAGGTAGGCGTGCTGGCCGTCGGGATGGAGCCACAGCTCGCCGGTTAGCGTGCCCTTGAGGGGCAGGCGGCCCACAATCTGAGCCTGGCGGGTCGTGTGGCGCGGCGCCACGCGCACCACGGCCTCCGCCCGGCGCGACCCGAGCAAACCGAGCACGCGATAGGTGCCCGGCTCGTCGGCCACGAACCCCCCGTCTCCGTCG
This sequence comes from uncultured Gemmatimonadaceae bacterium, assembly GCA_964629425.1. GTDB lineage: Bacteria > Gemmatimonadota > Gemmatimonadetes > Gemmatimonadales > GWC2-71-9 > CAZVSO01. Next base: position 3,663 of record CAZVSO010000017.1, read on the forward strand.
ATGGTGGCGCGCCCGCCGGTGGACGCCGACAGCGACCACTCGGGCCACGCGTCGGCCACGGCCCGCCCGTTCGCGTCGCTCGCCCGGAAGACGAACCGCACCACGTCGCCCGAGCGCACCGCGGTGTCGGCGGGGACCACGGTCACGCGGGCAACCGGGTTCGGCACGACCGTTACCGTCCAGCGCTCGCTCGCGCGCTCGGCGCCGGCCGTGATGGTCGCGCGCCCGGGAGCCACGCCGGCCAGGCGTCCACCGGCGTCGATCCGCGCAACCCGGGGATCGCTCGAACGCCAGGTCACCGGGTCGTAGCGCCGGTCACCGGTGGCGGCGTAGGGGGCGGCCTCGAGCGGCAACGACGTACCCACTAGGAGGCGCTCGGGGCGCGGGGCGACCACAATCCGCGCGGGGGGGGGCGCGAGGATGGCGACGCTCGCGAACGCGACGGTCGAGCGCGCCATGCGGCCCGGGATCCTTGCGACCGCCGCGATCCGCAGCGCGCCGGGGGAGCCGCCGCGGACCAGCCCGGTGGAGTCCACGTCCCCCTCGAACCCGCGGCCCGCGGTGAACCAGCCGATCACCGCATCCTCCATCCGGCGCCCGGTCGAGTCGTACGCCGCGGCGCGCAGCCGCAGCGTGTCGCCTGCCTGGACCGTCGGCACGGCGGGCTCGATGACGACTTTCGCGATGGGTTGGGGCAAGGCTTGCTGCGCGGGCTGTTGCGTCACGACCAGGGCCAGTAGAAGGGTCTCGACCATCGGGTGCCTCGTGAGGTAGAAGACCGGCAACACGTACGGGGCGGGGAGGTTATCGGTGCCGCGCAGCCGGCGGTAGGGGCGGACGACCTTGTGGTGTCGTTAAAGTGTCGTTAAAATGTACCGATGGTGTTCAACGGCTCATGGTCGTGCGCATTGCGGGGTCGGCGAGGGGACCCTAGCTTTACCGCCGGCTCAAGCAAGAGTGGCACCGTCATGCGGTTAGACTGCGCACCCGCGAGGACCGTCAGTCTCGCGGCTTTTGTTTGAGCCCGTCCCTGGTCGCGGTGATCGGGGTCGAAACATGTCCGGGGCAGCGCCCTGCTTTCAGTTCGAGGTTGCAAGAGTATGCCAAAGGGTAAAGTGAAGTGGTTCAACGACGCGAAGGGCTTCGGCTTCATCGCGCAGGAATCAGGCCCTGACGTGTTCGTCCACTACACGGCCATCCAAGCGGACGGCTTCCGGAGTCTCGCCGAAGGGGACAGCGTGGAGTTCGAGGTCGCCCAGGGTCCGAAAGGCCTGCAGGCGCAGAACGTCCGCAAGATCTGAACGGCCAGGGACCGCCAGTCCCGGACGGGCCCGACTTTCGAGTCGGGCCCGATCGTTTTGCGGTATATTGGCGCCATGCTCGACGGCGCGGTCACCTGCCGCACGCTGACCCTCGTTGCCGCGCTCGCCGGTTCGTCCGCCATCGCCCAAAGTGTTCCGTCGGCCCCGGCCTACCGGGGCTTCACGCCGGGCATGACCTACCGCGACTTCGCCGACCGCGCGCGCCAGCTGCAGCGCCGCCAGCCACTCCTGTGCAACACCTCGCGCCGGACCGCCCAGCTGATGGAATGCGGGGTGCGGATACTCGATCCGGCGGATAGCGCCTCGTTCTACCTGGGCGCGTTCGTGCTCGAGGGGCGGGTGGCGCTACTGTCGTTCGGGGATTCCGGCGACGTGGCGCTGGTCGAGCGGCGCCAGCGTGAGCTGACCGAGCGCTACGGCACGCCGCGCGCCACTGGGTTCGGCACGTGGGAGTGGCGGTTCGGCCGCCAGCTGGTGCGGCTCAACTGGCGCGGCCGCGGCGAGCGGCGCTGGCTGTACATCGCCATGTGGGACAGCGACATCCTGGACGGGATCAGTCGCTACGCGCGGCGCCCGAGCGGCGGCAGGCCGTAGCCGGGGGCGGCCGCGCCGTCACGCTTCCCCCGCAACCAGCGCGTCCGCCAGCGCACGGATCCCGGCAGCGTCCGACAGCTGATCCAGCCAGCGCGGCGGGATGCCCGCTTCGCCGTCGCGCGCCCCGAGCAGCGCTCCGGCCAGGCCCGCGTTGGCCTCCGTGTCTCCCCCCGCCTCGGCCAGAAAGACCAGCGCCTCTTCGAAGGCGGGGCCGTGCGTCGCGAACCAGAACGCCACCTCCACGCTGCGCACCACGTCGCCCCCCTGCCCGTCCACGCCGATCAGGAGCTCTCCCTGCTCCTCCCGCGGGGCGCGGTGGATGGCGTCGGTCAGGACGCGGGGCGCCAGGTCGCGCAGGTGATGCAGCACCTCGTCGACGAAGTACGCGTTGCCCTGCAACAGCTCGCGCACGGCGACGCTCACGGCCGCTGCTCCCCAGAGACAGCGCTCATCCGCGTGCGTGATCGCGGCCTGTTGGGCCGAGATCCGGATGAGCCGGTCCACGCTGTCGTGGAACCGGAGGGCGACGGGGACCGTGCGCAGCACGCTGCCCGTCCCCGTGGACGACGCGCCGCCGCGCGCCAGGCGCCCGGCCTCGAATGGCTCGGTCCCGGCGGCGATGCGCTCCAATGCCCGGCGGGTGGTGGCGCTCACCTGGCCACTGTCCGCCTGCATCCATTGCACCCAGCGGCGCGCCACGTCGGTCACGTCGAAGGTCCCGCAGGCCACCACCGATTCCCCGAGCCGCAGCGCCATCGCGGCGCCGTCGTCCTCGGCGGGGTACGCGCCGATCTCGTCCGGAGGCGGCGGGGGGATCAGGTCGCGCACGCCGTGGGGGAACATCGCCTTGATCGCCTCCGGCGTACGGAGGTGCGCAGTACGGCGGCCGATCTGCACGCCCGCCACGAGACCCAGCAGGGCGCCGCGCGCGCGAGTGAACAGCTCGGGGTTCATGAGCACCAAAGGTAACACGAGATGGGATTAGCTTTCGGCATGCTCGTATTGCGGTTGGTGGCCGGCCTGGCGGTCGGCTACGTCGCCGTCCTGGTGCTGCTCTGGCGTTATCAGGAGCACTTGGCGTTCCCGTCGCCGCGCGCCGATGTACCCGACCCGGCCGGCGTCGGGCTCCCGGACGGCGAGCGGATCACCCTGCTGTCGGGCGATGGAACCCGGCTGGTGGGCTGGTTCCTCCCTCCCCGTCGCGCCGCGGCGACCGCCGGGGCGATCCCCGCGGGCCCCGCGGCCGGTCTCCTCTGGTTCTACGGCAACGGCGAGACCATCGCGGCCATCTGGCCCGTGCTGCGCGAGTTCCAGCCGCCGGGCGTGGCGCTGCTCGCGGTGGACTACCCGGGATACGGCGGCAGCGGCGGGCGGGCCAGGGAGGCCGCGCTCTACGCCGCCGCCGACGCCGCGTACGACGCGCTGGTGCGGCGCCCCGGCGTGGACCCCGGGCGCATCTACGTGTACGGCCGCTCGCTGGGCAGCGCGGTGGCGACCCACACAGTCGCGCGTCGCGGAGCGGCGGGGTTGATCCTCGAGTCCCCGTTCACCAGCGCGCGGGAGATGTCGCGGCAGCACTATCGGCTGTTCCCGCGTTTCGTGCTCCGGCTCGGACTCGACAATCTCGGGGCGATCGCGCAGGTGCGCTGCCCGGTGCTGGTGTTCCACGGGACTGACGACCGGCTCGTCCCGATCGAGATGGGACAGCGCGTCGCCGCGGCGGCCCCCGGACCGGTGGAGCTCGTGGCGATCGAGGGCGCGGGGCACAACGACACCTACGCCGTGGGAGGGCGCGCCTACCGCGACCGGCTCGCGGCGTTCGTGCTCGGCACGGCCCCGGCGCGGGTGTCCGGGCTCAGATCACCGTGACTGGCTCGAGCCGGTCGCGCTCCGCGTCGAAGCGGCGCTGCGCCTCGTCGAGCGTCTCCAGGACCAGGGGTGCCGCGACGTCCGGGAACTTGGCGCTCGGGGCGACCCGACCCGTGAGCTTGCGGACCGCCACAAGGGCGCGCGTCACCTCGCAGCGGTCGAGGTCCCTGTCGGTGTGGCCGGCGACCAGGAGCTCCTCGAACAGCGGCAGGGCGGCGGGATCCGCGAGCACGTAGAGCGATTCGAGGATCTTGGGGCCGAGGAAGCGGCGCAGCATCTGGTCGCCGCGAATGCGCTCGAACAGGGCGAGCAGGACTCCGGCGTGATCCGGGTAGTAGCGCACGGCCTCCGCGGCCGCCGCGACGAACGCGTGGTGGGCGCCGGGGGCGCGGAGATAACGCTCGAAGACGGGCCACGCCCCCACCGGATGGCGTTCGGCGAGGGCGAGGAAAGCGAAATACCGCCGCGCGAGGGGCGCGGCGGTATCGGCGATGACCGTGCGCAGGCCTGCGACGCCCCAGCGCGCACCCACCAGCGCGGCAGCCGCAGCGTGCTGCCAGCGCTCGAGCTCAGGCACCCGGAAAGTCGTGAGATGGGGCTCGAGCATGGCGCGGCAGCGCTCGAGGAGCGCGCGCAGACGCCGGTCGATCTGCGTCAGGACGGGCTCCAGTGTTTCCGTGTTCGCGCGACGGGCCAGCGCCAGCACCTCCCACCCCGTCTGCTGAATGTCGAGCGCCGTCCAAGTCGCTTCGAACTCGCCAGCATCCCGTACGGCCAGGAGCCGTTCGAGCCCGGCGGCGAAGCCGCCGAGCTGGCGCAGTCGATCCATGGGGTCAACTTACCCCGGCGCCTCTGCTTGTCCACACGGACCGGCAACGTTGCGCTTCGATGCGGCGGCCCTTAACCTTGCGCCCGGTGCACGCGTCGGGAGGAGTTCTGGCCAGGATGGTCGCACTGGCCGCCGCCCTGTGGCTGGCGGCGTGCTCGCGCGGCGACGAGCCGATCCTGATCGGAGTGGCCGGCCCGTTCTCGCAGCCGCGCGGCGTTTCGATGGAGCGCGCCGCCCGGCTGGCCGCCGGGGAGATTAACGCGCGGGGCGGCGTGCGGGGCCGCCGCCTGGAGCTGGTCTTCGCCGACGACAGCGCGAGCGACTCGGTGGCCGTGCAGGTGGCAGACAGATTCGCGGCCGATCCCGCCGTCGTCGCCGTGGTCGGGCACCTCAACTCCGGCGCCTCGCTGGCCGCGGCGGTCCGCTACCGTGCGGCCCGCCGCCCGCTCGTGATGATCACGCCCTCCGCCTCGAGCCCCGCGCTGAGCGGCGTCAGTCCCTACGTCTTCCGCGCCTGCCCCAGCGACCTCGCGCACGGGGCGGAGCTCGCCCGGTTCGCCCGGGAGCGGCTCGGCGCGCGGCGCGCCGCCGTCATCTTCGTCAACGACGACTACGGCCGCGGGCTGCGCCGCAGCTTCGTCACGGAGTTCTCGCGTCTCGGCGGCACGGTGGTGGAGGAGGACCCCGTGTCGCCGCGGATCACCGCGCTGGAGCCGTTCCTTTCGCGGATCCGGGTGACGGGCGGAGTGGACGTGCTCGTGCTCGCCACCCATCGCGAGACGGCGGAGCTGGCGCTGCGGGAGCGGGCCGCGCTGGGCCTGCGCTGGGCGGTCATCGGCGGCGACGGGCTGAGCGGCGTCGAAGCGCTGGGCCCCCTGGCCGAGGGTGTGCGCATCTCGTCGGCCTACCTGGCCGACCAGCCGGGCGAGCGCAACACGGCCTTCGTGGCGGCGTACGCCCGCGCGTACGGCGCCGATGCCGCTCCCGATCATCGCGGCGCCGCCGCGTACGATATCCTCCACCTCCTCGCCGAAGCACTGGAGGAGGTCGGGCCCGACCGCCGAGCCGTGCGCGACTACCTGGCGGGCGTCGGCACCCGCCACCCGGCGTTCGACGGGGTGACCGGGGTGGTCGCCTTCGACGATCGCGGCGAGATGCCCGCCCGATCCGTGGCGATCGGAGTGGTCACTGCGGGCCGGTTGGTGACGGAGCGGCGCCCGTGACGACGTGGCTCGGGTCGCTCCGCGGCCGCATCCTGGTGGGGCTCGCGGTGCTCGTGGCCGGGCTGGTGGTCGTGGCGTGGTGGGGGACGACGACGCTGCGCAAGATGGGACGCGAGGTGGACCGCGAGCTCCAGGCGCTGCGCGCGGCCAGCGACGTCGGCAGCCGGCTGGTGATCGCGGTGTTCAGCGAAATCCGCGAGGCGGAGCAGTACCTGGTCGCGCCGGCGGGCGGTGCCCGGGACCGCTTCCAGGCGGCGGCCGACGAGGCGTACGACCAGCAGGCACGGCTGGCGGAGGTGCCTGGGCTCACGGAGCCCGAACAGCAGATGGTGATCCGCATCAAGCGACTCCAGGCCGAGATTCAGGCGGACTACGCCCTAGCGCACGCGCTCCGCGATCTGCGGCGGGACCGCGACGCGCTGGCGCGCGCGGCGGCGGTGGGGGCGCCGGTGGGCGAGCTCTTGGCGCTCGTGCGGCAGCTGGCAAGCCGGCAGGCGGACAAGGCCGCCGTCGCGGCGGACCGCCTCCACGCGGAGGCGGCGAGCCGCGAGGTGCTGCTGTGGACGGTGGCCGGGGTGGTGCTGCTGCTGGGCGTGGGGATGGCGCGGTGGACCCTGCAGGAGCTGGCCACGCCGCTCCGGGCGTTGACGACGCTCGCGGAGCGGTGCGGAGCCGGCGACCTGCGCCCCGTCGCGACCGGCCCCATGCCGCAGGAGTTCCGCGTGCTGGCGCACGCGCTGCAGTCCATGGCGGAACGCCTGCGCGCGCTCGTGATCGAGGTGACGGCGGAGGCCGATCGGATCGCCGGGGCGGCCGGCGACCTGTCGGCCGTGAGCGAGCAGTTGGCCGCCTCGGGCTCCGAGGTGTCGACCGCCGTGCAGGAAATCGCGCAGGGGGCCGAGGCCCAGCGCGGTGAGCTGCAGTCGGTGGGTGAGGGCCTGGGGCGGCTGCGCGAGGCGATGGGGGAGATGGAGATGGCGGCGGGGCGCGTGGCCGAGCTCGGGGAGGAGATCCGCGGGGTCGCCGACCGCCACCGGGGTGACCTGACCGCCGCTAGCGGCGCGCTGCTCGGCGTGCGCGAGGTGGTGCAGACCGCCTCGAGCCACATCGCGCAGCTCGCGCAGCAGAGCGTCGCCATCGACGATTTCGTCGATCTCGTTAAGCGGATCGCATCGCAGACCAACCTGCTCGCGCTGAACGCCGCCATCGAAGCGGCGCGCGCGGGGGAGCACGGGCCCGGTTTCGCCGTGGTCGCCGAGGAAGTGCGCCAGCTCGCCGACGAGTCCGCCCGGGCGGCCGAGGACGTGGCACGCACGACGGGCGCGATCCGGGACCAGGTGGAGGACGTGACCGACACGATGGCGGCGGGCCACGCCAAGGTCCGGGGCATCGAGTCGGTGGCCGAGGGCGCGGCGTCCGGGCTGGCGGAGATCATCGGGGCCGTCGAGCACGTCGAGCAGGCCGCGGGCCGCGTGATGTGGTCGGCGCAGAACTACCGCGAAATCACCGAGCAGCTCGGACGCCGCGCGGAGCACGTCACGGGCAGCGCGGTCGCCCACGCCTCGAGCGCGGAGGCCGTGACCGCCGCGGTTCAGCAGCAGGGCGCGTCTACCCAGGAAATGGCGGCCGCCACGAGCAGTCTGCTGCAGGCTGCTGAGAAGCTGCGGGGCCTGGTTCGGGGATTCCGGGTCTAGCGGCGAGCTTTCTTCTTGCCCTTGTGAACGACGGGCTTCGCCTTCTTCGCCTTTCCCTGCGTGGCCCGCGGCGCCTTGTGGCGCACCTTCAGCGGCCCCTGAACCTCACCCAGCACTCGGTCCCCCTCGTCGGGCCCAATGAGACCCCGGCGCACCGCGTAGCGCACCAGCTCCTCGGCGTCCACCAGCTCGAGCTCGCCCAGGCCGGCCGCCGCCCGGATCGCCTTAACCAGCGCGTCGGCGACCGGGCTGCGCAGCACACTGGCGATTCCTGGTAGCGACTCCAGCAGCGACGAGATCTGCGAGCCGCCAAGCTCGGCCGGCATGGAACAGCGCTCCGGGGTGGAAAATTCGCGCCAAGCTATCACACCGGCCCGGCGAGCGTCAAGAATGCGGCCGGCGCCCGACTACCCCCGAGGGGTGCGCTCGCCGCGCCTCCGCACCGGGGCGGCCGAGGGTCGCGGGGCGACGGGCGTCCGGCGGGAGATCCGGAGCTCGGACTGGGAGAGAAGCTCCCCCAGCACGGCGCGGGTGCGCGCGTCGAGCGGCATGTCGAAATGCACGGCCAGGCGGTACTCCGCACGGTCCTGACCGTGTCCGGTGAGCGTCAACCCTTGGGCCTCGGGCGTCACGTGCTCGACTTCGATCTCGGCCACCGGCTCGAACTCCGACCCGTCCCTCATCGCCAACCTCCGGTTGGGCTTAGAGATACGCGCCACCCCGGGGCTGTCAAGGTGGCGGTCCCGGTTTGGACCGCCAGCCAGCGGGCACTACATTTGGGGTCCCGGAGGAGCCGGATCGTGGGACGACGCGGCATCAAGGAATACCGAGCCCCCGAAGCCTTGGCGCTCATTGCGGCCGATCGGGAGCACAGCCCGCTGGTGTGCCCGAGCTGCGGAACACGCACCATTCACCGCGTGCCCCGCCGCCGCAGCGCGCTCCCCTGGACCGCCGGGGGTCGGATCAGCCTGACCTGTCAGGCGTGCGGCCGGCACGCCACCTACATCCCGTCGGTGGCCGAGCGCCCGAGGGACTACACGGTGGATTCCCGGCCAGCTTCGGCGTGACCGGATCGATCCTGCGCAGGGAGCGGTCGCGGTAGTGGCGGGCGATGCCATCCAGATGATGGGGACCGTGACCGAGGTCCTCCCCAACACCACCTTCCGGGTGAAGCTCGAAAACGGCCACGAGGTCCTCGCCTACGTGAGCGGCAAGATGCGGAAGCACTACATCCGCATCCTCCAGGGGGACCGCGTCACGGTCGATCTGTCGCCCTACGACCTCACCCGGGGCAGGATTACCTACAGATACAAGTAAAGACGTCAAGCAACGACGTCACACGACGACGTCACGCAGAAGCGTCACACGAAAACGTCGGAGACCGGGCGCAGTCGCAGCTCCGCCCTCCGACGTTCTTGTGTGACGTCTCTGTGTAGCGTCTTCGTGTGACGTCATTGCTCGACGTCTCTACATCTTCCGACGTCTCTACTTCTTCCAGGGCGCCAGCGGCAGCGAGACACCCAGGAGCAGCGCCATCCGGTCCTCGCTCGCGGCCCCCGAGGGGACCTCGGTGAGCTGGTAGGCCAGGAACCCGTACAAACTCAGGCTGTTCCACTGGGTGCCCATGCCCATCATGCTCCCGATCTTGAGGAATACATCGCCCTCGACCAGGAACTTGTGGCAGTAGTCGCTGCCCGAGCCCTGGCAGCCGGGCGCGTAGGCGAACAGCCCGTCGATGTCGAAGCCGATCGCGGACGTGTTGATGATATTTACCACCGGCCCGTACACGAACGCGGGGGCGTTCTCCAGATTGTCATCGCTGTTCTCGTCCGCGAACGGGGTCCACTGGACGATGGCGACCAGGGTGGTGCGCGGGATCGAGGTCGGCAGGGCGGTCACGAACCGCATGTTGAAGTCGAGCCCGTCACCGTCCGTGAACGACCTGATGAGACCTGGCTGAAACACGAAGACGGGGCTCTTGAAGAAGCCCGTGCTCTCCTGGGCGCCGGCCAGGCTCGCCGCCCCGATCACCAGCGCCAGCGCCACCCCGAAGACTCGCCTCATAGCAAGATTCCTCCTCTGGAGTTTTGCCTGCCGCAGCCTACGGATCTTCCCGCTTCAGCCGCCGGTTGACGTCGCGCAGCGCAAGGTACAGCGGCACCGGGATGTGATTGTCCCACCAATAGAACTCGTTCAACTGGTTGGCGTACACCATGTGCCCGAACGGAAACCGCAGCCCGCTGGCGCGCGCCAGGGAGTCGAGGCCGCGACGCAGGGCGGCCGAATCCCCCGGAGCGACCCGCTCGGCATCGGCGAGCGCGCCGCCCGCGAGAAATCCCGCGACGTAGGCCTGCTTCTCCTTGGGGGCGAACTGCGTCCACTCGCGGCCGTCGAACACCGGCCAGCCGCGCTCCGCCTGGTGCGCCGTGGCCCGCCCCGCCGCGAACGCCCCGAGCCCCAGCACCGCCGCGACCCACCAGCGATGACGTACGGTCATGACCCGCGGCGTTCGGCGGTCGAGAGCGCCGGCCGCACTGCCGTGGACGACACCGTGAAGCGAATCCACATGCCCGCCGCACCGTGCCCGGGCACGGCGCAGAAGATCAGAAACTCGCCCGCCCGGTCGGCCACGAACCGAATGTCGTCCTCCTCGCCGGACTGGAGGCCCTGCTCCAGCTTGATCGTGAAGGCCCGCTGGAAGGCGGGCGGCACCGAGCCCAGCGGCACCGGGTTGGTGTCGGCGATGATCTCGGCCGAGTGCGGCAGGTCGCCGTCGTGGTTCGTGGCGTGCATGACCACGGTCCAGCCGACCGGGACCGTGAGCACCAGGCCGCCGTCGCGGAACCCGTTGAAGTTGAGCGCGCCGTTGAGGCCGGTGAGCCCAGCGATGAGCTGGAACTCGGCCGTCCGCGTCTCCGAATCGACCTGGAGCCAGGCGGGGGCGATCGCCTGAGTGGCCCCGACGGCCTGGGCGCCCGCGACCCGGGACGCGGTGAGACCCACCGCGCCCGCGAGTCCCGTCGTGATCACCAGCAGCGCGGACGTCACCGCTTCGGCAACCCGAAGACGAAGATGGCGTCCCCCAGCGGGAAGCCGAGCTGGAAGTTGCCGCCGGCCGCGACGGCCACGAACTGCTCGCCATCCACCGTGAACACCGACGGCGCCGCGTTGACACCCGCGCCGCAGAAGTACTGCCACAGCACGTCGCCGGTCCGGGCGTCGTACGCCTTGAACCAGCCGTTGCCCTCACCGGTGAACACGAGACCGCCGGCCGTGGCCGTGGCACCGCCGATCATCGGCTGCTCGGTCTTCACCGTCCACGCGATCTTGCCGGTGGCCAGGTTGATCGCCGAGACGTTGCCCCATTGCGCCTCGCCCGCGATGGCGACGAAGGCGCTGCCCAGCCAGAGACGCCCCTTCTCCCAGGGCGCGTAGTGGGTCTTGTAGTGCATCGGCTGGTGCAGGCCAACGGTGTAGGCGTAGCCCAGCTCCGGGTTCACCGCGATCGGGGACCACTCCTGGCCGCCGTTGGCCCCGGGGAGCATCCGCGTGCCCTCGGCCGTGGGCTGGGCGAACATGTTCTCCTGGGCCACGAACGCTTCGGAGCGGCGGATGAGTCGGCCCGTCGCGGCGTCGAGCACATACACCCACCCGGTCTTGCCGGCGTGCACGACGGCCTTCTTGCCGCCCACCATCGTGATGACCGGCGGGCTCACGGCGTCGAGGTCCCACACGTCGTGCGGCACCGTCTGGTAGCCCCACTTGAACTTGCCAGTCTCGGCGTCGAGCGCGACGATCGATTCGGTCCAGAGGTTGTCCCCCGGCCGGATCGCGCCTTCAAAGTCGGGCGACGGGTTGCCGATGCCGACGTACAGCGTCCGGGTATCGGCGTCGTACGCGGGCGTCATCCACATCGAGCCGCCGCCGTTCTGCCAGGCGTCGGCGTACTTGGCCGAGTCGGCCTTCTCTTTCGCGATATCGCGATTGAGGTTGTTGCCCTCCGGCGTGGTGCGGACCCACCGGCCGAACCAGCCGTTCACGCCGCCCTCGTCTCTCGTGGCGTTGGGCGCGGGGATCGTGTACCACCGCCAGACCCGCTGTCCCGTGGTCGCGTCATAGGCGTCCACGAACCCGCGGATGCCGTACTCGCCGCCCGACGTGCCGAGGATCACCTTGTTGCCGATCAGGAGCGGAGCCATGGTCTGGCTGTAGCCGGCGGCCGGATCGCCCGTCTGCGTGGTCCACTTCACCTTGCCGGTCGTCTGATCCAGCGCGACGAGCTGGGCATCGAGCGTGGCCATGTACACGGTGCCGTTGCCGATCGCCACGCCGCGGTTGTTCGGCCCGCAGCAGTAGATCGTGGTGCCGAGCTTGTGCTCGTAGCGCCACAGCTGCTTGCCGGTGCGCAGATCGTAGGCCATCGCCAGGTTGTAGGGCGTCGTGGCGTACATGACGCCGTTGACCACGACCGGAGTCGTCTCGAAGCTGCCCAGCTTCTCGACGCCGGTCTGGAACACCATCCGCGGCACCAGCGTGCGCACATTGGTTGCGTTGATCTGGGTGAGCGGGGAGAAGCGGTTGTTCAGATAGTTGTGCCCGTACATCAGCCAGTCGCCGCTCTGCTGGGCCCCGAGCAGCATGTCCTGGGTGACGACGGTGTGCGACGAGGGGGCGGCGTCGCTCGCCGGGATCGCCGATCCCTGGCCCGACCCCTGCGCCCACGCGGGCGCGGCGATCAGGCAGGTGACCGCGACGGCGGGACACCATCGAGTCCACTGCCTCATACACACCTCCCTTGAGAGTTGACCACCACTGTGTCCTCGCGTCGCGGCCGTCCTACCGACCGGCCCCGAGCGAGAACCCCACGTACATGTTGCGCCCCGGCGCGGGCTCGTAGTACCGGCCGTTGGCGCCGTTGATCACCACCGATCCCACGTACCTCTTGTCGAACACGTTCTGGACGGCGGCGAACGGGCTCAAGCGCAGACCGCCCACCGCGCCCTCCCAACCCACCCGTACCGAAGCCGTCCACCAGTCGGGCGCCCGCACGTCGAGCGTATCGTTAACCAGAACGTCCGACGAGTACACCGTCTGCACTTCCGCCCACACGCCGCGCGCGACGCCGGGCGCCGCCCGCAGCCGCAGGTGCAGCCAGTGCTCCGGGATGCCCGGAATGGCGCGGCCGGCGAGGTCGAGCGTCCCGAGTTGATAGTCGGTGTAGCGGTAGTGCGCGTAGGTCCAGGTGCCACCCACCGCCACCCCGGGCGCGAGCCGCAGATCCGCGCCCATCTCCACGCCCCGGTGCCGCGCGGCCGCCGCATTGCGGAAGTAGCGGCGTCCCGGCACGGTGGAATCCTCGAAGGCGATAAGCTCGTCCCGCACGTTGGCCTGGAACAGGGCGACACTCCACGACACCCGCCCGCCCGCCGACCCGCCCCGCCCGCCCAGCTCGTAGCTCCACGCCCGCTGGGGATCGAGATCGGGGTTGAACCCGCCGCTCGCGGGCGGTGGCTGGTTGTTCAGCTCGGTG
>CAZVSO010000017.1:16733-18438 GCA_964629425.1 uncultured Gemmatimonadaceae bacterium
TCGAAGGTGTTGCCCACGTTCGCGTACGCCGTGAGCGCCGGGCTCGGGCTCACCGCAACGCCCACGGAACCGCTCACGGCGTCCATCACGCGCTCGCCCGAGTTGTCCCCGCCCTGGTCGGTCAGGTGCCGGTCGGTGACGCGGAAGCTCACGCGGTCGTAGCGCAGCCCGGCCATCACGCTCACCGTCGGGCTCACCTCGAGCAGCGCTTGAGCGAACGGCCCCAGCTCGCTCACCTGCTCGAGCTGGTTGCGCGTCAGGGTGTCGGGGGTGTTGTCCGGCGGGATCGTGGCTGGGGGCGGGGGGATTTGCACCAGGTAGCTGAACTCCTGGCGGTCGTCGCGCTGCCACTGGAGGTCGAGGCCCGCCGTGAGGCGTGCCGGCCGGCCGCCGGCTCCCACCGTTCGCGACGCGGTCGCGCGGGCGCCGTACGCGCGGCGGTCCACCGTGATGTAGGCCTGCGGTAGCGGGTTGGTCAAATCGCGCGTCAGGCCAAAGAGGGTGAGCGTGGCGTCCCCCTGCGCGCCCAGGGGACCTCGCAGCGTCACCCCGCCCTGGAGCTGCTGCACGTCCTTGCCGGCGTCGCGCAGGATGTTGAGGCGTGCCGCGGAGTCGGGGTTGGCCTGGAGCTCGGCGAGCGTCAGTCCGCCCGGGTTGTTGGCGAGTGGCTGGTTGCCCCAGTCGGTCTGTACCGCCAGCGACCAGGTCTCGAGCACGGGGACCCGCAGCCGGGCGTTCACGTTGCGGAAGTCGGCTTCGGTGTGGTCGCGCTCGCCCTCGTAGTCCAGCCGCGACAGCGTGACCTGCGCACCGCCGCCGCCCACGCGGAAGCCCGTGGTGGACTGCCATTTGGTCCACGCGCGGTCGAGATCGCTGTCGAACGCGCCCGCCACGATCCGAAGCTCCTCGGTCACGGCCTGCGGCGCCGCCTGTGGCGTCGAGATGCTGATCACGCCGCCTGAGGCGTTCCCGAACAGCGCCGCGGCGGGCCCCCGCAACACCTCGATGCGATCGGCCTCGCCCAGCTCTACGTTGGTGAGCTGCCCCTGGCCGTCGGGCAGCGTCTGCGGAATCCCGTCGAGCAGCACCTTGACGCCGCGCACGGCGAAGGCCGAGCGGGCGCCGAAGCCGCGGATCGAGATGCGTTGGTCGACGGAGAAGTTATACCGGTTCGCGGCGTACACGCCGGGCACCGAGGCCAGCGCTTCGTCGAGCCCCCAGGTGGGTCGGGCGCGGCTGATGTCCGGGCGCGACAGCCGCTCGATCGCGAGGGGCGTGCGGCGCAGCGAGAGGTCGGCGCGGGTAACGGAGACGGTGATCGGCGGGAGGGTGTCGCGGGGGAGCGTGTCGGGTTGCTGGGCATGAGCGCGCGACGGCCAGCCCCCATACGCCACGGCGAGCCCCAACGCCGGCCACCAGCCCCAGGCCATATCCCGCATGGAATTCCCCACCGCTACAGAACCCTCGAGCGGTAGGTATTAACCCGCATCTACACGGCCGTCAAGCGAGCGGGGGGGTCCCTCAGGCGGGGTGCCGAAACAACCGGTTCCACCGAATGCGGAAGGGGCGGCTCGCGACGCTGAAGTAGATGAACAGCGGCCGCCCGAGGATGTGCGCCCGGGGCAGGAAGCCCCAGTAGCGGCTGTCGTAGGACTGGTCGCGATTGTCGCCCATCACCCAGTAGTGCCCGGGCGGGACGACCAGC
>CAZVSO010000017.1:18448-25360 GCA_964629425.1 uncultured Gemmatimonadaceae bacterium
CGGGCCCCAGTCGTGCGTGGTGGGATGGTAGCGCGCGGGGTCGGGCCCCACGTAGTGCGGCAGCTGGCGCTCGCGGAACTGTCGCAGGCGGAAGTCCTCGTCCCGCTGGAAGCCGTCCGATAGGTGGAGGGCGTACGGCTCGTCGAGGCGCTGCCCGTTGCGGATCAACGTGTCCGCCACCATCTGAAGGGTGTCGCCGGGGCCGCCGAGCAGCCGCTTGACGATGCTCAGGTTGGGCGTCGAGTCCTCGACCGAGCGGAACACCACGACGCGGTCGCGCACGGGATCGGTGAATCCGGGGAGCCGCCCAAACCGCAGGCCGGTGAACGGGACCTGGAACTC
Organism: uncultured Gemmatimonadaceae bacterium; assembly: GCA_964629425.1. Classification (GTDB taxonomy): domain Bacteria; phylum Gemmatimonadota; class Gemmatimonadetes; order Gemmatimonadales; family GWC2-71-9; genus CAZVSO01. The sequence goes on from CAZVSO010000017.1 coordinate 18,791, forward strand.
GCCGCCGAAGGAGACCTTCTCGACGAACAGGAAATCCCCCACGAGCAGCGTGGTCTCCATGCTGGGCGAGGGGATGCGGAACGCTTCGATCAGATAGGCCCGCAGCACGAGCCAGATGACGAGCGCGATCGCCAGCGACTTCCCCCAGCTCAGCAGCTCGTCCTTCGCGGTACGCGGCTGCGCCGACGGCGCGGGCGGGGCCGCCGGTGTTCCCGTCGGTGACCCGGGCGCGCGCTTCGCCCGGCTCACGGGTGCTCGACCCAGTCGGCGACGAAGATGTTCGTCTCGCCGGAGCGCGCGCCGTGGCGGTTCGCGGCCCAGACCAGCCGTCGCCCATCGGGCGAGAACATGGGGAAGCTGTCGAACTCGGGGTTGGTGGTCACCTGTTCGAGCCCGCCGCCGTCCAGACCCACGAGAAAGAGATCGAAGTTCCGCGAGCGCGGGTTCTTGTGGTTGGAGGCGAAGATGATGCGACGGCCGTCGGGGTGGAAGAACGGCGCGAAGTTCGCCCCGCCCAGGTCCGTAACGCGGCGCTGGTCGCTCCCGTCGGCGTTCATCACCCAGATCTCCATGCGCGACGGCCGGACCAGGTTGCGCCCGAGCAGGCCGAGGTAGTCGGCCGAGTCCTGTGCCGTCGCGGGATGGTAGGTGCGGTACACGATCAGCGTCCCGTCGGGCGAGAAGAAGGGCCCACCATCGTATCCCAGGGTGCGGGTGAGCCGCCGCACGTTCGACCCGTCCACCCGCATCGTGTAGATGTCGAGGTCGCCGTCGCGCAGTGAGGTGAAGACGATCGTCTTCCCGTCGGCCGACAGCGTGCCCTCGGCGTCGTAGCCGGGGTTCGTGGTGAGCCGCCGCCGCTCCGCACCGTCCGAGCGCGCCGTGTAGAGGTCATAGTCGTACAGGGCCCAGACGTACCCCTGCGAGTAGTCGGGGCGGGGCGGGCAGGCTGGGTCGTTGTGCTCGGTGCCCGCGTAAAAGATCCGCCGGTCGTCGTCGTAGAAGTAGCCGCAGGTCGTCCGGCCGGCGCCGCTCGAGACGCGCGCGAGCCCCGTCCCGTCCAGGTTGATCACGTACTGCTGATCACACCCCGAGTCGGAGGCCTGGCGCTGGAAGATCAGCCGTGTGCCCGAGCGCGAGAAGTACGCCTCGGCGTTCTGGCCGCCGAAGGTGAGCTGACGGATGTCGCGCAGGTGACCTTCGCCCGAGTCCCCCGTCACCGGGCCCTGGGCCAGCCTTAGAAGGAGCACGAAAGCGGTCATGGGAGTGGCAAGCTAGGGGGTCCGATGCTGGTTTGGTAGAGCGTAGAGCCGTAAATGCGGGTGGGCTAACCCCGGGGCGACGCCCCGGGGTCAACGCACCCGTTTGGTAGCCATACGGCTATACGGGCACACGGTTAGATTACGCGTCACATGGCCAATCCCGGCGATCCCCGCGATCCCCGCGCCCAGCGCGAGCCCCGTCCCTCCCAGTTCCTGCTCGACCGCCTCGGCAAGCTGTGCACCGATGGGAAGCAGTCGGCCGAGTACCTGTGGCAGGTCCCCAAAGACGATAGTGTCCGCGAGAAGATCATCGGGATCCTCGAGCAGATCTCGGTCGAGAGCACCAAGCAGGGCCGCAAGGAAATGCCGCGCCTCTGCGAAGAGATGAAGACCGCGGCGAAGGCGACCCCCAGCCCGCAGCAGGTGGACGTGCTGGTGGACGGCTTCGACCGGCTCATCAAGCTGTGGCAAGCGGCCAAGTCGGGCTTGCTCTAGTGGGAGGGGAAGGGGGACGGGGGAAGGGGGACGGGGCCGCCGCGGTGCGCGACGCGCCGGCGGCGCACGAGACCGCTCTCGACCAGCTCTGCATCAACACCGTCCGCACGCTCGCGATGGACGCCGTGCAGCGGGCGGACTCGGGGCACCCCGGCACGGCCGTGGCGCTGGCACCGCTGGCCTACGTGCTGTGGCTCAAGCACCTGCGCTACAACCCCGCGAACCCCGACTGGCCCGACCGCGACCGCTTCGTCCTGTCCTGCGGCCACGCCTGCATGCTGCTCTACAGCACGCTGTATCTCACGGGCTACGATCTGTCGCTCGAAGAGATCAAGCAGTTCCGCCAATGGGGCAGCCGCACGCCGGGCCACTCGGAGCACGGCCTCACCCCCGGCGTCGAGGCGACCACGGGGCCGCTGGGCCAGGGAGTCGGCAACGCCGTCGGGATGGCGATCGCCGAGGCGCAGCTCGCCGCGACGTTCAACCGGCCGGGCCACGCGATCGTCAACCACCACACCTATTTCCTCGCATCCGACGGCGACCTGATGGAAGGCGTGTCGCACGAGGCCTGCTCACTCGCCGGCCACCTGAAGCTCGGCAAGCTCATCGGGTTTTACGACGACAACCACATCACGATCGACGGAGACACGGCGCTCGCGTTCTCCGACGACACGGCCCGGCGCTTCGAGGCCTACGGCTGGCACGTGCAGCGCGTCGCCGACGGGAACGATCTCGATGCGCTCGACACGGCGTTCCGCGCCGCGCAGTGGGCGGCGGACCGGCCGTCGCTCATCATCGTGCGGACCCACATCGCCTGGGGCAGCCCGCACAAGCAGGACACGGCCGACGCCCACGGCGCGCCGCTGGGCGAGGACGAGGTCAAGCTCACCAAGCAGAACCTCGGCTGGCCCACGCTCGAGCCGTTCCACGTGCCCGCCGAGGCCCTGGCGCAGTGGCGCCGGGCGCGGGAGCGCGGCGCGCGGCTCGAGGCCGAGTGGGACGGGCGCTGGGCGGCCTACCGCCGCGCGCATCCCGATCTCGCGGCCGAGCTCGAGCGGCGGCTTGCGGGGCGGCTCCCCGAGGGCTGGGACGCGGACCTGCCGGCCTTCACGCCCAAGGATGGCGCGCCCGCGACCCGTGCGGCGTCGGGCAAGGTATTGAACGCCATCGCGCAACGCGTCCCCGAACTGATCGGCGGCTCGGGAGACCTCACCGGGTCCAACCTCACCCAGATCAAGGGCTCCGACGCCTTCGCGGCGGGCCGCCATGCCGGCCGGAACTTTCACTTCGGCGTGCGCGAGCACGCCATGGGCGCGGTGCTGAACGGCATCGCGCTGCACCGCGGGTTCATTCCCTACGGCGGCACGTTCCTGATCTTCTCCGACTACATGCGGCCCCCGATCCGGCTGGCGGCGCTCACCCATCTCCGCCCGATCTATGTGTTCACGCACGACTCGATCGGCCTGGGCGAGGACGGGCCGACGCATCAGCCGATCGAGCACCTGGCGTCGCTGCGCGCCATCCCGAACATGACGGTGATCCGGCCCTCGGACGCGACCGAGGTGGTCGAGGCGTGGCGGGCGGCCATTGTGAACGAAGGCGGGCCCGTGGCGCTCGCGCTCACGCGCCAGAAGGTGCCGATCATCGACCGCACAAAGTACGCGCCCGCCAACGGCCTGCGGCTCGGCGCCTATGTGCTGGCGGACGCAGGCGCCGCGCCGCCGCGGATCATCTTGATCGGCACCGGTTCTGAAGTAGAGCTGGTGCTCGGCGCCTACGAGCGCCTGGCGGCCGAGGGCGTGGCGGTGCGCGCGGTCAGCATGCCCTGCATGGAGTTCTTCGCGAAACAGCCACGCGAGTACCGGGACGCGGTGCTGCCGCCCGCGGTGCGGCTGCGACTCGCGGTCGAGGCCGGGTCACCGCAGCCGTGGTACCGCTGGGTGGGCGACCGGGGCGCGGTCATCGGGCTGGAGCGCTTCGGCGCCTCGGCGCCGTACCAACGGATCTACCAGGAGCTGGGGCTCACCGTCGAGCGGGTGGTGGAGAAGGCGAAGGAGATGCTGGGGTCGTAGATTACGATGTGGCCACGATCGAGCAGATCGAAACCGCGATCCTCCGCCGCATGACAGTGGCCCAGAAGCTCGCGGTTGTACACACGCTGTGGTGCCAGGCCTGGGACCTCAAGGCGGCCGGTGTCCGCAGGCAGCGTCCCGAGTGGACCAGCGGGCAGGTCCAGGCCCGCGTGCGGGAGATCTTCCGCGGTGCCGCCACCTGACCTCATCAGTCTGTTCGTCGTTCCGCTCAACCACCTCGATATTCGGTACATGATCACAGGCGCGGTCTGGTCGCGCGGCGGGTTCCTTGCGCCAGCGATCAGTTCCGATTCGCGACCGATTCGGCCACACCGAGGATCCCTCGGAGCGAAGTGCCCCCGACCCACCGAACTTTGGAGCCCAGCGCACGGAGACGTACGAAGCCCACCCCCTCCCGCGAGTAACCACAGATCCCCCACGAGGAGTCGGGTCGGGAGTGGGTCAGGACCCAAGAAAGCGTGTCCGTCTTGATCTCCTGTCTCACGTCAAGGGTGTCATCGAGCGTGAGTTCCACTCGTGCCACGGTGACCACCTGGGCGGATACCACGGCAGTGTCGCCGCTCAGAAGCGAGCCGAGGACCCTATGACTGGCGAGGGCTAGTTCGAGATTGGTCGGCCCTTCTGGTTCGCAGCTGAACAGCGTCGACTCGACAGGCGTCTCCGCGGTCACCAGCGCCTGGTGGAGATACGAATCGACCACGGCTTCCGCTTTCGACACTCGTCGATCCGCGGTGCTTGGGGGCTGCTCGTGCCGGCAGCTGACGAGGAGCAGCGTCACGGTGATCGCGGACAACGCGACTGCGAGACCAGAAGCCAAGTAGCCGCCGTCGCTGGAGACCCGCCGCTTGCGGGAGCGGGTCGTCATTTCGGGGGACTTTGAGATGGGGCCGGCGGCGTAGGGCCGACCTCCCCCCCGCCATCCGGCACCCGCCGCCGGAAGTACCCCCGCACCGCCAGCACCGCGATCGTGACGAACACGCTGATCGGCAGCGCCACGATCACGATCGAGCTCCAGAAATAGGCGAGCTCCAACCGGTCGCCGTGCAGCGCGAGCAGTAGCGCGGGCAGCATCACCGACGCCGGCCATCGTTCCCCCTCTCCCGATATAGGGAGAGGGGGTCAGGGGGTGAGGACGGGGCCAGGGGGTGGGGTCTCATCGCCCCAAGAACCGCTTCAGGTTACGCAGGTAGTACGCGAGCCCCGCGGCGAGCGCCGCGAACACGAGCGTCAGGGCCAGCATGCCCAGCCCGCCCGACAGCCGGTAGCGCACCCCCGCCCACAGCGTGAACCCGCCGCAAAACACGATGGCGGTTACGATCAGCAGGCGATGAAACGGGATCACACTAGAAGATCTTCTCCGACATCACCGCAAGCACCAGGATCACCGCCAGCGGCAGCGGCACGGCGGCCAGGATCGCCAGCTTCCGCGGCTCGAACTTGAGGTGCATGAAGTACAGCGCCACCAGCAGCGCCTTCCACACAGCCAGGAAGATCAGCGCCAGCATCAGCCAGAGCTTGGGCAGTTGGGACATGAAGGCCACCGCCACCTCGACCGCCGTGAGGACGGCCAGATAGACCCAGATCAGCACGTAGTTCGGATGCTTGTGCGCGGTCTCCATGAGCCCTCAGATGAGGTAGACGATCGTGAACAGGATGATCCACACCAGGTCCACGAAGTGCCAGTACAACCCGACGACCTCCACGCCGCGGTAATCCTGCTGCGTGTACCCGCCGCCCCGCGCCTTGAAGTACACCCACGTAATGCAGATCACGCCGCAGGTCACGTGGAAGCCGTGGAACCCGGTCATCGTGAAGAACGTGGACCCGTAGAGGCCCGCGGTCGCGAGCCCGTACTTCAGCGGTTCGGCGGCCGCCAGCCCGGCCAGCTCCGACCCCTCGCGCAAGCCCGCCGGCGTGAACCCGTGGCCCAGGAGCTTGACGTACTCATAGATCTGGACGCCGACGAACATCGCGCCCCCCAGGATCGTCATCAGGAGCCAGAACTGGAGCTGCTTCTGGTTGCCGTCCGCGATCGCCGCGAACGCCTTGACCATCGAGACCGAGGAGCAGATCAGCAGAAACGTGTTGAACGCCGTCAGCGGCACGTTGAGCACCGCGGCGGGCGCGGCCCACGGGTCGGTCACGCCGAAGCGCAGGATGATGTAGGTGCCGATGAGCGCCGTGAAGAACATCACTTCCGACCCCAGGAACACCCACATCCCGAGCTTCATATCGTAGACGCCGACCCCCCGCTCGGCGGGGAACGGCGGGCGCATCACATTGGCGGTGCCGTGCGTCATCGCGTCGATCCTTGTCGGCGTTAGTCGCCCGCGGCCGGCGCGATCGCCGCCGCCGGCTCACGGTCGGTGGGGAGCTTGCGAGTCTGCGGCAGGTAGTCCTCCGCGACCTCGGGGGAGCTGAACTCGTACGGCCCGCGGTACACGTGCGGCGTGCGCTCCCAGTTGCCGTGCGGGGCGGGTGAGGGCAGCGTCCACTCGAGCCCGTTGTCCTGCCACGGATTGAGCTCGGCCTTCTTCCCGCGCTTCAGGCTCCACAGGAAGTTCGCCATGAAGATGAATTGCACCGCGAACAGGCAGAAGGCGCTGATCGAGATGAACTCGTTCATCGGCTGCTGTGGCTTGAGGAAGTCGTACTGGGTCGGGTCGTAGATCCGCCGCATATGCCCTCCCATCCCCAGGATGTGCATCGGGAAGAAGGTC
>CAZVSO010000018.1:0-24665 GCA_964629425.1 uncultured Gemmatimonadaceae bacterium
CAGGTCCTCCCGCTTGAGCAGGACCCGCACGCCCGGGCCGACCGCGGCCGAGAGCCGCGGGGCGTCTCCCAGCGGCGTCGGGCGCCCGACGTACTCCCGCAGCAGGCCGTCCAGCTCGGCCCAGAACGCGGCGTCACGCTGCGCGGCCAGATACACGCGGTCCAGCTCCTCGAGCGCCGCCATCAGGGTCTCAGGCACATAGCGGCCCCCGTAAGGGCCGAACCGCCCGGCATCGCTCACGGCGCCACGCCTCCCGACCGGCCGCGGCGCCTGACGCCCGCGAGCTCCCGCACCGCCGCGCCCGGGTCCATCCGGCGGGCCACCGCCGTGCCCACCAGCACCAGGTCCGCTCCCGCGGCCGCCACACGCTCCACGTCCGCCCGGCCGTTCAGGCCGCTCTCGGCGACGGCGGGGACCTCGGGCGGCACGCGCGGGAGGAGGCGCTCCACCACGCCGAGATCCACCGCGTAGCTCGCCAGGTCGCGCGCGTTGACGCCGACGACGTCGCCCCCCGCGGCCAGGGCGCGGTCCAGGTCGTCTTCGGAGTGGACCTCCACCAGCGTCGCGAGCCCGAGGCCCCGCGCCGCCCGCGCGAGTGCGGCCAGCTGGTCGCCGGGCACGACGCGCGCGATCAGGAGCACGGCGCTCGCGCCCGCCGCCCGCGACTCGACGAGCTGGAGCTCGTCCAGCACGAAGTCCTTGCGCAGCACGGGCAGCCGCACCGCTTCAGCCACCCGCGTGAGGTCGCCGATCGAGCCCCCAAAGTGCGCCTCGTCGGTCAGGACCGAAATCGCGACGGCACCACCCAGCGCGTAGGCCGCGGCATGCTCGCTCGCATCGAGGGCGGCGTGGATCGTCCCGGCGGATGGGGAGCGGCGCTTGACCTCCGCGATGACCCCCACGGTGGACCCGAGGAGGTCTCGGCCAAACGGCGGCCGCGGCGGCGCCGCCGCCGCCGCGCGCTCGAGGTCCCGCCGCCGCGGGTGGAGCGCCTCCACCCGCCGGCGGGCGGCGTCCAGGATCTGGCCGATGGTCGCTGGGGTCAAGGTTGCGTTCGGGCGATTTTCGGGTAGATTGATGTTCGGCTTCCCTTCGGGAGCAAACCATGCCCGTGACGCGCCGTCAACGCGAGATCCTGGACTACGTGGGTGACTATATCACCACCCACGGCTACGCGCCGAGTTTCGAGGAGATAGCCGGCCGGTTCGGCTTTCGCTCGCTCGCGACGGTGCACGAGCATCTCTCGAACCTGGAGCGCAAGGGGTACATCCGCCGGGCCCCCAACGAGAGCCGCGGCATCGAAATGGTACCGCCGCGCGGGCAGACCGGGGCGGCGGAGCTGCCCCTGCTGGGCCTCGTCGCGGCTGGCGAGCCGATCGAAGCGCTCAGCGGGCCCGACACGATCGCCGTTCCCGACGAGCTGGTGCCCCGCCGGGGCAAGAGCTACGTGCTGAAGGTGCGCGGCGACTCGATGATCGACGAGCAGATCCGCGACGGAGATTACGTGGTCGTCCACGAGCGCACCCAGGCCGACAGCGGCCAGATGGTCATCGCGCTGGTACATGGCGCGAGCGCGACGGTGAAGCGCTTCTACCGGGAACCCGGGGGGTGGATCCGCCTGCAGCCGGCGAACCCCGCCGTCCGCCCGCTGCGTCTCAATGAGCGCGACGTCGTCGTTCAAGGAGTCGTGGTCGGCGTCATCCGGAAATACTAGCGCCGTTCCAACCTGCCGTGCCGGGGAATCGCCAGGATTCACCCGCTTCTCCATAGCGCTCTACGCCCGCTGCCCATTGGCGACGATCGTTGGAACGGCACTAGCAGCCCGGCGCAGGCCTGCCAGAGCCGCGGCCGCCGCTCCCGAGCGCAACGCTTCCCGCGCTCGCGCGATGCCCGTCGCGTACGAGGCGGCGAGGCCCGCCACGTAGATCGCGGCTCCGGCGTTGAGCAGCAGCGCCGCGCGCCCCGCCCGATCGTCGCTCTGGGGCGCGAGGAGACCCTCGAGCCGGGTCGCGTTCTCCTTGGGACCCGCGCCCCGCAGCGAGTCGGGGTCCTCCACCGCCAGGTCGTGCGCCGCCGGGTCTACTTCCCACCGGGTGACCGCACCGTCGCGGACTTCCCAGACGTCGCTCGGGCCGCAGGGCGAGATCTCGTCCATGCCGACCCGGCCGTGCACGACGAGCGCGTGATCGGTCCCGAGCCGCGCCAGCGCCTCCGCAACGAGCGGCGCCCGGCCGGCGTCGGCGACACCGATCACCTGACGCCGCGCCCCCGCCGGATTGGCGAGTGGTCCCAGCAGGTTCATCAGGGTCGGGACGCCCAGCTCGCGCCGCACCGCGGCGACGTGGCGCATGGCGGGGTGGAAGTTCGGGGCGAAGAGGAATGCGATGCGGGCGTGGCGGAGGACCCGGGCCGCCGTGGGGCCGTCCAGGCTGATCGCCACGCCCAGCGCCTCCAGCACGTCGGCCGAGCCGCAGCGCGAGGTGAAGGACCGATTCCCGTGCTTGGCCACCGCGGCGCCCGCGCCCGCAGCCACGAACGCGGCGCCGGTCGAGATGTTGAACGTGGTCACGCTGCCGCCCCCGGTGCCGCAGGTGTCGATCACCTGGTGCCCGGCGGCGTCCACCGGGACCATTGCGGCACGCAACGCCCGCGCGGCGCCGGCCACCTCTTCGGCGGTCTCCCCTTTGACGCGCAGCCCCAGGAGCAAGGCGCCGACCTGCGCGGGCGTGGCGTCGCCGCGCATGACCACATCGAACACGTCGGCGGTGAGCGCTTCGCCGAGGGACTGGCCAGCGGCCAGCATGGCGAGCGCCGTGGCGAGTGGCGCGGGGGGAGGCGACATAGGGGGCAAGGGCCCGCCAATGGTACCCAGAAAAAGCGCCTTTTGTCAAACGGGACAACGGGTTGCGCCGCTTGAAAGGCCCCCTGCCCCGCCCTATCTTAGGCGCGTGACGAGCCGCCCCTTCCTCGCGGTCGCGCACTACGATGGGGCCCAGTTCGTGGGATGGCAGCGACAGCGGTCGGGCCGCACGGTGCAGGGCGAGTTCGAGGCGGTGCTGGAGCGATTGATGGGACGGCGCACGACCGCGACGGGCGCGGGGCGGACCGACACCGGTGTGCACGCGGTGGGCCAGGGCGTCGGCTTCACCGCGACCCCGCGCTGGGAGCGCGACCCGGAGGAGCTGCGGCGCGCGGTGAACGCGCTCCTGCCCCGCGACATCTGGGTCGAGCGAATCCACGCCATGGGGCCCGGATTTCACGCCCGCCGCAGCGCCGTGGCCCGACGCTATCGCTACGTGATCGGCACGGACGACGGCGGGCGGTCACCGTTTCGGCGGTCGTTCGAATGGGCCTTGGGACGCCCGCTCGACCTCGGGCGACTCGACGACGCGGCGCGGGCGCTCCCCGGGGAGCATGACTTCCGCGCGTTGGCGCGGGCGGGCACGACATCCCACGCGCACCATCGCTGTCGCATCGCGCTGGCGCGGTGGGCCCCGCGGGCCGACGGGACGGGCGTGACGTTCACCATCGAAGCGGATCGATTCCTGCACCGTATGGTGCGCTTCCTGGTCGGCGAGATGGTCGACATCGGGCTGGGCCGGCGCGAGCCCGCGGATCTCCCGCGGCTCCTCGTCGCCCCCGACGACGGCCTGTCGGCGGCCCCACCGGCGCCACCCCACGGGTTGTACCTCGAAGCGGTGCGTTATCCCACCCACCTCTATGCCGAGGCTCCATCATGAAGTTCTTCCTCGATACGGCCAGCCTGAAGGACATCACGTGGGCGGCCCAGGCCGGCCTCATCGACGGCGTGACGACCAATCCGTCGTTGCTCGCCAAGCAGGCCGGCGATCTCGATCCCGGGGACGTCCTGAAGGAGATCTGTTCAGTCGTCGAGGGGCCGGTGTCGGCCGAGGTGGTGGCCGTGGATGCCGACGCGATGGTGCGTGAGGGGACGACGCTCGCCAAGATCGCCGACAACATCGTCGTGAAAATTCCGATGCTCGAAGACGGGATGGTCGCGGTGCGGCGTCTCACCGCCCACGGCATCAGGACCAACGTGACGCTGTGCTTCTCCAGCGTGCAGTGCCTGCTCGCCGCCAAGGCCGGCGCCACGTACGTCAGCCCCTTCGTCGGTCGGATCGACGACGTGGGCCAGGAGGGGATGGACGTGGTGCGCGAGGCGCGGGTGATCTTCGACAACTACGGCATCGAGACGCAGATCCTCGCCGCCTCGATGCGCCATCCGCGGCACGTCGTCGAGGCAGCCATGATCGGCGCGGACGTGGTGACGGTGCCGCCCGACGTGCTCAAGAAGCTGCTGCTGCACCCGCTCACCGACCGCGGTCTCGACCAGTTCCTCAACGACTGGAGCAAGCGCGTGGCGCGGAGCAAGGCCGTCGTGTGACGTACGTCTCGCCGCTCGCGACGCGCTACGCCTCCCCCCCGATGCAGGCGCTGTGGAGCGAGCGCCGGCGCATCGCCCTGTGGCGCAGCCTGTGGCTGGCGCTGCTCGAGGCCCAGCGCGAGCTGGGGCTTCCGATCCCCGAGGCCGCGATCAAGGAGGTCGCGCGGCACAAGGACGACGCGGACCTGGCGCGGGCCGCCGAGCACGAGCGCCGCCTGCGGCACGACGTGATGGCGCACATCCATCACCTCGGCGAGCAGGCGCCCAAGGCCCGGGGCTACCTCCACCTCGGCGCCACCAGCGCGTACGTGACCGACAACGCCGACCTGCTGCTGATGCGCGAGAGCCTGCGGCTCCTCCTGGGGCGGATCGCGGCGGTGATCGTGGCCCTGGGGAAGCTCGCCCGGCGGCACCGCGCCCTGCCCTGCCTCGCGTACACGCACTTCCAGCCGGCCCAACTGACGACCGTGGGCAAGCGGGTCACGCTGTGGATGCAGGATTTTCTGAGCGACGCTCAGGAGCTGCTGCACCGGCTCGATCTGCTCTCATTCCTGGGCGTGAAGGGGGCCACGGGCACGCAGGCGAGCTTCCTCGACCTGTTCGACGGCGATGAGGAGAAGGTGCGCGATCTGGACGCCCGGGTGGCGCGCAAGATGGGCTTCACGCGCTCCTGCCCGGTGACGGGCCAGACCTACCCGCGCAAGGTGGACGCCCAGGTGCTGGCGGCGCTCGCCGGGATCGCCGCCTCGGCGGCCAAGTTCGCGACGGACCTCCGGCTGTTGCAGCACGAAGCGGAGATGGTCGAGCCGTTCGAGAGCGACCAGGTCGGCTCGAGCGCGATGCCCTACAAGCGCAACCCGATGCGCGCCGAGCGGATGACGGGCCTGGCGCGGTTCGTGATCGAGCTCGCCGGGAACGGCTGGCACACCGCCGCTGAGCAGTGGCTCGAGCGCAGCCTGGACGATAGCGCCAACCGGCGACTCGTGATTCCCCAGGCCCTGCTCGCCACGGACGGCATCCTCGTCCTGGCCACCAACGTGGCGGCGGGCCTCGAGGTGCGCGACGCCGTGATCGACCGCCACGTGCGCGAGCTGTTGCCGTTCCTCGCCACCGAGCGCCTGCTCATGCGGGGCGTGAAAGCGGGCGGTGACCGCCAGGAGCTGCACGAGGTGATGCGGCGGCACAGCCTCGCGGTGGCGCAGGCGGTGGCCGAGCGCGGGGCGAAGAACGATCTGCTCGAGCGCCTCGCCGCCGACCCGGCGCTGCGGCGCCTCCGGCTCAAGCCGTCGGCCGGTGAGCAGGATCCGGCGGCGTACGTGGGGCGCGCGCCGCAACAGGTGGACGAATTCCTCGAGACGATCGTCCCCCCCGTGCTGCAGCAGATCGCGGCAGCCGCCCCCGCGGTGGCGGACGCGGAGGTGCACGTATGACGGCCGTGGTGCGGGAGACCCACCTGCCGTTGCCGTTGCGGCGCCGCGGCAAGGTGCGCGAGGTGTACGACGTGGACGGCGACACGCTGTTGCTCGTGGCGAGCGATCGCGTGAGCGCGTTCGACGTGGTGCTCGACGAGCCGGTTCCCCTCAAGGGCGCCGTGCTGACCCAGCTGTCGGCGTTCTGGTTCGGGCGGCTCGGGCACGTCGTGCCGAGCCACTTCCTGAGCGCCGACGCGGACGAGATCGTGCGCCGCGTACCCGCCCTCGCCGCACATCACGCGGCGCTGGTGGGCCGCGCCATGCTGGCGCGGCGCACGACGCCCGTGCCGTTCGAGTGCGTCGTGCGGGGCTACGTGGCGGGCTCCGCCTGGTCGGAGTACCGCCGCGCCGGCACGCTCGCGGGTGAGCCGCTGCCGCCAGGGCTCGTCGAGAGTGCGCGACTCGACCGACCGGTCTTCTCGCCCGCCACCAAGGCCGACATGGGGCACGACGAAAACGTCACCTACACGCATATCGTCGCGGCGCTGGGCGCCGACCTCGCGGCCCGCCTGCGCGACGCGAGCCTGGCGTTGTACGAGGCCGGACGCACCTACGCGGCGGCGCCCGGCATCATCATCGCCGACACGAAGTTCGAGTTCGGGCACGCGGCGGACGGCACGCTGCTGGTGATCGACGAGATGCTCACGCCCGACTCGTCGCGCTTCTGGCCGGCCGACCGGTACACGCCCGGCAAGAGCCAGCCCAGCTTCGACAAGCAGCCGCTGCGCGACTACCTGGCCGACGTCCGACGCCGGGGACGGTGGGACGGGAATCCTCCACCCCCTCCCCTTCCGCCCGAGATCGTGGAGGCCACCAGCCGGCGTTATCTCGAAGCCTACCGGCTCCTGACCGGTCACGCGCTACCGGTGCCCGAATGAGGCTCGCTCCCGAGGGTTGGCCCTTCCTCGCCGCCGGGTGGTCGCTCGTCGCGCTGGGATGGTGGGCGGGGAGCCGGTGGGGCGGCTGGCTCTGGCTCGTCGAGGCCGCGCTGGTGCTGGCCGCGGTCTGGCTCGTGGTGTTCTTCCGCGACCCGCTGCGCCCCGGCCCACGCGGCGACCAGCTCGTGATCGCCCCGGCGGACGGCCGGGTGGTCGCGATCGCGGCCGCGGAGGAACCTGTCTACGTGAAGGGCCCGGCCACTCGCGTGTCCATATTCATGAACGTGTTCGACGTGCACGTGAACCGGTATCCCGCCTCCGGCGCCGTCGAGCTGGTCACGTACCATCCCGGTACGTTCCTGCACGCTGCCCACGACAAGGCGAGCCTCGACAACGAGCAGGCGTCGGTCGGCATTCGGACGGCCCACGGCCCGGTCCTGGTGCGGCAGATAGCGGGTCTCGTGGCGCGTCGCATCGTCACCGATGCCCGCCCCGGAGCCGCCGCCCGCCAGGGTGAGCGCATGGGCATGATCCGGTTCGGCTCGCGGGTCGACATCTTCCTCCCGGCGGGCGCCCGCCCGCAGATCCGGGTGCGCGAGGGTGAGCGCGTGGCCGCGGGCCGCACCGTGCTCGCGGAGTACGGCTCGTGAGGCCCCCGCCGCTCCATCCGCCGCCCATGCGGCGCGTCGTCGTCGTGGTGCCGAGCCTGTTCACGCTGTTCAACCTGTTCTTCGGCATTTGGTCCCTCGTCCTGGCCTCTCAGGGCGCGTTCTACCGGGCCAGCTGGTTCATCGTGTTCGCCGGCATCCTGGACCTGCTCGATGGGCGGGTCGCGCGGCTCTCGAAGACGGGCACGCGCTTCGGCGCCGAGCTGGACAGCCTGGTGGACATCGTGAGCTTCGGCGTCGCGCCGGCGTTCCTCATGTACCAGCTCGAGTTCTCCGTCGCGGGGCCGGCCGCGTGGGTGTTCTGCTATTTCTACGTCATGGCCGTCGCGATCCGGCTGGCCCGATTCAACCTGACCCAGGCCGGGCAGGTGAAAGCGCATTTCGTGGGACTGCCGTCGCCCGCGGCGGGGATGACCCTCGCCACCTTCTACCCGTTCACGCAGACCGCGCTGTACGAGAACGGGCTCGCCCAGCGCCCCTGGAGCCTGCTGATCCCGCTCCTGATGATCGCGCTCACCATCCTGATGGTAAGCCAGGTGCGGTACCCGATGGTGCCGCGGATGGGTGTCCGGTCGATCCGCGGCCTCTTGGGGCTCGCGACCAACCTGACTATTGTCATCTTCGGCATCTGGCAGCACGACGTGTTCTTTTTCCCGCTGGGGATCGCCTACATGACTTACGGTGTGGTCCGGGCAGCGCTCCTCGGGCTGTTCGAGGGGCAGGAGTCCGAGGAGGCCAGCGTCGGGGGCTCGATCGTGATCCCCGACGACGACCGGGTCGCCGACGCCTACGGGCAGCGCCGTCGCGGCGTGCTGCCGCGGCGCCGCGATGCGGGGCCTCCGCCGGGTCAGGCCGGCGGATCGGGAGGCGCCGCGTGACGGCCTTCCGCATCGAGATCCGCGTCATGCCGCGCGACGCGCTGCTGGACCCGCAGGGGCAGGCGGTCGAGCACGCGCTCCATGCCCTGGGGTTCGGCGAGGTCCGCAGGGTCCGCGTCGGCAAGCACCTCGCGCTCGACGTCACCGCCCCCACCCGGGAAGAGGCGACGGCCCGCGTCCGCGCCATGTGCGACCGCTTGCTGGCCAATCCGGTGACCGAGGACTTCCAGGTCGCCGTGGAGGCGGGCGGATGACGCGCGTCGCCGTCGTGGTGTTCCCCGGGTCCAACTGCGACGCCGACACGCTGGCTGCCGCGCAGGCGGCCGGGGCCGACGCCTACTACGTGTGGCACCGCGACGGCGACCTGGGGGGTGCCGACGCCGTCGTGCTGCCGGGCGGCTTCAGCTACGGCGACTACCTGCGCTCGGGGGCGATCGCCCGGTTCTCACCGGTGATGGGGGCCGTCACCGAGCATGCCCGCGCCGGCGGCACCGTGCTCGGCATCTGCAACGGCTTTCAGATCCTGTGCGAGGCTGGCCTGCTCCCCGGCGGACTGATGCGCAACGCGGGGCTACGGTTCCTTTCGCGCCCGGTGTGGGTGCGGGTCGAGCAGACCGACACCCCCGTCACGCGGGCGTACGAGGCGGGTGAGGTGCTCGAAGTACCCATCGCGCACGGCGACGGCCGCTACGTGGCCGACGCCCGCACCCTGGCGGCGCTCGAAGCGAACGGCCAGGTGGTGTGGCGCTACGTACGTGAGAACCCCAACGGCTCGGTCAACGGGATCGCCGGCATCTGCAACGCCGCCCGCAACGTGGTGGGCCTGATGCCGCATCCGGAACGACGGGACGTGGACGTGCTCGGGGGCCGCGCCGGCGCCCGTGTCTTTCTCTCCATGGAGGCTGGCCATGCGACGCAGCACGCTGGTGCCGTGCGCGCTGATAGCGATCGCCCTTTCGGGGTGTGAGATGGTGAAGGGCACGATCGACAAGATTCGCGGCCGGGAAAGCGCGACCGCGGTAGCGACGGATACCACACAAGCGGCGACCCCCGCCCCCCAACCGGCCGCGCCGGAGCCCGCGGCCGCGCAGCCGCAGGCGCCGGCGCCCGAGCCGGTGCAGCAGCCCGCGCCCACCACCGAGTTCCGGCCGGAGCCGCCGCCGTACCCGGTCTCGCAGGCGGTGCTCTCCGACGAGCCCTTCGTCTCGATCGACACGGGCACCATCGCCCCCGGCATGGCCGAGCGCGACGTCTATTCCCTGTGGGGTGCGCCCGTGGCGACCCGCCGCTCGGGCGAGTGGACCTACCTGTACTTCCGCAACGGCTGCGAGTACAGCTGTGGGACTTTCGATGTCGTGTTCCTCCAGAACGGCCAGGTCGTCGACGCGGTGCTGCGCTGGCCGGGGCACGGCTACAGCGGCGTCTCGTCGTCGCCGCCCGACCGGCTCCCCGAGGCCACGCCTCCCGGCGCAGGCGACACCCTCGTCGTCCCGCCTCCACCCTCTAACCCCTAGCCCCCAGAAGCCGATGGTCGAGAAACCGAGCAGGAACGAGGACGAGTACTTCGCCCGGCGCGAGGCCGAGCTGCTGCGGCAGCGCCGCGAGGCCGCGCAGCAGGCGCAGACCGAGGCGGAGCGGAAGTCGCACTCCATGAAGTGCCCGAAGTGCGGCTACGACCTCATCACCAGCGAGTGGCACGGCATCACGATCGACCAGTGCACCCATTGCCACGGGATCTGGTTCGACGCCGGGGAGGCGGAGCTGCTCCTCAAGCAAGGGGCCGATCAGGGGCTGTTCAGTCGCGTGCTGTCGGGAGTCATGCGCGGGGTCAGCGGCCCCAAGGTCCCCGACCGGTGACGCGGCGGGGGCCGGCGCCGTTCGCCGGAGACCCGCCCGTCACGCCAGCCCTCGTCGCCGAGCACGGGCTCACCGACGACGAATACCGGCGCATCGAGGCCCTGCTCGGTCGTGCGCCCACGTTCGCCGAGCTGGGGATCTTCTCAGCGCTATGGAGCGAGCACTGCTCCTACAAGCATTCGCGCCGCGTGCTCCAGCAGCTCCCCACCACCGGCCCCCAGGTCATCCAGGGACCCGGCGAGAACGCCGGCGTGCTCCGGCTGCCCGACGGGTGGGCCGTCGCGTTCAAGATCGAGTCCCATAATCACCCGTCGGCCGTCGAGCCCTATCAGGGCGCGGCGACCGGCGCCGGCGGGATCCTGCGCGACGTGTTCACCATGGGGGCCCGCCCGGTGGCCCTCCTCAACAGCCTTCGGTTCGGGCCGCTCGAGGAGGCGCGCAACCGCTACCTCTTCGCCGGCGTGGTGCGGGGGATCGGGGACTACGGCAACTGCGTGGGCGTGCCCACCCTGGGCGGCGAAGTGGACTTCGCGCCGAGCTATGGCGGGAATCCCCTCGTCAACGCGATGTGCGTGGGCCTGCTGCGCGAGCGGGATCTGATCCGCGCCGCGGCGCACGGCGTGGGGAACGTCCTCCTCGCGGTCGGCGCCCGTACCGGTCGCGACGGCATCCACGGCGCGGCATTCGCCTCCGAGGAGCTGACCCAGGAGAGCGCGCGCCGCCGCCCGCAGGTGCAGGTGGGCGACCCGTTCACCGAGAAGCTGCTGCTCGAGGCGAGCCTCGAGCTCATCGGCTCGGGCGCGATCGTCGCGATCCAGGACATGGGCGCGGCCGGCCTCACCAGCGCCTCGGCCGAGATGGCCGCGCGCGGTGGCGTGGGCGTGGAGATCGACCTCGCGCTCGTCCCCACGCGCGAGCCGGGCATGACGCCGTACGAGATCCTGCTCTCGGAGTCCCAGGAGCGCATGCTCGTCGTGGCGCGGGCCGACCGCGTGTCCCAGGCGCAGGCGATCGCCGCCAAGTGGGAGCTCGCCGCGACCCCGATCGGACGCGTCACCGACGACGGCTGGTACCGCGCGACCTGGGGTGACCAGGTGGTGGCCGAGATCCCGGGCCAACGCCTCATCGACGATTGCCCGGTCTACGATCCGGAGGCGGTCGAGGATCCCCGAATCGCCGAGCTGCGCCGGCAGCACCCGTCCCCCGTCCCCCCTCCCCCGTCCCCCGACGAGGTCCTGCTCGCGCTTCTCGATCATCCCCCGATCGCGTCCAAGCGCTGGGTCTACGAGCAATACGATTCGACCGTCCAGGCCGCGACCGTGCTGGCGCCGGGCGGCGATGCCGGGGTGATCCGCGTCCGGGATGCGGCGTTCGGGCTCGCCGTGACCGTGGACGGCAACAGCCGCTACGTGCTCCTCGATCCCTATGAGGGCGGCAAGGCCGCGGTCGCCGAGGCCGCGCGCAACGTGGCCTGCACCGGCGCCCGCCCGCTCGGCATCACCGACTGCCTCAACTTCGGCAGCCCCGAGCGGCCGGCCGTCTTCTACCAGTTCCGCGAGGTCTGCCGCGGCATCGCCGACGCCTGCCGGGCCCTCGGCACGCCGGTGACCGGCGGCAACGTATCGTTCTACAACGAGAGCCCGGCGGGCGCCGTGGACCCGACGCCCATCGTCGGCATGGTCGGCCTCCTGGCGCGCGCCGACCGAGCGGTGCCCAGCCACGCCCGCGTCACGGGCGACGCCGTCCTGCTCTTCGGGGAGACGCGGGCCGAGCTCGGCGGGTCGGCGCTGTGGGAGGTCATCCACCGGTTCACGGGCGGCACGCCGCCGTGCGTGGACCTCGACGCCGAGCGCCGGCTCATCGACCTGCTCGTGACGGCGGGCGAGCGCGGCCTGCTGCGCTCGGCGCACGATTGCGCCGACGGCGGCCTCGGGGTCGCGCTGGCCGAGATCGCGATGGGCGGCGCCTACGAGACGACGGGATTCGGCCTCGAGGCCGACCTGACCGGCTACGGGGCCCCGCTCGCCGCGCACGAGCTGCTGTTCGGCGAGTCCCACGGGCGGGCGGTAGTCACGTGCGCGCCCGAGCGTGTCGCCGCGGTCACCGCGCTCGCGGCCGAGCTGGGCGTGCCGGCACACGCGGTGGGCCACGTCGATCGCCGCGACGGCGCGGTGCGCCTGCGGCTGCGCGACGCGACCATCGACCAGCCCGTCCGCGCGCTCCGCGAGGTATATTTCCAGGCGATCCCCCGCCGCATAGGAGACTGAGCCGCGATGTGCGGCATCATCGGCATCTCGGGCATCCCCAGCGCCGCCCAGTCGGCCTATCTCGGCCTCTACAGCCTGCAGCACCGCGGCCAGGAGTCGGCCGGCATCGTCACGCTGGACGGCGAGGGCGTCGCCCGCTCGCACCGCGGCATGGGGCTGGTCTCCGATGTCTTCACCGAGCCGGTGCTGGCCGGGCTCCCCGGCGACGTCGCGATCGGCCACACCCGCTACTCCACGGCCGGCACGTCGGTGCTGGCCAACGCGCAGCCGATCCTCGCCCGTTACCGCGAGGGCCCGCTGGCGCTGGCGCACAACGGCAACCTCACCAACGCCCTCGAGCTGCGCGCCGGCCTCGTGGACAAGGGATCGATCTTCCAGACCTCGTCGGACAGCGAGGTCCTGATTCACCTGATCGCGCGCTCCGAGCGCGCGGAGCCGGAGGACCAGATCCGCGACGCCCTGGAGCGGGTGGAGGGCGCCTACTCCCTGGTCATCACGGTGGGGCGGACACTGTACGCGGTCGTCGACTCCCGCGGCTTCCGGCCGCTCGTGCTCGGACGGCTCGGGAGCGGGACGATCGTGGCGTCGGAGACCTGCGCCCTCGACCTCATCGGCGCCCCGGTGGTGTGCGAGCTGGAGCCAGGTGACTTCGTCCGCATCCGGGGGCCGGAGATCGAGCCGCTGCCGCGCCTGTCTGTCAAGCCCCATCGGCGCTGCGTCTTCGAGCTGGTCTACTTCTCGCGGCCCGACAGCATGGTGTTCCACCGCTCCGTGGACGCTGTGCGGCGCGCGCTCGGCCACGAGCTGGCCCGCGAGCATCCGGCGCCCGGCGCCGACTGCGCCTTCTCGGTCCCCGACTCCGCGAACGCCATGGCGCTGGGCTTCGCCGAGGAAGCCGGCATCAAGCTCGAGCACGCGCTCATCCGCAATCACTACGTCGGCCGCACCTTCATCAATCCGACCCAGGCGAGCCGCACCGCCAAGGTCAAGATCAAGTTCAATCCGGTGCGCGAGGTGCTCGCCGGCCGGTCGGTGGTGGTGGTGGACGATTCGCTGGTCCGCGGTACAACGAGCCGCGGCCTCGTGCAGATGATCCGTCAGGCGGGCGCCCGCGAGGTGCACTTCCGCGTCGCCTCGCCCCCGATCACGGGCCCGTGCCACTACGGCATCGACACGCCGACCCGGGAGGAGCTGATCGGCGCCACGCACACCGTGGACGAGATCCGCCGCCACCTCGGCGTGGACACCCTCGGCTACCTGTCGCTCGACGGGATGCTCCGATCCGCCGGCGGCGATCCGGCCACGTTCTGCCATGCGTGCTTCTCCGGCGACTACCCGACGCCCACGCCCGACGATCCGGCGCGGCACCGCCACGAGGCACCGCTCGTGTCCGCCGTGCCCGTCTAGCCATGCCGTCGCTCGAGCGCTTCGTCTACTTCTTCGGGCCGGGCCGCGCCGACGGCTCCGCCGCCATGCGCGACGTGCTCGGCGGCAAGGGCGCGGGCCTCGCCGAGATGGCGAACCTGGGGTTACCCGTGCCCCCGGGATTCACGATGTCGGCCAAGCTGTGCCTCACCTACCTCGAGCAGGGCAGCTTCAGCGAGGCGGTGCGCGACGAGGTGGGGCGCAATCTCAAGGCGCTCGAGCAGGCGACCAAGAAGAAGTTCGGCGACCCCCAGAACCCGCTCCTCGTGTCGGTCCGCTCGGGCGCCGCCGTCTCGATGCCGGGAATGATGGAAAGCATCCTCAACCTGGGCCTCAACGACGAGACGGTCCAGGGCCTGCTCGCCGGCTCCAAGAACCCCCGGTTCGCCTACGACTCCTACCGGCGGTTCGTCCAGATGTACGGCGCCGTCGTGTTCGATCTCGGCAAGGCGCCCTTCGAGGAGGTGCTCGACGAGCTCACGCGCCGGCACCGCACCGAACGCGACATCGACCTCCCGCCGGAAACCCTCAAGGCGCTGGTGCACGAGTTCAAGGCGATCATCCAGGCGCGCAGCGGGCTCCCTTTTCCCGACGACCCGGTCGAGCAGCTGTGGGGGGCGATCGAGGCCGTCTTCAAGAGCTGGCACACCCGGCGCGCCGTGGACTACCGCAAGGTGCACGGCATTCCCGACGACCTGGGTACGGCGGTCAACATCGTCGCGATGGTCTACGGCAACATGGGAGACGACAGCGGCACGGGCGTCGCCTTCACCCGGGACTGCCGCACCGGCGAAGCGGTGCTCAACGGCGACTACCTCACCAACGCCCAGGGGGAGGACGTCGTCTCGGGGGCGCGCACACCGCTGCCACTGGGCAAGCTGAAGCGCGGCCGGCTCGCCAAGATCCACGGTGAGCTGGCCCGCCTGGCCGACAAGCTCGAGCGACACTTCCGCGACGTGCAGGATATCGAGTTCACGTTCGAGCACGGCAAGATGTTCATTCTCCAGACCCGCCGTGCGCAGCGCACCGGCGTTGCGGCCGTCCGGGTCGCCGTCGAGATGGTGGACGAGGGGCTGATCACACCGGACGAGGCCGTGCAGCGCGTCCCGCCCCATGACCTCGACCAGCTGTTTCATCCCATGGTGGACCCGCGCGCCGCGGTGGCCGTCATCGCCCGGGGTCTCCCGGCCTCACCCGGCGCCGCAACGGGAGAGGCGGTGTTCGACGCCGACGAAGCCGAAACGCTCGCCAAGAAGGGCCGGGACGTGATCCTCGTGCGCCCCGAGACCTCCCCCGAGGACTTCCACGGCATCGTCGCAGCCCGCGCGGTGCTCACCGCCCGCGGCGGCATGACCAGCCACGCCGCCATCGTGGCGCGCGGCATGGGGAAGACCTGCGTGGTGGGCGCGAAGGACATCGAGGTGGAGCCCGCCGCCGGCCGGTTCCGGGCCAACGGCCGGGTCGTCAAGCGGGGCCAGGTGATCACGGTGGACGGGACCACCGGGCGGGTCATCCTCGGCCCCGCCCGGCTGGTGCAGCCCAAGATCGGCCGGCACTACGGCCGGCTGATGGCGTGGGCCGATGCCCGCCGGCGCCTCCGCGTGCGCGCCAACGCCGACACGCCCGCCGACGCGCGGCGCGCGCGGGAGCTCGGGGCCGAGGGCATCGGGCTGTGTCGCACCGAGCACATGTTCTTCGAGGGTGACCGGATCAGCGCCATGCGCGAGATGATCCTCGCGCCCGACGAGGCGGGCCGCCGCCAGGCCCTGGCGAAGCTCCTCCCGATGCAGCGGTCGGATTTCGAGGGGATGTTCGATGCCATGGCGGGATTCCCCGTCACCATCCGGCTGCTCGATCCGCCTCTGCACGAGTTTCTGCCGCACACCCGCGACGAGCTGGCGGTCCTGGGGCGCGCGATGAAACGGTCCATCGCCGAGCTGAAGCGCCTGGGGAGCGCGCTGGTCGAGGTCAATCCGCGCGCGCGATCTTCGAGGCGGCCTGCCGGGTCGCCGGCCGCGGGCGCAAGGTGCTGGTCGAGGTAATGATCCCGCTCGTGGCGCACGTCGAGGAGCTGCGGCGCCAGGCGCAGATCGTGCGGCGCGTGGCACAGGAGGTGTTCACCGCCGAGGGACGGGCTGTGCCGTTCCTCGTGGGCACCATGATCGAGCTGCCGCGCGCGGCCCTCACGGCCGACGAGATCGCGCGCGAGGCCGAGTTCTTCTCCTTCGGCACCAACGATCTCACGCAGACCACGTTCGGGCTGTCGCGCGACGACGCCGGCCGGTTCCTGCCCTTCTACGTGGACAGCGGCATCCTGGCCGAGGATCCGTTCCAGGTACTCGACCAGGAGGGCGTGGGCAAGCTGATCGAGCTGGCGGTCCGGCTGGGCCGGGGCGCCCACCACAATCTCAAGATCGGGATCTGCGGGGAGCACGGCGGCGAGCCGTCGTCGGTCAAGTTCTGCCACCGCGCCGGGATGAACTACGTCTCGTGCTCGCCGTTTCGCGTGCCCATCGCCCGCCTCGCGGCCGCGCAGGCGGCGCTCGAGGAGGCGGGCGTCATCGACCGGACGAGGGCGACGGTCTAGCGCGGGCTCTGCAACATCTGCAAGGCCGACGAAATCGCGAGCCCGATCAAGAACGCGATCGCGGCCACGGTGATCCCAGCGCCCCGGGACGTCCGGTGAGTCACCGAGACCCCCACCCCCGTGAGCCAGACCCCCCAGATCGAGAACGGGTTGATGCCGTTCAGGAACGCGCCCAGGAACGGGCCGGCGCCCGGCGCCACGAGGTCCAGTCCCAGCCGCGGGCGCAGGTCCTCCATCGACGACACGCTGTCTACGCCCTGCACCATCAGCACCAGGCCCGCGACGATGCTGTAGAGGACGAAGGTCACGTAGGTGTGCGACAGCACGGCCAGCATCAGCTTGTAGCGGGCCTCGGCGCCCGTGAGCGCCCCCGCGATCCACAGCAGCCCGGCGCCGGCGAGCACGCCGAGCACGATGATGATGGGAGTGAACACCACGCCGAGCATGGCCTGGGTCGCCGCAGCGGGCATCCGGGCGGCCTGTTCGGGCGGCAGCGAAGCGGCCATGCCCGTGAAGGCCGCGATGTAGTATGGCCTGAGCACGAGCGTGATCACCATCAGCAGCCCGATGTTGACCAACAGCGGGACCAGCCAACGCGGCTTCTCGCGCAGCCGCTCGAACACCGGCGTGGGCTCATGCAGCACGTTGAACAGATCGAGCACCGCGTTCATGCATCCTCCGCGAAGGTGAATGGGCGCCCAATATACGCGCGCCCCGCCTGCCTCGCTGCTACGCCTCGTGGGTGGGTTGACCCCGGGGCGGCGCCCCGGCGTTAGCCCACCCCGTCCTAGCTCCCGCCCGCGCCCAGGGCCTGGAGCCGCCGGCGCACCTGCCCGCTCAAGGTGGTGTCCTTCGCCGCCGCCGCCCGCAGGCTCGCCACGGCGCTCGCCGTGTCGCCCTTGGCGAGATAGGCCTCGCCCATCACGACGAGCGGCTGCCCTGACGCGGGGAACTGCTCGCCATTGAGCCGCGCGATGGCCAGCGCGTTGTCCGGCTGGCCGGTGCGCGCCAGATCACCCGCGAACCTGTTCAGCGTCATCTCCCGGAAGTCGAACGCCTGGCCGCCGTCGTACTGCTCCCGCAGGCGCGCGTACAGCCGCACGGCGGCGTCGAGCCCGCTGTCAGCCAGTTGGCGCGCCAGCACGTCCTGCAGGCGCTCGGGCCGGGCGCGGCCCCGGTGGCAGGTCTCGCACGTGACCCGCAGCGCCGGGTTCGACCGCTCGGGGACGTCGCGCAGGTGCGTCCCGTTGATATGCTTGACCATGTCGAGCATGACGCGCGCGGTGCGCTTGTTGCGCTTGTCGTCCGACGCGAAATCGAAGGTCGTCAGCGGACGCCCCGCCTCACCCACGTGGCAGTACTCGCAACGCACGCCGAGCGCGAACGTGCACCCGCGCATCGAGTCGATCAGGGCGCGCACGGCGATGTTTTTGGGAAAGGACTTGAGGTTGGTCAACGAGTCCGGCGGGAACTTGCGCTCGGCCTCCTGGGCGGCGACGGAGCTGGTGACGACGGCGAGGACGGCGAGACAGACGATAACGGTGCGAACGACTGACCGGTCGATCATCGTGACTCCGGGGTTGGGGGTCGGCATCAACTTACGGCCCATACCGCCTCGATGTTACGGGGGCGAGCGGGTGCGCGACGAGCGCGCGGTAAACGGACCCCGCGCGCATGGAATTGATCTTCGCGCCCGCCGAGCGTAGCGTTATCGTGTCACCGACCTGGAACGCGGGCGCTGCCATGCCGGTGACGGCGAAACTGTCCAAGAAGGTCTACGAGAAGCTCGGCCACGACGTGGTGAACGAACTGGTGGACTGGCTCAACCAGGTGGACGCAAGCTACCGGACCGGATTTCGGGATCTCTTCGACGCCCAATTCGCCCGGCTCGATGCCAAGCTCGAGCAGGTGAAGGGTGAGCTTCGCGCCGAGATCGCCGGCGCGAAGGCCGACACCATCCGCTGGAACTTCCTCTTCTGGATCGGCACCCTCGGGACCGTCGTCGCGCTCGTCAAGCTCGGCTGACCCGGCAGGTCGCATGACGATGCGACAAAGGGGGAAGGGGCACGGCCCCTTCCCCCTTCCCCTTCGCTAGTGGAGGCGCGGGGAATCGAACCCCGGTCCGAGCGTGATTCCGCAGTCGCGTCTACGTGCGTGGGCGACGCTTTCAGCGTCTCACGGCCTCGGCGCCTCGCCGGCCTCGGCCGCGACAAGTCCCGGATTACTCTCGCGTCACCCGTCGGAACCCCGGGTTACGCCAGCCCGACTTTGCGATACGTGAGCGCCGCCTCAGGCGGGCTGCCTCTCACGCAGGTGCGTGAAGCCGAAGCTTACGCAGCCAGTGCCAGGTTTGAATTGGCAGTTGTGACGTTTCTCAGTGGATTTACCAGGTGACCGAGAACCCTGGGCACGCAGCGCCAGCCTCACCATACCCGTCGAAGCCAGTCGCCCCCTCACATCGAAGCTAGTCGCTCTCGACCGCCTTTTCAACTCGGTTGCGCCCCGCCTGCTTGGCTCGGTACAGCGCCGCATCAGCGGCGCCGCGCAGATTGTTGACGTCGCGCACACCTTCCGGGTAAGCCGCGACACCACACGAGGTGCTCAGCGGATACGGATTCCCGTTCCACCGCCACCCGGCGTCGTGTACGGCCTGGCGGATCCGCTCCGCCACTTCGAGGCCGACCGCGAGGGGCGTGCGCGGCAGCCAGACCGCGAACTCCTCGCCGCCGATGCGTGCCACCAGATCGCCATCTCGAATCTGCGCCTGGAGCACCCCCGCCACGTGGCGCAGCGCCGCGTCCCCGGCCGCGTGGCCCAGCGTGTCGTTGAGCGATTTGAAGTGATCGAGATCGGCATAGATCAGCGTCGCGGGCTCGCGCACCCGCTCGCTCTGGGCGCGGAACTGGTCGAGCACTCGCTCGAACTCGCGCCGGTTGCGCAGCCCGGTCAGCGGATCGACGATGGCTCGCTGCTCGGCGTGGTGCACGGCGCGGGCGGCCGCCAGCCGCGGCCCCAGCTCCATGAGCAGGCGGCCGATCTGCTCCGCCACCGCACCGGTGGCGTCGAGCGGCGGGCCCATCAGCACCAGCGCGCCCAGCGCGACGTGGCCGTCGAGCAGCGGGTACGCGGTCCCGGCCCGGTCCCGCCGCCGCCGCTCGGGCACGCCGGGCCCGAAGACGTCCTCGCCACCGTGCGTCACGATCGGGAGCGCTGACTGAATCGCCCGCACGGCGTCGGATTCCGGCGCGAGGGTCGCCCCCTCGAGACGCCGGTCGGCCGACGACGACGCCGCCACCACATGCGCCCCGCGCGCGGCGGCGTCGAGCATCGCCACGACCGCGCCCCGATGCGCCAGCTGCTGGGCCAGCTCGGCGCCCGCCCGCGCGATCCCTTCGAGCGTCTGGGCACCCGCCGCGATCGCCCGCAGCTGCCGCGCCACCAGCTCGCCGTGGCCGCCGCCCCCCGGCGCCTCGAGCTCGGCGAGCCGCATGCTCGCCAGCAGGCGTCGCAGGTCGTCCGTCACGCCGTCCGCCGTCTCGGGGGACGCGTTCACCGCCCCCAGCAGCAGTCCCGCACCGTAGGGGAAGTCCCCGGCCGCCACGTACGTCCCCTCCGGCTCCCGGGCGACGTGCGTCCGCCCGTCGACGGAGGCCAGCTGCACGATCGCCGCGCCGCGCCGCCGGCCCTCGCGCACGTCCCCCCCACCCACGACTTCGACCTCCCCTTCGCGGAGCCCCACCGCCCACCCGGCCAGCCCGCCATGCGCCCGTCGCACCAGGTCCAGCGTGTGCGCGAAATCGCTGGGCCGCACCCCCGCCCGCCCGGCCCGGCGCAGCGCGAGCACGGACGGCAACCCCAGCCCGACGCCCGCGGTCACGCCCCCGGCCCCGGCCGCGACGGCCCACAGCGCCCCGCGCCACGTCGCCAGCGCTACGACGGCCAGGCCTCCCACCACCAGCGCGGAGGCCAGCCAGCCGTGCTTCACGAGTGATTGATGCGACTCGCGGCCGCGGCGGCGCCGAAACCGTTATCGATATTGACCACCGTGACGCCCGCGGCGCACGAGTTCAACATGGCGAGCAGCGCGGCCAGTCCTCCGAACGACGCGCCGTACCCGACGCTCGTGGGCACGGCGATGACCGGCGCCTTCACGAGGCCGCCCACGACGCTCGGCAAGGCGCCCTCCATCCCCGCCACCACGATGATCACGCCGGCGCCGCGCAGGACGTCGGTCTGCGTGAGCAGGCGATGGATGCCGGCGACGCCCACGTCCGTGAGTCGCTCGACGCGGTTGCGCAGCGCCCGCGCGGTCACCGCGGCTTCCTCGGCGACGGGCAGGTCACTGGTGCCGGCCGTTACGATCAGCACCGTGCCCCGTCCCGTGGGCGGCGGCTCCGGATCGGGGGGCAGGTACACCGTCCGCCCCAGCTCGTTGGCCTCGGCCCGGGGATAGCGCGCCGCCAGGGCGCCGCGATGCTCGGCGTCGGCCCGCGTCGCGAGGAACGAGCCGTTCGCCGCCTCGAGCCGTTCCGCGATCGCGACGACCTGCTCCGGGGTCTTGCCGGCGCAGAGGATGACTTCGGGGTGACCCTGGGTGAACGGCCGGAGGTGATCGATCGAAGCGAAGGCCAGCCGCTCGACGACGCGGCTCACGTCCTCCGGGCTCACGCCGCCGCCGCCAGCACGGCGCCCTCCAGGTAGGCCGCAAACAGCGCGTCCGCCTGGCCCAGCGACGTGATCTCGAACAGCCGGCGTCGCAGGTCGGCCGAGCCCGGCAGCCCCTTCGTGTACCAGGCGAGGTGCTTGCGGAACTCGATCGCCGCGTGCCGCGTGTCGCCCTCGAGCTCCAGGGTCACACGCGCGTGTGCCAGGGCCGTGGCCAGCCGCTCCCCCGGCGTGGGGTCCGCCGGCCGCACGCGACCCTCGAGCAGCGCCCGGCCCTGGGCGAAGATCCACGGATTCCCGAACGAGCCGCGGGCGATCATCACCCCCGCGCAGCGCGTGTGCGCCCGCATGGCCGGGATCTGCTCCGGCGTGGTGATGTCCCCGCTGCCGACCACGGGGATGTCGAGCGCCTCCACCACGCGCCCGATCTCGTCCCAGTCCGCCCGGCCCGAGTACATCTGCGTCCGCGTCCGCGGATGCAGCGTCAGCGCCTGCGCCCCCGCGTCGCGGCAGCGCCGCGCGATGGTCACGGGGTCCCGCTGCGTCTCGTCCCAGCCGCTGCGGATCTTCACGCTCACGGGCAGGTCGGTCGCGCCCCGCACCGCGCGAATGATCGCCTCCACCAGCCCCGGGTCCTTGAGGCAGCCCGAGCCCCCGTTGTTGCGCACGACCTTCTTGACCGGGCAGCCGAAGTTGATGTCGATGAAGTCGGGGGCCGCCAGCTCGGTGACCAGGGCCGCCGCCCGGGCCATGATCTCCGGCTGCGCCCCGTACAGCTGGATCCCGATCGGGCGCTCGACGGCCGCGAAGCGCAGGCTCGCCAGCAGCTGCGGGCGGCCCATGGTGATGCCGACGGCCGACAGGAACTCCGACACCACGACGTCGGCGCCAGCGCCGCGGCACACCTGCCGGAACGGCGCCTCGGACACCCCCGCCATCGGAGCCAGGAACAGCGGGATCTCGGGATCGACCAGATAGGGAAACTTCACGAAGTGCAACGTAACGGCGCGTTGCGCCAGCGGCAACCAGCCGTTAGCTTCGCGGCCGTCCACCTCCCTTGGGAGCATCCCCGCCGTGCTGCTGCGCGAGTTCTTCTCCGAGGACGCCGTCAAGCTGCACCTCACCAGCACCACCAAGGACGCCGTCCTCAAGGAGCTGGTCGGGCTGTTCCGCCTGGACGAAAAATCGGAAGCCCAGCTGTATAAGATGCTCAAGCGCCGGGAGACGCTGGGGTCCACCGGCATCGGCCTGGGGATCGCCATCCCCCACTGCCGCTCCACCGTGGTCACCCGCCTGCGGGTGGCCTTCGGCCGCCGGCCCGAGGGCGTCGACTACAAGGCGATCGACGACAAAGCGGTGCGCTTCTTCTTCCTGATCGTCGCCCCGCCGCTCGACGTATCGAACCAATACCTCCCCGTCCTGGGCAAGCTCGCCCAGTTCGCCAAGGAGGCGGACGTTCCCGAGCAGCTGGCCATGCTGAGCCAGCCGAAGGACCTCATCAAGCTGCTGGACGAGAAGAAGATCTGAAAGGCCAGTCGTCAGTCATCAGTTCTCAGTCGTCAGTGCTGATGACTGAGAACTGATAACTGACAACTGGCAGCTGACAACAGCCGTCTCACTCCCATTCGATCGTCGCCGGCGGCTTCGAGCTGACATCGTAGGCCACCCGGTTCACGCCCCGCACCTCGTTGATGATGCGGTTGCTGATGCGCGCCAGGACGTCGTGCGGGAACGCGAACCAGTCCGCGGTCATGCCGTCCCGGCTCGTCACCGCGCGCAGCGCCACGACGTGCTCGTACGTGCGCCCGTCGCCCATGACGCCGACCGACCGGATGGGCAGCAGGACGGCGAACGCCTGCCAGATCTGGTCGTACAGGCCCGCCTCGCGGATCTCCTCGATGTAGATCGCGTCCACGCGCCGCAGCAGGTCGAGACGGTCGGGCGTGACCGGACCGAGGACCCGAATCGCGAGTCCCGGCCCGGGGAACGGGTGCCGGCCCACGATCTCCTCGGGCAGCCCCAGCTCCCGGCCGACCTGGCGGACCTCGTCCTTGAACAGCTCGCGCAGCGGCTCGATCAGCCCCCAGGGGAGGTCGGGGCGCAGCCCGCCCACGTTGTGGTGGGTCTTGATCGTCGCCGATGGCCCGCCCCGGGGCGACACCGATTCGATCACGTCGGGGTACAGCGTGCCCTGAACGAGGAAGCCGACCCCGCCCTCGACGTGGCGCGCCGCGTCCTCGAACACGTCAATGAAGGTGTGCCCAATACGGCGCCGCTTCTCTTCCGGGTCCTCGACGTCGCGCAGCTCCCCGAGAAACCGGCCGGCGGCGCTCACGACGCGCAGGTCCATGCCGAAGTGCGCCCGGAAGGTCCGCTCGACTTGCTCCCGCTCGTGCAGCCGCAACAGCCCGTGATCCACGAAGATGCAGGTGAGCCGGTTCCCGATCGCCCGGTGCACCAGGGCCGCCGCGACCGCCGAGTCCACCCCGCCCGACAGCCCGCAGATGGCGCGCCCGCTCGACCCCGCGATCCTGTTGATCGTCTCCACCTCGCGCTCGATGAACCGCCCCGGGGTCCAGTCGGGCGCACAGCCGCAGATGGCGAACAGGAAGTTGTCGAGGATCTCGCCGCCGCGGGGCGTGTGCGCCACCTCCGGGTGGAACAGCACGCCGAAGATCGGCTTCGACTCGTGGCGGAACGCCGACACGGGCGCGTTGGCGCTCGACGCCGTCACGCGGTAGCACGGCGGGGGCTCCTCCAGCCGGTCGCCGTGGCTGGCCCACACCGTGAGCGAGCTCCCCGGCTCGAATCCCGCGAACAGCCCGCCCGCCTCGCGCACCGCCACCTCCGCCCGACCGTACTCCCGCTCGCTCGAGGGCCGCACGCGACCGCCCGCGAGGTGCGCCACCAGCTGCATGCCGTAGCAGATCCCGAGAATCGGGATGCCCAGCTCGAGCAAGGCCGGGTCGGCGCTGGGGGCGTCGGCGTCGAACACGGAGCTCGGCCCCCCGGAGAAGATGATCCCTTTGGGGGCGAAGTCGCGGATGAAGGCGAGATCGCGGCCGCGCTGCGCCGGGTGAATCTCGCTGTACACGTGCGCCTCGCGCACGCGCCGCGTGATCAGCTGCGTGAATTGCGAGCCGTAGTCGAGAATGAGGATCCCGCTCACGCGCGGTACCAGGTCGTCGGCTCGGCGGTCTCGCCCCGCCACAGGTCGTCGAGCGCCTCCCGCTGCCGGGCGACGAAATACCGGTCGCCCTCGACGATCACCTCCGGTGGACGGGGCCGGGAGTTGTAGGTCGAGCTCATCACGAAGCCGTAGGCCCCGGTGCCGAGCACCGCCAGGTATTCCCCCGGCGCGACCCCCGGGAGCTTGCGGTCCAACGCGAGGAAGTCTCCCGACTCGCAGATCGGCCCGACCACGTTCACCAGCTCAGTCGGCCGGTCCCCGTCCTTCAACGGCACGATGTCGTGGTGCGCGTTGTAGTGGCTCGGCCGCACGAAGTCCGTCATGCCCGCGTCCACGATGACATACTCCTTGCCGCCGGCGTGCTTGCGGTACA
>CAZVSO010000019.1:0-24161 GCA_964629425.1 uncultured Gemmatimonadaceae bacterium
AAGTCTCGCATCCGCGGGGTTCGGCCGACGTGAAGCAAGTCTAAAGATTTCTTATACGAGACTTTGCTCCGCCTACCGAATCCCGGTCGCATTGTGTGCGGGTCATGACGCGGCCGGGCCTCCCCGGCCCTCGCCGCACGACTCAGTCGCGGAGAGGAGTTCCCCATGTACCTGCCCACGTCGCACGCCTGGGCCGAGGGCGAGTCACTCGGCCGGTACCTCGAGCAGCGGGGAGTCAGCCGCCGCGACTTCGTCAAGTTCTCCGGCGAAATGTGCGTGGTGCTCGGGATCGGGCAGCTCATGGCGCCGCGCGTGGCGGCCGCGCTCGCGCAGCAGAAGCGGCCCACCGTCATCTGGCTCCAGCTGCAGGAGTGCACGGGGTGCGTCGAAAGCGTGCTGCGGACCGCCGAGCCCACGATCGGCGATCTCCTGCTCGACGTCGTGTCGCTCGACTACCAGCACACGATCATGGCGGCCGCGGGCGCCCAGGCGGAGGCCGCGCTCCAGGCCTCGATGGAGAAGAACCGCGGCGCCTACCTGCTCGTCGTCACCGGCTCGGTGCCGTTGAACGACGACGGCATCTACCTCACCATCGGCGGTCGCACCGCCAAGGACATTCTCGCCGAGGCGTCCAAAGGCGCGGCGGCCGTGATCGCCGTGGGCGCCTGCGCCCACTGGGGCAGCGTCCAGGCCGCCCGGCCCAACCCGACCGGGGCGGTCGGGATATCGCAGCTCATCAAGGACAAGCCCGTGGTGAACATCGCCGGCTGTCCACCCATCGGCGACGTGGTCACCGCCACGATCGTCCATTTCCTCACGTTCGGGCGCGTGCCCGAGCTCGACTACGACGGGCGCCCGCTGTTCGCGTACGGCGCCCGGATCCACGACCAGTGTCCCAAGCGGGCGAACTTCGACGCGGGTCAGTTCGTCGAGCGGTTCGACGACGAGGCCGCGCGCAAGGGCTGGTGCCTCTATCACGTGGGCTGCAAGGGGCCCGCGACCTACTCGCCCTGCCCGATCTTCCTGTGGAACACCCGCACCAGCTGGCCGATCGGGGCGGGGCATCCTTGCATCGGCTGCACCGAGCGGAACTTCTGGGATACGATGACGCCGTTCTACGGCCGGCTGCCCGATGTGGGGGGCTTCGCAGTCGAGCGCACGGCCGACACCATCGGCGCCGCGCTCGCGGTGGGGGCGGCGGCGGGGGTCGCGGCGCACGCGATCGCCACCGGCGTCCATCAGATCCGGGAGCGGCGCAAGCTCCCCGTCCTCGATCAGCCGAGCAGCCCGAAGGGAGGCGACCGTGGCGACCACTAGGATCGTCGTCGATCCGATCACCCGGATCGAGGGGCACCTGCGCATCGAAGCCCAGGCGGACAACGGGCGGATCACCAACGCCTGGGCCAGCTCGACCCAGTTCCGCGGCATCGAGATCATCATGCAGGGCCGCGACCCGCGCGACGCCTGGGCCTTCACCCAGCGGATCTGCGGCGTCTGTACCGTGGTCCACGCCGTGGCCAGCTGTCGCGCGGTCGAGGACGCCCTCGACATCAAGATCCCGCCCAATGCCAACATCATCCGTAACCTGATCCACGGCATGCAGTTCGTGCAGGACCACGTGGTGCACTTCTACCACCTGCACGCGCTCGACTGGGTGGACGTGGTCAGCGCGCTGTCGGCCGATCCGGCCAAGACTGCCGCCCTCGCCGCGGCCGTGTCGCCTTGGCCCAACAACTCCCGCACGTACTTCGCCGAGGTCAAGGACCGGCTCAAGAAGTTCGTCGGCAGCGGGCAGCTCGGGATCTTCGCCAACGGCTATTGGGGCCACCCGGCCTACAAGCTGCCGCCCGAAGTGAATCTCATCGCCGTCGCGCACTACCTCGAAGCGCTCGACTGGCAGCGCGACGTGATCCGGCTGCACACGATCTTCGGCGGCAAGAACCCCCACCCCAACTTCCTCGTGGGCGGGATGGCGTGCGCCATCAACCTCGAGGACACGGCGACGATCAACACCGAGCGGCTGACCGACATCGCCGACATGATCCGGCGGGCGCAGCGGTTCGTCGAGCAGGTGTACTGGCCCGACCTCGTCGCGATTGCCGGGTTCTACAAGGACTGGGCGCGGATCGGCGGCGGGGTCGGTAACTATCTCGCCGTCGGCGAGTTTCCCCAGGACGACGTCCGCAACGTCGACTCGCTCTACCTGCCGCGCGGCATCATTCTCAACAAAGACCTCGGCAAGGTGTTGCCCTACGACCAGCAGCTGGTGAAGGAGTACGTCACGAGCTCCTGGTACGAGTACGCCGCGGGCGACGACGTCGGGCTGCACCCCTGGGAGGGGGAGACCAAGGCGAAATACGTGGGCCCCAAGCCGCCGTGGACCTTCCTCCAGGGCCTCCCCAAGTACAGCTGGATGAAGGCGCCGCGCTACGAGGACCGGCCCATGGAGGTCGGGCCCCTGGCCCGGATGCTGGTCGCCTACGGATCCGGCCACGAGGACGCGCGGGCCCTGGTCGGTGAAGTGCTGCGGCGGCTCGACGTGGGTCCGGCGGCACTGTTCTCGACCCTCGGCCGGACCGCCGCCCGCGGCATCGAGACGGTGCTCCTGGCGCGGCGGCTCTCGACCTGGTACGACGCGCTCGTGGCCCGGATCAAGGGCGGCGACACCCGCACCTTCAATGGGGAGAAGTGGGAGCCGGCGGACTGGCCGGCCAAAGCGCAGGGCTACGGCTACCTCGACGCTCCCCGCGGGGCCCTGGGCCACTGGGTGCAGATCGAGAACGGCAAGATCGCGCGGTACCAGTGCGTGGTGCCGAGCACCTGGAACTGCTCGCCGCGCGACGGGAAGGGCCAGATGGGACCGTACGAGGCGGCGCTGGTGGACAATCATCCGCTCGCAATCGCCGACCAGCCGCTCGAGATCCTGCGTACCATCCACTCGTTCGATCCGTGCATGGCGTGCGGCGTGCACGTGCTCGACGCGACGGGCAACCGCGTGACGGAAGTCGAGGTGAGGGTCCAGTGAGCGCCCCGACCAGGCCACCGGCCCCGCCGCCGCCGCCGCGCCCGGAGCGGGGAATCACGCTCGCTCACCGGGTGCCGCCGCCGTCGGGCGACTACCACTGGGTGTACCTCTGGGCGTGGCCGGTCCGCGCCATGCACTGGGCGGCGGTGCTGGCGATCGTCGTCCTGGTCGTGACCGGCTTCTACATCGGCCGGCCGTACTTCATGACCGGCGGCGAAGCGAGCGCTCACTACCTCATGGGGTGGATGCGGTTCCTCCACTTCGCCGCAGCCGCCGTGCTCGTCGCCACCGCCATCGTCCGCCTGTACTGGATGTTCGCCGGCAACCAGTTCGAGCGCTGGCGCGCGTTGTTCCCGCTCCGGCCCCGCGACTGGGTCAACATGTACCGGCAGGTGAAGTTCTACCTGCTGATCCAGCCCGAGAAGGCGCCGCACTACCTGGGGCACAACCCGCTCCAGCAGTTCAGCTACACGGCGCTGTACGGGATCGCGGCGGTCCAGGTCGTGACCGGCTTCGCGATGTACGGGCAGGCGAATCCAGGCGGGTTCTTCTACACGCTCTTCGGCTGGGTCGTGCCGCTGCTGGGCGGGGTCCAGATCGTGCACTTCGTCCACCACATGTTCACCTGGGCGTTTCTGATGTTCATCCCGATCCATGTGTACCTGGCGATCCGGGCGGACCATCTCGAGCGTACCGGGACCATCTCGTCCATCATCAGCGGCGGGCGCTTCGTCCGCGCCGACCAGACGTATGTCGACCAGCCCAAGTAGTCCGCGGACGGTGGTGATCGGCCTGGGGAACCCCCTCATGGCGGACGACGGGCTGGGCCTCGCCGCGCTCGCGGCGCTGCGGGCGGAGTGGGAGCTCCCGCCGGAGGTCGAGCTGGTGGACGGCGGGACGTGGGGGATGAACCTCCTGCCGGTGATCGAGGATGCCGAGCGCGTCATCCTGCTCGACGCGATCGACACCGGCGCCGCGCCCGGGACCCCCGTGGCGGTGGAGCGCTCTCGCCTCCCCCGCTATCTGGCGACCAAGATCTCCCCCCACGAGGTGGATCTGCGCGACGTGCTCGCGCTCGCCGAGCTGCGCGGCACGCTGCCCGACCAGACCGTCGCGCTGGGCCTCCAGCCGGGCCGGGTGGAGCTGTCCACCGAGCTGAGCGACGTGGTGCGCTGCCGGCTGGACGACCTCGTGCGGGCGGTGGTCGAGCAGCTGACCTGCTGGGGCATCACCTGTCGCCCGCGAGAGGCGGCTGCCTGTGCATGAGATGAGCGTCGCGCTCGAGGTGTGCCGTATGGCCGAGGAGCGCCTGGGCCCGCGGGCGCTGCCGAGCGTCGTGGCCGTCGGCCTCGAGGTGGGAGACGACTCCGGTGTGGAGCTCTCGAGCCTGAGCTTCTGCCTCGAGACCCTGCTCGCAACGCCGCCCTTCAGCGGGGCCAAGCCGGTGATCGCCCGCCGGCCGGGCGACGTCCTCAGGCTCGCCTACCTGGAGATCGAAGATGCCCGTGCGGACGATTGAGGTGCGCGAGCGGGTCATGGCCCGCAACGACCAGCTCGCCGCCCGGGTCCGCGAGCGGCTGCGCGCCGCCGGCGTGCTGGCGTACAACCTCGTCTCGTCCCCCGGCTCGGGAAAGACGACGCTGCTCGAGCGGACCCTCGAGGACCTGGGCGAGGAGCTGGGCATCGCGGTGGTCACGGGCGACGTGCAGACCCAGAACGACGCCGACCGTCTGGCGCGCCACACCGACCGGCTGGTGCAGGCGGTGGTGACCGGGGGCGCCTGCCACCTCGACGCGCGCCAGGTGCTTACCGCCCTCGACGCGATCGACCTGGAACGCACCCGTCTCCTGTTCATCGAGAACGTCGGCAATCTCGTCTGCCCCGCGAGCTGGGACCTGGGCGAGGAGGCGAAGATCGTCGTGTTCTCGGTGACCGAGGGCGAGGACAAGCCGGTCAAGTACCCCAAGATGTTCCGGGAGGCGCGCTGCGCCGTGCTGCACAAGATGGACCTGCTGCCCCACGTCCCGTTCGACGTCGAGCGGGCCGCGGGGTTCGCGCACCAGGTCAATCCGGATCTCCAGATCCTGTTCACGTCGGCCGTCCACACCGACGGGTTGGAGGAGTGGTACGCCTTCCTGCGGACCCAGCTGCGGCGGAGGCGGGCGGCGTGATCGGCCTGCGGGTTTCGGTCACCGGGGTCGTGCAGGGGGTCGGCTTCCGGCCCTTCGTGCACCGCCTGGCGCTGCGCCACGGCCTGGCGGGGGGCGTGCGCAACTCGGCCGGCGACGTCCAGATCGAGGTGGAGGGAGCCGCGGCCGCCGTGGACGGGTTCCTCCGCGCCCTCACGGTCGAAGCGCCGCCCCTGGCCCGCATCGAGCGGGTAGCGACCGAGCCCGTCCCCGCGCGCGGGCAGGGTGGGTTCGTCATCCTGCCCAGCACCGACGCCGCCGACCGGCGACAGCCGGTCTCACCGGACGTGGCGCTGTGCGCCGCATGCGAAGCCGAGCTGTGGGACCCGGCGAACCGCCGCTACCGCTACCCGTTCATCACGTGCACCGACTGCGGCCCGCGCTTCACGGTCATTGAGGCCATGCCGTACGACCGCGAGCGCACCAGCATGCGGGCGTTCGCGATGTGCGAGGCGTGCGCCCGGGAGTACGGCTCGGCCGGCGACCGCCGGCACCACTCGGAGACGAACAGCTGCCCGGCCTGCGGCCCGCGCGTGTGGCTGGAGGCGGAGGGAACGACGAACGGCCGGCGTCGGAGCGACGACGCGATCCGGGCGGCGGCGGCGCTCCTGGCCGACGGCAAGATCGTGGCGATCCGCGGGCTTGGGGGCTTCCATCTCGCGGTGGACGCCACCAACGAGACGGCGGTGCGGCGCCTCCGGGCGCGCAAGCACCGCGAGGCGAAGCCCCTCGCCGTGATGGTGCGGACGCTCGACGAGGCGCGCGCCATCGCCCGGGTCGGGCCGGCCGAGGCCGAGCTGCTCACGTCGCGCGAACGGCCCATCGTGCTGCTCAAGACTGACCCCGGGCTCTCCGGGCTTGCGCCCTCGGTCAGTCCCGGCCTCGACACCGTCGGTGTCATGCTCGCCTACACGCCGCTGCACCATCTGCTGCTCGAGCGAGTCTGCCGGCCGCTGGTGATGACCAGCGGGAACGCGAGCGAGGAGCCCATCGCGATCGCCAACGACGACGCCCGACAGCGGCTCGCCGGCATCGCCGACGCATTCCTGCTGCACGATCGTGAGATCGTCGCACGCTACGACGACTCGGTGGTGCGTGTGGTGTGCGGGGCGCCCCTGTTCCTGCGGCGGGCTCGCGGCTACGCCCCGCTCCCGATCGACCTGCCGATCGAGAGCCCCGTCCCCCTCGTGGCCGTCGGGCCGCACCTCAAGCACACGTTCACGCTGGTGCACGGCCGCCGCGCCTACCTGAGCCAGCACATCGGAGATCTGGAAAACCTCGAGACGCTGGAGCACTTCCAGATCACGCTCGGGGATTTCCGACGCCTGTTCCGGATCGAGCCCGCGGTGGCGGTGCGGGACCTGCACCCCGGATATCTGTCCACCCGCGTAGCGGGCGACCTCGGGCTCGGCCGGACGATGACCGTGCAGCACCACCACGCCCACGTGGCCGCCGTGCTCGCCGAGCACGGCGTCACGGGGCCGGCGGTCGGCGTCGCCTACGACGGCACCGGCTACGGCGACGACGGGCACACCTGGGGCGCGGAGATCCTGATCACCGACCTCACCGGGTACCGTCGCGCCGGCCAGCTGCGCTACGCGCCGATGCCGGGGGGCGATCTGGCGGCGCGCCGTCCCTGGCGGGCGGCCGCCGGCTATCTGAGCCTGGAGCCGGCCGCCGCCGCCGCGTTCGCGCCGGCCTTCGCGGGCATCGAGCCCGCCAAACAGATCCTGGTGCAACAACAGCTCACCGCGCGGCTCAACACGCCGCTCGCCTCTTCGATGGGGCGGCTGTTCGACGCGGCGGCCGCCGTGCTCGGCGTGCGGCACGTCGCGGCCTACGAGGGCCAGGCGGCGATGGAGCTCGAGGCGCTCGCGGGTGACCGGCCGGCGCAGCCCCTGCCGTTCCCCGTGCGGCCAGGCCCCGACGGTCGCTGGGAGCTGGACCCAATCCCGCTCCTCGTGGCGCTGGGCGAGCGGCGCCGGCGCGGCGCCAGCGTCCCAGAGCTCGCGGCCGCGTTTCACGAGAGCGTCGCCGCGGCGACAGCCGAGCTCGTGGCGCGCGTGGCCGCGGCCACCTGGCTCGGCACCGTGGTGCTGGGCGGCGGTTGCTTCCAGAACGCGCGGCTGCTCGCCACGCTCCGCGCCCGGCTCGAGGCCCGCGGGCTGCGGGTGCTCGCGCCGCGCGCCCTGAGCCCGAACGACGGGGCCGTGAGCTACGGGCAGGCGGCGGTGGCCGCCGCCCTGCTGCGCGCCGAAGGAGGGGTGAAATGAAAGTGCCGGCATCGCTCCGGCGGGAGCACGAGGAGCTGCACGCGGACCTCGGCCGCGCGACGCAGGTGCCGGGACGGATCGGCGAGGCGGCGCGGACGGTCGCCCGGTTGCTGCACCCGCACCTCCTGCGGGAGGACGAGTACGCGACCCCGCCCCTCAGCCTGCTCACCCGGCTGGCCCGCGACGCTGTGACGCCGGACATGGCCGAGGTGCTGCCACTCGCGGCGCGCCTCAAGGAAGAGCTGCCGCTGATGATCGAGGAGCACAAGGCGATCCTCGGGGCGCTGCGGGAGCTGGCGATCGCCGCCGAGACGGAGGGCAACGAGGAGTACACCCGCTTCGCCGCCGCCCTGATCATGCACGCGCAGATGGAGGAGGAGGTACTCTACCCGGCGGCGATCCTGGTCGGCGAGTACGTCAAGCTGAAGCTGAACACGCAAACGGACGGAGCGCGGCAATAATGTGTCTCGGCGTGCCGGGTCGCGTCGTCGAGGTCCGCGGGCTCACCGCGACGGTCGATTTCTGGGGTGTGCGGCGGGAGACCCGGCTCGACGTCGTCGACGAGCCGGTGGGCCCCGGGGACTACGTCCTGAACCACGTGGGCTTCGCCATCCGGAAGATTCCGGCGCACGAGATCGGCGAGACCCTCGCCCTGTACGAGCAGCTGCTGCGGGCGGCCGAGGACGATCTCATGGCGGCCGACGTGCAGGGGGAGATCGCGGCGGCGCCCCGACCCAGCGCGCCGCCGCAGGAAGCTCGCGATGCCTGACGTCGCCGTCGCGGCCGCGGTCGAGCAGCTGCGGTTCCGCGATCCCGTGAAGGCCCGTGGCCTGTGTCACGCGCTGGACGCCGTGTGCGCCGAGATCGGCCGTAAGCCCGTATCGGTCATGCATGTGTGCGGCAGCCACGAGCAGTCGATCGCGAAGTTCGGGCTGCGCGCCGTGCTCCCACGGGCGCTCGACGTCATCATGGGCCCGGGCTGCCCGGTGTGCGTCACCGACGTGCCCGAGGTGGACGAAGCGGTGGCGCTGGCGCTCGGCGGCGTCCGCCTCGCGACCTACGGCGACATGCTCAAGGTACCCGGGACGATGAAGTCCCTGGCCGACGCGCAGGCCGAGGGTGCCCGGGTGGACGTGGTCTACAGCGCCGCGCAGGCGGTGGAGCTGGCGCGCGACACGACCGAGGACGTGGTCTTTTTCGCGAGCGGCTTCGAGACGACCGCCGTGGCGACGGCCGCCGTGGTGCTGGCCGATCCGCCGCCCAACTTCTCGGTGCTGTCGGCCCACAAGTACATCCCGCCGGTGATGGAAATCGTCGCCGAGATGCCGGGCACCCGGGTCGAGGGCTTCCTCGCGGCCGGCCACGCCGCGACGATCACGGGGTGGGGGCTGTTCGAGCGCTTCGTCGAGCGGCACCGGCTCCCCGTCGTGGTCGCCGGGTTCGAGCCGCTCGACATCCTGGCCGGGCTCGTCCGGCTCGTCGAACTGGTGCGGGACCGCACGCCGCGGGTCGTGAACGCCTTCCCCCGCTGCGTGACGCGCGAGGGCAATCGCAACGCGCAGGAGCAGCTGTGGCGCGTGTTCCGCACGGTCGGCGGCCAGTGGCGCGGGATCGCTCACGTGCCGAATGGAAACCTCAGATTGCGCGACGAGTTCGCCGGGGTGGATACCCGGCGGCGGTTCGCCATCGACACGGGGCGGGTCCGGGGCCATGCGCCGGCGACCCTGACCCAGACGTGCATCTGCGGTGACATCATGGCCGGCATCGCGTCGCCCACGGCGTGCCCGCTGTTCGGCAAGGAGTGCCTGCCCGACAACCCGGTGGGCGCGTGCATGGTGTCGAGCGAAGGGACGTGCAAGATCTGGCACCAGTACGGAGGGCATCCGGACGTATGACGACGACGCTGCGCCAGCCGCTCGGCATCTTCGGGCGTGCGCGCGAGCTTGATGCCTCCCGCCTTGCCGCGTCCGCCGGCATGGATCTGCGCCTTCACGACGACGCTGCGGCCGCCCGGGCTCGATACCCGCGACGAGCTGGTCATGCTGAAGCACGGGGCCGGCGGCCGCGCCATGCGCCGGTTGATCGAGGAAACGCTGGCGGCGGGGTTCGTGGACCAGCCGGTGGACGGCGTGGGGCTCGCGGCCATGGACGACGGCGCCGCCCTGCGGATCGGCGATCGCTGGCTCGTCGTGACGACGGACTCACACGTCGTCCACCCGATTTTCTTCCCCGGGGGCGACATCGGGCGCCTCGCGGTCGCGGGCACGGTCAACGATCTCGCCATGATGGGCGCCACCGAGCCGCTCGGCCTGACGAGCGCCGTCATCGTCGAGGAAGGCTTCCGCCGCGCCGACCTCGAGCGGATCCAGCGCTCGATGCTGGAGACGTGCCGCGAGGCCGGCGTGGTGATCGTCACCGGCGACACGAAGGTGATGGGCCGCGGCGAGCTCGACGGCCTTGTGATCAACACGACGGGCGTTGCCCTCACCGACGCCGTCGTCCGGGACGCGGGCCTCCGGGTGGGCGACCGGATCATCCTGACCGGTTCGATCGGCGACCACGGGGTCGCCCTGATGGCGCAGCGCCACCGCCTGTCGCTCGACGCCGAGCTGCGTTCCGATGTCGCGCCGATCAATGGGCTGGTGCGGACGGCCCTGGCGGCCGTCCCGGGCGCCGTCACGGCGCTCAAGGACCCCACCCGGGGCGGCGTCGCCAGCGCGCTGCACGAGATGGCGGCGAAGAGCGGCGTCGCGATCGTGATCCACGAGCCCGCCGTGCCGATCGGCCCGGCCGTGCGCTGCGCCGCCGAGATGCTCGGGCTCGACCCGTTCCACATCGCCAACGAGGGCAAGGCGCTGTTCGGCGTGCGCCCCGATGCGGCGGAGGCCGTGCTGGCGGCGCTGCGGGCCCACCCGCTCGGCCGCGACGCCGCGATCATCGGGGAGTGCCTGGTCGACCATCCGGGCCGCGTGGTGCTCGACACGGGGCTGGGCCGGCGCCTGATGTCCGAGCCCGAGGGCGAGCCCCTCCCCCGCATATGCTGAAGCCCGCGCGCCCCTTCCGCGTCGCCCTGCTGTGCTCGCGGCGCGCGCCCGGCCTCGATTACCTGGTCGGTGAAGATCCGAACCGGGGGCGGCTCTACGAGGTCGTCGTCGGCGTGACCAGCGATCCCGATTGCGTCGATCTCCTCGCCCTCGACGCGGCCGGGATCCCCGCCGTGATTCACGACATCCGGGCGTTCTACCGGGCGCGCGGCGCCAGGCTCTCCGACCTGGGCGTCCGCCCCACCTATGACGCGCACACCGCGGAGGTCCTGCACCGCTTCCACCCCGACCTCGTGGTCCTGTCGAGCTACCTGCACATCCTCACGGCACCGATGCTTGAGGCGTTCCCGGACCGGGTAATCAACGTGCACGACGCCGATCTGACGGTCACCGACGCGACGGGGCGCCCACGCTACCGCGGGCTCCGGTCCACCCGCGACGCCATCCTGGGGGGCGAGCGGGAAACCCGCTCGACGGTCCACCTCGTCACCGCGGAGCTCGACGTCGGGCCGCTGCTCGTGCGGTCGTGGCCGTTCCCCGTTCAGCGGGTGGTGCGGGAGGCGTGGCGCTGGAACGCCCCCGCGTTGCTGAAGGGCTACGCGGCCGCGCACCGGGCGTGGATGATGCACAACGCCTGGGGCCCGTTGCTGGCACGGGCGATCGGCCATTTCGCGCACGACCGGGTCCGCGTGAGCGATGGCCGCGCGTATCTCGGCGGGGCGCCCGGACCCGAGGAGCTCGCGCCCTGGGCGACCGGCGTCGGGCACCCGGTGCTGGCCGTCGCGGGAGGGGGCTAGTCGGATGGAGACCATCCGGATGACGCGGGACGGGGAGGGCGCGGTGGGGATCATCACCATCGACCGCCCCGAGCGCTTCAACGCGATGGACGTGGAGACCGCGCGGCAGTTCCGCAAGGCGGGCCTGCAATACGCGCGCGACGCGGAGGTGCGTTGCGTCGTGATCCGCGGGGCTGGGGGCGTGTTCTCGAGCGGCGCCGACCTCAAGTACATCCGCGACCGCGGCGATGCCCAGGACTTCAGCTACCTGCAC
The DNA here is from genome assembly GCA_964629425.1 of uncultured Gemmatimonadaceae bacterium. Taxonomy (GTDB): domain Bacteria; phylum Gemmatimonadota; class Gemmatimonadetes; order Gemmatimonadales; family GWC2-71-9; genus CAZVSO01. Next base: position 11,582 of record CAZVSO010000019.1, read on the forward strand.
CCCGAGGGCGCGGCGCCGGAGCGCGGGCTCGGGCAGAGCTTCAAGCAGATCCTCGAGTACATCCACAGCACCATCTCGGAGATCAAACGCGCGCCAAAGCCGTTCATCGCCGCCGTGGACGGCGTGGCGGCCGCCGGCGGCTTCGGGATCGCGATGGCCTGCGACCTGGTAGTCGCCTCCGAGCGCGCCAGCTTCGAGTGGGCGTACCACAAGACCGGCCTCACCGGCGCCGAGAGCTCGACGTTCTTCCTGCCGCGCCTGGTCGGCCTCCGCAAGGCGATGGAGCTCGTGCTGCTGAATCCCCGACTGACGGCGCGGGAGGCGAAAGAGGCCGGGCTGATCACCGCGGTGTTCCCCAACGAGACCTTCGAGGCCGACGTGATGGCGCTCGCGCGGCGGCTCGCCGCCGGCCCCACGCAGGCCTACGGCGTCGCCAAGAGCCTCTTGAACCAAGCCGCCGGCGTGGACCAGCTCGACACGCACCTCGATCGCGAGCTGGAGCACCTGGCCCGCATCGCCGACACGCCGGATTTCGCCGAAGGGCTCGCGGCGTTCTTCGACAAGCGGGCGGCGGCGTTTACCGGAAGCGGCGAGCGGGGAGCCAAGAGCTGAGCAACCTCCCAGCGTGAAGAAAACGCGCTCGACCGGAGTCGCAGCATCGTTCCCCGCGATCTCATCGCGTGGCGTTCACGACTCACCGCAGCAGCGCGGCGCCCAGGAACGCCACGGTCAACGCAACGGGAATCAACAGCATCCCGATGAACCCGGCCACCGCCCCGGCTTCCGCCCGCCTGGGCTCTCTCCATCCTCCCGCCACGGTCAGGCTCACGCTGCGGACCAGGAAGTACGCGGGCACGAGCACGACCCAGAACGTGGGTGAGCGAACCACGAAATACGTGGGCACGAACGCCAGCACCGCCAGGACGATCAGGACGCCGTACGCCGCCGCCATCCGCTCGCGGCCGAACCGGAGCGTGAGCCCGCGCTTACCGGTGGCGCGATCGGCGTCGTAGTCCGGGAACTCGCGCATGATCTTGAGCGCGGGCAGCGCCAGGAACCAGGGCAGCGACACGAGCAGCGGCAGCGTGCTGAACCCCTGCTGCACGTAGAACGCGCCGAAGATCACCAACCCCTGCCCCACCGCGATGAACGCCTCGCCCAGGCCGCGGTATGACGCCTTGATCGGCGGAGCCGTGTAGAACCACCCGCTGAAGAGCGCGAGGAGGCCCAGCGGAATCGTCAGGGGGCCGGTGTCGAGCCCGAGCTGGAGGTACAGCCCGACGGGGATCGCGAGGACGAACGCGGCGATCGCGGCAATGAGCGCGTGCCGCCGCGGGATCAGCCCCTTGACCAGGACGCGGGTGCCGCCGGTCGTCGTCACCCCGACGGCGTCCGCTCCCCCGATGCGGGCGAGGTTCACCAGGTCGTTCTCGTAGTCGAAGTACTCGTTCGCGATGTAGGTGCCGTCGGTCAGCAGGAACAGCGCGACGAGCGCCACGGCGAAGATGGCCCAGTCGATCCGGCCCGACTGCCAGTACGCCAGCGTGGTACCGAGCAGGAACGGCAGGATGTTCGCGAGGTGTTTGGGCAGCTCCTGTAGATCGATCCAGGGCCGGATCCGGGCCCAGGGTCCCATCGTGCGAAGCGGCGCGGCGCTCGTGGCCATCCGGGCCTCGTTGGCTCAGGTCAGTGAGAATACTCTCCCGCCTACAGCGTCGAGGGAAACGTCTCCGGCATCTCGCCTCGCTCCCAGAGGCCGGTGCGCTCGAGGGGCTCCACCGCCCGCGTGGCGTCGTAATAGAGGATGCCGTCGAACTGGCGCGGCAGGCGAGCGTGGAAGTAGTGGCTGAGCCGCTCCGTCTCGGGGCGGTAGATCACGCCGATCGCCCGCTCGAGGCGCGGCTGGTCGAGCCCGCTGACGGCCGCGCCGGGCACCGTGAGGTCGAGCAGGAAGTTGCGAGCCCCGACTTCGTGGAGCAGCGCCTCGTAGCTGCCCGCCAGCGCCGGCCGGACGGCCTTGCGCTGGGCGGGCTCATCCCAGTTCGAGGCGGCCGTCACCGTTCCATGATGGGTGAGGAACCCGACCAGGACGGCATCGCGCCCGTGGCTCTGGCGCACGAGCTGTCCGACGTTCAGCTCTCCACCCAGCCCCATGTCCGTCGCGCGGGCATCACCCAAGTGGGAGTTGTGCGCCCACAGCACGACTTTCTCGCGGCGCCCGCGCGCCTCGCGAAAGGCGAGCAGAGCGTCCAGTGTCTCCACCATGTGCCGATCCCGCAGGTTCCATGACTCGGCCCGACCCGCGAACATCGCCCGGTAGTAGCGCTCGGCGTTCCGCACGAGGCGGGCGTTTTGCTCGGCGAAGAACACGTCGTCGGGCTCGAGTCGCCCGTCTCGGCGCGCGTACTCCGCCGCCGAGCGCCGCAGCTCCGCCAGCTGCTCCACCACGGCCGCCTCGCAGGACGGCGTGACGCCGAGGCTGGCGGCGTGGCCGTACGCCTGCGGATCGCCGCCGTCGAAATGGTCGAAGCAGCTGTAGCGGTACTGGGCCGACGCGCCGCCTCGGGATCGACCACGCGGAGGAAGCTCAGGACGGCCTCGATCGAGGCGTGGAGCGCGTAGAGATCCAGACCGTAGAACCCAACCCGGGCGTCCTCGGGTAACGCGTCGTTGTGCGCGCGCAGCCACCCGACGAAGTCGAGCACGTCGGCGTTGCGCCACATCCACTGCGGAAAGCGGCGGAACCCGCCCAGCGCCTCGACGGCATCGGCGTCGCCGCCCCGGCCGCGGACGTAGCGGTTCACGCGATAGGCGTCGGGCCAGTCCGCCTCCACGGCCACGGAGCCGAAGCCCTTCTCGCGGATCAGGCGCTTGGTGATCTCGGCCCGGATCCGGTAGAACTCGTGCGTGCCGTGCGACGCCTCGCCGAGGAGCACGAAGCGCGCGTCGCCGACGAGCGCGAGCAGCGGATCGAAATCCTCGGGCGCCCCGACCAGGGGGTGCGCCGCGTCGCGGATGGCGTCCGACAGGGCGGGCGCGACGGTCGTCATATCGGCTCCGTGGTTTTCCTGGCGACACGTTGGCCGCGCGGCGTTGAACGGGCGATGAACGGCGGGTGAGCGGTGCTTCAGGCGGCCGGTGCCCGGGGACCCGGCGGATGCGCGCGGCTCGCCGTCATGCGCCGGTGCAGGGCGTACCACGATGCAGCGCTGAGCAGCACGAGGGCGGCGGCGAGCGCGAGCACGGGCGCCAGACGGCGCTGCACCACGCCCGCGCCGAGGTACATCGTCGCGACCCCGAACGGCAGCTCGGCCAGGCCTAGCGAGAGCAGATACCGGCCGAACGGATAGCGGCCGAGTCCGAACAGATAGCCGCGCACTTCGGAGGGCAGCGCCAGCTGCACCAGCACGGCGAGGGCGAACGGGGTGCGGGCGGACACCTGCTCCTGGTAGCGCGCCAGCAGCGGCCCGAACCCGAGCCACCGGACGACGGGTGGGCCCAGCCTGCGGCCGAGGGCGTAGGACACCGCGCCGCCGAGCAGCCAACCGGTCCAGATCAGCAGCAGGGCGCCGCCCGGCCCCCAGGTGTAGACCGCGAACGGCACGACGAGCCAGCTCGAGACGAACGCCACCGAGGCGGCGACGGCCGTGAACAGCACGACCAGGGTGGCCGCCCGTGCGCGGTGGCCGGCGGACGCGTCCGCCAGAGCCTCGAGCAGGCGGAGCAGCGTTGCGTGGGCCGCCGCGGACGACACGACGAACACCACCAGCGCGACCAGCGCGACGCCCAGCAGCACGCGTCGCCACCCGAGCGAAAGGTGCGCCGGCGTCACGCGCCGCCCCGCCGCGCCAGCTTCACGATCTGTCCCACGAGCGCTGGGACCGCCGCGAGCGCCGCGATCACCGCCCAGTCGGTCGCACCAGGCATCCGCACGCCCAGTGTCGCGGCGAGCGGCGGCCACGCCGCCGCGGCCAGCTGCAGGCCCAGCGCCAGGGCGACCGCCGCGAGCGCGTAGCGGTTCGCGAGCGCCCGCCGTGGCGCGACCACCGGACCCGGACTGCGCGCGTTGCCGAGGTGCAGCACCTGCGCGGCCGCGAGCGTCAGGAACGCGATCGTCCCCGCCGCGAGGGGATCCCCAGGCCAGCGATGCCGCCCCCACGCGAAGGCGGCCAGCGTCGCGGCCCCGATGAGCCCCGCGTACCGGACCGTCGCCCCCAGCAGCCTCCCTGAGAGCAGCGCGGCGCCCGGATCGCGCGGCGGCCGGCGCATCAGGTCCGGCTCCGCGGGCTCCAGGGCCAGGGCGAGCGCCGGAAAGGAGTCCGTGAGGAGGTTGAGCCACAGGATCTGGAGCGGCGTGAGCGGCGCCGGCCACCCCGCGAGCCCGGCGCCCAGGAACACGAGGATCTCGGCCATGTTGCAGCTGAAGAGATAGAACACGAACTTGCGGATGTTGTCGTCGATCACGCGCCCCTCTTCGAGCGCGACGCCGATCGTCTCGAAGCGGTCGTCCTGCAGCACGACGTCGGCGGCCTGCTTGGCCAGCTCCGTCCCCCGTCGCCCCATCGTGACGCCGATATCGGCCTGCCGGAGCGCCGGGGCGTCGTTCACGCCGTCACCCAGCATCGCCACGGTCTCGCCGCGACGCTGCAGCGCCGCCACCACCCGGAGCTTTTCCTCGGGCCCGGCGCGGCTCACCACGCCGAGCCGGCCGGCGCGGGCCGCCAGCTCGGCGGCCGGCAGCCGGTCGAGCTCGCGGGCCTCGATCGCTTCCTCATCGCCCGACAGCAGGCCGACCGCCCGCCCCACGGCCACCGCCGTCCGCGGCTGATCCCCCGTCAGCATGAGGGTGCGAATCCCGGCCGCGCGAAACCGCCCGACGGTCTCGACGACGCCGGGTGCGGGAGGATCCGAGAGACCGGCCAGGCCCAGCAGCGTGAGCCCCTCGAGCGCCCCCTCGGTGGGCTCGCGCACCGGGCCGCCCGCGAGCGCCACGACGCGGAGCCCGCCCGCGGCGAGACGGTCATTGGCGGCGAGCACCGCGTCCCGCGTGGCCTCGTCCAGCGGGCGCTCGCCCTGCGGGCCCAGGATCCGGGCGCAGCGGGCGAGCACGGACCTCGGCGCACCCTTGACGGCCGCGACTAGGCCGTCCGGCCCGCGGTGGAAGCTCGCCGTGAGCATCCGCGCGCTCGAGAACGGCAGCTCACCGACCTCGGCAGCCGAGACGACCAGTCCTTCCCGCTCGAGACCGGCCTTGCGCGCGCCGACGAGGAGCGCGACATCGATCGGGTCGCCGTGCGGCACCCACCGGTCTCCCTCGCGGGCGGCCCACCCGCGGGCGGCGAGCGCCGCGCTGCGCAGGGCCGCCGCGAGCTGCGGGTCGCGGTCCACCGTCACGGGCACGCCTCGCTCGAAGATGGCCCCCTGCGGCGCGAACCCCACACCCGTCACGTCGAGATCGCGCCCGTCGCACCACAATGCCGTGAGGGTCACCTCGCCGGTCGTGAGTGTCCCGGTCTTGTCGGCGCACACGACGGTCGCGGAGCCGAGCGCTTCCACCGCGGCGAGGCGCCGCACCAGCGCCCGGCGCCGCGCCATCCGGTGCACGCCGATCGCCATGGCGATCGTGACGACCGCCGGCAGGCCTTCGGGAACGGCCGCCACGGCGAGCGCCAGCGCGAGCTGCAGGACGGCGGCGGGCGGCATGCCCTGGAGCAGGCTCAGTCCCGCCACGAGCACGGCCACGGCGATGGCCACCCCCGCGAGCCGGCGGCCCAGGGCATCGAGCCGGCGCTCGAGTGGCGTGCGGCGCACGACGATGCCGCCGACGAGCACACCGATCCGGCCGACCGCGGTCTCCATGCCCGTCGCGACGACGACGGCGGTGCCCCGGCCCGCCGCCACCAGCGTCGCTCCGTGGACCATGCTCCGCCGCTCCCCCAGTGTGGTATCGGCGGCGACTTCGGCCACCTCCTTGGCGACGGGAAGGGATTCACCGGTGAGGGCGGCCTCCACGGTCTGGAGCTCGACGGCGCGGAGTAGCCGGGCGTCGGCGGGCACGGCATAGCCCGCCTCCAGGATGATTACGTCGCCGGGCACGACCTCGCGGGCGTCGATGTCGCGCGGCTCTCCGTCGCGCATGACGGTCGCGCGCGGCACATCGAGGGCCCGGAGCGCCTCCATGGCGCGGCGCGCCGGGAGCTCCATCCCGACGCCCAAGGCGAGGTTGATGAGTAGCACGGCTCCGATGACGAGCGCGTCGAGCCGGTCCCCGGCGACGAGCGCCAGGGCGGTCGCCACGAGGAGGAGCAGCACGACGACGCTCCGCAGCTGATCCGCGACGATGCGCCAGAGGGGGAGGGGTGGCGGCGGGCGCAACGCGTTGGGACCAACGCGGCCGAGGCGGGTCTGCGCCTCGACGACGCTCAGCCCCTCCGTCGTCGTCTGGAGTCGCGCGAGCGCTTCGGCGGGCGCCAGGGCGTGCCACGGCGGACTCGCGGGCGCCGGCGGCACCGCCATCGGACCCTTCAGTCCGCGGACAGCAGGACGCGCGCGTCCACGGCGACCGCGCCGTCGGGGAACGCGAGAAGGGGATTGACGTCGAGCTCCTGGATGCCCGGGACCTCGAGCGAGAGCCGCGAGAGCCGGAGCAGCGTGTCCTCGAGCGCGGCAAAGGCGACGGGCGGCGCGCCCCGCACGCCGTCGAGGACGCGCACGGATCGGATGCCGCGCACCATGTCGTGCGCGTCCAGCGCGTGGATCGGCGCGATGCGGAAGACCACGTCGTTCAGCGCCTCGACGTAAACCCCGCCGAGTCCGAACATGAGGAGCGGCCCGAATCCGGGCTCGCGCGAGAAGCCGGCGATCGTCTCACGCCCGCCGCGGACCATGCGCTGGACCAGGATCCCGTCCACCGGGGCGCCCGGCGCACCGTGACGCACGGCATCGAGCATCTCGGCCCAGGCGCCGCGGAGCTCGGCTTCCGTTCCGACGTCGGTGCGCACGCCGCCGACGTCGGTCTTGTGGATGATCTGGGACGACATGACCTTGAGCGCTACCGGATATCCGATCTCGGATGCGATCCGAACCGCGTCCTCCACGGTTCGCCCGAGCCGCGCCGTGGCGACCGCAATCCCGTAAGCCGCCAGCAGCTCCAGCGCGTCCAGCTCGGACAGCTTCCGTAGCCCGGCGGTCTGAGCCGCGGCGACGAGCGCGCCCGCCCGCTCCGTATCCACGGCGAGCCGTGGGGGCGCGGGCACCGGCCGCGCGCGCCACTCCCCATGCCGGCACAGCGCCGCCAGCGCGCGAGCGGCCGATTCGGGAAACACATAGGCCGGGATGCCCGCCCGGCCGAGCTCGGCTCGACCCTGCGGCAGCCCCTCGCGCCCCATCAGGACCGCGAGCACCGGCTTCGCCGGGTGCGCGGCGGCGGCCCGGACGATGGCTTCGGCCACGTCCTCCTGACGCACGCCCAGCGGCGGCACGAACACCGCGAGGACCGAGTCCACGTTCTGGTCGGCGAGCATGGCGTCGAGCCCCCGGCCGTAGCTCGCCGCGTTCACCGACGCGATCATGTCGAGCGGATTACCGATCGATGCCTCCGCCGGGAACAGCGGCGCGAGCCGCCGGATCGTCTTTCGCTCCAACTCGACGAGCTCGAGCGCGTGGGTCTCCATCGCGTCGGCCGCCAGGATCCCGGGACCACCGGAGTTCGTCACGACCGCCGTGCGGCGTGAGCCCGGGAGCGGCTGCCCCGTGAACGCCATCGCCATATCGAACAGCTCTTCGACCGACCGGGCGCGCAGCACGCCGGCCTGGGTCAGGACCGCGTCCACCGCCGCGTCGCTCGCGGCGAGCGCGCCGGTGTGCGACGACGCCGCCCTGGCTCCAACCTTCGAGCGGCCGGACTTCACGACGATGATTGGCTTGGTCTTCGCGATGCGGGAGGCGATCTCGAGGAACCGCGCGGGATTCCCGAAGCTCTCGACGTACATCAGAATCACGCCCACCGTCGGATCGTCCTCCCACTGCACCAGCAAGTCGTTGCCGCTCACGTCCGCCTTGTTGCCCATCGAGACGAACTGCCCGATCCCGATGCCGTACTCCCGCGCGAAGTCCAGAACGCTGACGCCGAGCGCACCGGACTGCGAGACGAACGCGGCCCGGCCGTACGGCGGCATGGTGGGCGCGAACGTGGCGTTGAGGGACACCGCCGGGTCGCCGTTCAACACGCCCATGCAGTTCGGTCCCACTAGCCGCATGCCGTGACGTCGCACCGCCGCCACCAGGAGTCGCTCCGCCTCGGCACCCGCCGGCCCGGTCTCCTTGAACCCGGCGGAGACCACGACGGCACCACGCACCCTCGCTCGACCGCATTCTTCGACCACGCCGAGCACGTGCTCCTTGGGAACGGCGATCACGGCGAGATCCACCGGCTCCCCGATCGCCCCGATCGCGGGATACGCTCTCACGGAGCACACGGACGTCGCCCTGGGGTTGACCGGGAAGACCGGGCCGGTGAAGCCGTACCGGAGGATGTTGGCGAGGATCTGGTGCCCGATCGAGTCGGCGGCGCGCGAGGCCCCGATCACCGCCACGGAACGGGGCCGGAGAATGCGGTCCAGCGCGCCGGCCGGGCGCGGCGCCGCGACCGACGCCGCAGCGGCTCGAGGGGCGTCGGTCAGGGCGCTCTCGGAAACCACGGGGCGCACCCTAGCCGCGGCCGCGCTTGCGTCGGCGCCGCACGGCCGCCCGGCCCACGACGACCGCCGCGACCCCCGCTCCCGCCACCACGGCCGCCTTGCCGGCCGTCTTCAAGGCGCGCTTCACCGCCCGCTGGCGCTGCCTGCGCTTCGCGCCGCGGCCGGCCTCGACCAGCAGCTCGTCCAACAGGCGGACGCCACGCTCTTTGGCGGTCGCCTTCAACGTCTCCTTGTTCATCCTCATGGCGGCACCTCCTTCGTGTGACGCCGATCCCCCACCCATTCGGCGCGCAGGCCCGCCGCGGCGACCAGCGCCACGGCCAGATACATGAAAAAGCCATACACGCATGCCGGATAGCCCAGGACGGTCCCGGGCGCTCCCGGCGCGGGGCAGGTCGGCGCGGACGGCCCGAAAAACTCCCCGTAGGACAGAAAGCCCGAAAACAGCAGTCCGATCACGCTGATCCCCAGAATGATCTGCAACGCTCTCTTGGCAGTCATGACGTCGATCCTCGCGGTCTGAGGCGATGCTTCAGCTTGCCCCCCCGGGGGTGAGCGTGGCGTGAAGGCATAGTGAGGCGTCGTTGTACACGACGGTTCCTTCATAGTGGTTTCACGCTGGCCGAGCCCCGCGCCGGTCCATGTTGCGCCGGTGGGCCACCACGGGGAACCCCATGGACGAGAATCGATTCGACGTCACCCTCACGTTGCGACAGGGCTACGAGTTCACGGCCGACGTTGGCCAGCCGGGTGCGCCGGATCTCGTGCTCGACGAGCCACCGCCCCTCGGCACCAGCCACGGCCCCAACGCGACCCGCACCCTCGCCGCGGCCATCGGCCACTGCCTGGGCGCGAGCTACCTGTTCTGCATGCAGAAGGCGCGCATCGAGGTCGAGAGCCTCCGGGTCCACGTGAGCGGCTCGCTCGTGCGCAACGAGCGGGGCCGTCTGCGCATCGGTGAGATCAAGGTGCGCCTGGAGCCGCGGTTCGCCTCCCCGGGCCATGAGCGCGTGGGCCGCTGTCTCGAGCTGTTCGAGGACTTCTGCATCGTGACTCAGAGCGTGCGCGCGGGGATTGACGTCGCGGTGGAGATGGCGCCCGCCGGGGCGAGCGTCGCGTCGTAGACCGCGCATCCCTTGCCGCGAATCTCAGGCTTCCTTCACGGAGGAGGGGCCAGGTTCCCGCAAGGAGGGCGGTCCCATGGCCTGGAAGCCGATCGTCGTCGGTGTGGACGCATCTCCCGAAGCCGTCCGGGCGGCGGATTTCGCCACCCGGCTGGCCAGTGCCGCGCACACCCGGTGCCAGCTCGTTCATGCCGTCCGCGAGCCCTGGACCGGTGCCACCGGCCCGCTCGCCGATGCCCTCGTCGAGCGCTGCCGCGGGCTCGTCGCGGATGCGCTGAACGGCGTCTTGCGCGGCGAGGCGGACCTGCTCGTACGCCTGGGCCCGCCGGTGCGGGTGCTGAGCCAGACCGTCGAAGCCGCCGGTGCGGAGCTCGTGGTTCTTGGCGGGAAGCGGCACGGCGCGCTCGATTGCTGGCTCGGCGGCAGCACCGTCCACAACGCCGTGCGCGCGCTCCCGGTCCCGGTGTTGGTCACGCGGGAACCCCCGCCCGCCGTCCGTCGAGTGCTCGTGGCGGCCGACCTCTCCGCCGCCGCAGGCCCGACTATCGCGGCCGGGGAGCGCGTGGCCGCGCTGTGGGGCGCCCGGGTCCGGGCCGTCAACGTCCTGGAGCCCTTCCCGGCGATCGCCGAGGCGGAATTCACCCAGGCGCCGGAATACTACACGCTGTGGGAGGACATGCTGCGGCGCGACGTGTGGCCGCTGCTCAAGACGTCCGACGCGGAAACGGGCGTCCGGCACGGCCACGTCGTGGACGCGCTCCGCCGGGAGGTCGCGGAGTGGGGGGCTGACCTGCTGGTCGTCGGCTCGCACGGCAAGGGCTGGATCGACCGCCTGCTCCTCGGCAGCGTGACCGAGCGCCTGCTGCGCGACCTCCCCGCGTCGCTGCTCGTGGTCCCCGTCGCCGCGCAGCTGGGAGCCTCGCCGCGTCCCGGCGCGGCGACGGAAGACGCCGAGCCGCGCCCTGCTCACCGCGGCTAATCCCTCGGGGGAGCCCATGTCCTGGAAGCCCGTCATCGTCGGCGTGGATGCCTCGCTCGAGGCCGCGCAGGCTGCCGAGCTCGGCTGGCGCATCGCCGCCGCGGCAGGGGTCTCGTGCCACCTGGTCCACGCCGTCCGGGATGTGCGGTCGCGGCTCTTGCTCGCGCCGACGCGCGAGGCTGTCGCGGACCTCGAGCTGGCGCTCAAGGAGGCCGCGCGTCGCGACATCGAACGCGTGCACGAGGGCAGCGTTCCTCCCGAAGCGTTGCGCCATCTGGAGACGAAAGTCGGCCGGCCGGTCGTCGCGCTCGCGGAGGTCGTGGAGGAGCGCGGCGCGGGCCTGGTCGTGCTCGGCGGCAAGCACCACACGGCACTCGACCGCTGGTGGGCCGGCAGCACCGCGCACGATGCGGTCCGCCGCCTCCACGTGCCGCTGCTCGTGAGCGCGGGCCCACCGACCGAGAAGCATCGGGTGCTCGTGGCGGTCGACCTCTCCCCCGCGGCCGGCCCTGCGATCGCCGCCGCCCGCCAGGTCGCCGAGCTGTTCCGCGCGGAGCTGCGGGCGTTGCACGTCGTCGAGCCCGTCCCTGTGGTCTCCGAGCTCCCGCCGCCGCTGACCGACCGGGACCTCGCCGCGCTGGCGCAGGAGCACCTGGAGCGCGAGGTCTGGCCGCTCCTGCCCGGCGCCCTGGCGGGCCGCACGATGCGATCCGGGACACCAGTCTACGCAATCGCTCAGGAGGCAGCCGACTGGGGCGCCGATCTGGTCGTCGTCGGCTCGCACGGCCGCGGCTGGCTCGAGCGCCTCGTCATCGGCAGCGTGACCGAGCAGCTCCTCAGCCGCCTGCCAACCTCGCTGCTCGTGGTGCCGCCGCCCGGGGCCGTGGACGCCGGGGCATCGGGCCTCGCGACCATCGCCCGAACCGCGACGCGCACCGTGCTCGGCTGAGCGACGGTCGCCGGGCGCGCTATTCCCCTTTCCTTTTTCCCCTTTCCCCTTTCCTCGTATTGTCTCACCGCGCCCGCAGCGCATTCAGGATCACGGCCGCGTCGAGCGCCTCCTGCAGCACCGCCCCCACAGCGGGCGTGATGGCCCCGGTGCTGGCGACGACCATGAGCGCGAAGCTCACCCCTACGCCGATCCCGATGCTCTGCAAGACGATGCGCCGCATCCGCCGGCTTATGGCGATCGCGTCGGCCACCCGCGACACATCGTCCACCAGCAGGACGATGTCCGCCGCCTCGGCGGAGATCGCGGTGCCGTGCGCGCCCAGCGCGATGCCCACCGTGGCGCTCGCGAGCGCCGGGGCGTCGTTGATGCCGTCGCCCACCATCACCACGGCGCCGTAGCGCCGCCGCAGCTCCTCGATGGCCGCGACCTTCTCGGCCGGTAACAGCTCGGCCCGGACGGTCCGGATCCCCGCCTGCCCGGCGATCGCTTCAGCGCTGGCGCGTCGGTCGCCCGTCAGCATGACCGTCTCGATGATCCCCAGCGCGGTGAGCCGCTGCAGCAGCGCGGGCACCTGATGGCGCATGCGGTCGGCGAACTCGATGGAGCCCGCCAGCCGGCCGTCGAGTCCGACGAACGCCGCCGTGCCGTCGCCCGTCTCGTCGGGCACCGGGATCCCCCGGCGGGCCAGGAACGCGGCCGAGCCCACGTCCACGTGCCGCCCGGCCACGCGCCCGGAGACCCCGGCGCCCGGTGACTCGACGAAGTCGGCCGCCGGCGGCAGGTCCCCGAAGCGCCGTTTCCCGGCGTCGGCCACGGCCTTCGCCAG
>CAZVSO010000020.1:0-15189 GCA_964629425.1 uncultured Gemmatimonadaceae bacterium
CGCTGGCGTCGCGGCCGGCGATGGCGGGCCCCGTCACGGCGCGGGGCTCCCGATCGCGAACACGCCAACCATCGACAAGGCCACGTCCTTCAGAGTGTACGCGGGCCAGAGGAACACGCCGACCACCCCCGGCAGCAACCAGGTGACGAGCACGATGGGCAAGAACCCGAGGGCATACAGCTGCCGGTACTGCGACCCGGCCGCGGGCGGTAGCAGGTGGTAAAACACGTGACTGCCGTCCAGCGGGGGAATCGGGATCAGATTGAAGAAGGCCAGCACCAGATTGAGCCACATCCCGTAGTACATCATCCGCTGGAGGATGGCGAGAGACTCGGTCAGCGCCGGCAGTGCGTCGGCGACCAGGCCGACGAGGGCGAACAGCCCGGCGAAGACCAGGAACAGGGCCAGGTTGACCGCGATCCCGGCGAGCGACACGATCACGTCGCCGCGTACGAAGCGGCGATACTTGCGCGGGTTCACGGGCACCGGCTTGGCCGCGCCGAAGGTGTAGCTGCCGTGAGACACCACCCACAACATGATCGGCAGGACGACCGTCATGAAGGGATCGATGTGCTTGAGAGGATTGAGGGTGAGCCGCCCGAGCAAGTAGGCGGTGTCGTCACCCTGCCGATAGGCGGCCTCGGCATGGGCGTACTCATGGGCCACGACGGAGAACAGGAGCACCGGGGCCCAGACCAGGAATTCGAGCGAGATAGACGAACTCCGAGGTCGGTGACGGCCTAAGATAACGACGGGCCAACCCCCGGGTCAACGCCGTAGTGCCTTGACCCCCCTTGACTTACCCTCTATCTTGCGCGCCTCGCTCGAGGAGCCGCCAGTGCCCAGAATCCAGTCCGCCAAGAAGGCGATGCGCCAGGCGCGGGCCCGCAACACCCGCAACAAAGCCCAGCGGGCCGCCGTGCGCACCGCCGTCAAGCGCGTGCACCAGGCCGGGACGCACGACGCCGCCACCACCGCCTACGCCGCGGCCGTGCGCCTGCTGGACCGCGCCGCGCGCAAGGGATTGATCCACCCCAAGAACGCGGCGCGGCACAAGTCGAGACTCGCGAAGTACGTAAAGACCAAAGGCGTCTAGCGGGAACGTCGAGACGTCAAGCAGAAACGTCACGCTGAGACATCGGGGAGACAGCCTGACGTTGTTACGTGACGTCTTTGCTTGACGTCTTTGGTTGACGCCTTCGCTTGACGTCTCACGCTCATAATGCCGCCAGCTCAGACCCGCACTGCTCGCAGTACCACTCCGTCGGCAGGTTCATCGAGCCGCATTCCTTGCACTGCAGCGTCTTCACGGGCTCCTCGAGCTCATCGAAGTCCCCGGCCTCGGGCACCACAGGGGGGGGCAGTGGGGTCACCTGCGCGGGCCCCGTGTGGCGCGGCGCCGGCGCCGTGGGAGAGGCGGGCTGGAACTGCGCCCCCGTGGAACGCCGGATCGTGGACTCGGGCCGCTCCTGCACCTCCTCGCTCACCGACTTGAGGAACGACAGCTCGTCTTCCCCGGCCTTCTGGGTCTTCGGCCCACCGTCCGCGGGCCGCGCCGCCGGCGAAGCAGAGGCCTGGGGGCGCGCGCGCACCAGCGCGTCGAGCTCCTCGAGCTGGGCGATGTCCGCCTGCACGGCCTTGAGGTCCTGGCGGATCGTCACCAGCTCGGTCAGCGCGTCCTTGTGGACCCGCGTCCACTCAGCCTCGTCCAGCTCGCCCACGGCGTGGCGCAGCTCGGTCTCGACCAGCTTCTCGGCCGCGCCGGACTCCTTCTGCTCCAGATCCTTCTGCAGCTCGCGCTGCTGCCCCATCACCTGCCGCGCCGCCTCGGCGTGGTTCTTCAGCTCCTCGATCACGGCCCGGAGGCGCGCCTCGTAGTCCGCCCGCACCTTGCTGCGCACGGCCTGAGGCGTCGCGCCGGCCGCGGCATCGAGCCGCGCGATCCACGACTCGTACTGCCGCCGCTCGGTCAGCAAGCGCTGAATGACTGCGGTGTTCTTCAAAGGACCCTTGAACATCCTGGTCTCGTGGTGCCCGCTCGCCTGCGTTCCGCAGGCAACCCCCGTGCCCCGGCGTGCCACACCCGGCAGCCGGCGGCACGAGCTGGTCGCCGAGCGCGGCCGTGGTCGGAAGATAAGCCCGGGCAACACATTAGCGTCGGCATGCGCGCACGCAACAAGTCGCAGCGCGACGGGAGCACCGCCACGCCCGGCTAAGTCCAACCCGCGGGGGTGGTTGCGGCGATTCCCGGTATCGCTACCCCGCCGCAACCGGACGCGATCACTCCCGCGCCGGTGCCGAATCCCACCCGTGTACCACGCGGCCGTTGACGATCGTCGTGAGCGCCCGGCCGGTGAGCGCGCGGCCCTGGAAGGGCGTGTTGCGGCTCTTCGACACGAACGCAGTCGACTCCACGGTCCAGGGCGCCGTCACGTCGAGCACCACCAGGTCGGCCGCGACGCCCGGCGCCAGTGTTCCACCCGCGAGGCCGAAGATCCGCGCCGGCGCGGTGCTCATCCGGGCGATGAGCGCCGGCAGCGTCAGCACCCCGCCGCACACGAGCTCCGTGTAGGCCACGCCGAAGGCCGTCTCGAGGCCGATCACGCCGAACGGGGCGTCGTCGAACGCGGCCTCCTTCTCGTCGTACGCGTGGGGCGCGTGGTCCGAGGCGATGCAGTCGATCACGCCGTCCTTGAGCCCACGGCGCAGCTCGGCCACGTCGGCCTCCTCGCGCAGCGGCGGGTTCATCTTCGCGTGCGTGTCGTAGCCCTCGCACACGCGGTGGGTGAGGGTCAGGTGGTGCGGCGTGGCCTCCGCGGTCACCCGCAGCCCCCGCTCCTTCGCGCGCCGGACGAGCTCCACCGACCCGCGCGTCGACAGGTGACACAGATGCACGTGGCCGCCCGTCAGCCCGGCGAGCAGGCAGTCGCGCGCCACCATGATCTCCTCGGCCGCCGGGGGGATGCCCTTGAGGCCCAACCGCGTCGCGACGAGCCCCTCGTGCATCACCCCGCCCGCCGCCAGCGTCGGGTCCTCACAGTGGTTCGCCACGGGGATTCCGAAGGTCCGCGCGTACTCGAGCGCGGTGCGCATCAGATGGCTCGAGATCACGGGCCTGCCGTCGTCGGAGACGGCCACGGCCCCGGCTCCCACCATCTCACCGAACTCCGCGAGCTGCTCCCCGCGCTGCCCCACGGAGACGGCGCCCACGGGGTGGACGCGCGCGCTGCCGGCCCGCAGCGACTGCCGCACGATGAACCCGACCGCCGCCTGATTGTCGGTGACGGGATCCGTGTTCGGCATGGCGCACAGCGCCGTGAACCCGCCGGCCGCCGCGGCCCGTGCCCCGGTGGCCACGGTCTCCTCGTCCTCGCTTCCCGGCTCGCGCAGATGGACGTGCACGTCCACGAGCCCGGGGGCGACGACCAGGCCGGTCACGTCCCGCACCGTCGCGCCGTCAGGCGCGCTCAGGCCCGGCTCCACCGCGGCGACGCGCCGGTCCACGATCAGGACGTCGGCGATGGCGTCGAGCCCCCGGCTCGGGTCGATCACGCGCCCCCCGCGCAGGAGCAGGGGGGTCGCCCGCTCGCCGCTCATTCGGTCGTGCCTCCCGGCGCCGCCGGCCCGCGCTTCGCCGCATCGGCCAGCTCGGGCTTGCCGCCGGCGAGCAGGTAGAGCACCGCCATCCGCACGGCGACGCCGTTGGTCACCTGGTCGAGGATGACGCTGTGGGGTCCGTCGGCCACGCGCGAGTCGATTTCGACGCCGCGGTTCATCGGACCGGGATGCATGATCGTGATTGGGTGGGGCGCGCGCTCCAGCCGCTCGAGGGTCACGCCGAACACCCGGTAGTACTCACGCAGCGACGGGATGAACCCCTTCTCCATGCGCTCGAGCTGCAGGCGGAGCACGTTGAGCGCATCGGCCCAGGCGATCGCCTCTTCGATCCGACTGAACACCGTCACGCCCAGGTCGGTGATGCCCCGCGGCATCAGGGTGTGGGGTCCGCAGACGGCGACCTGGGCGCCGAGCTTGAGCAGTCCCCAGATGTTGCTGCGGGCGACGCGCGAGTGCAGCACGTCGCCGACGAGGCAGACCTTGAGCCCCTCGATCCGGCCGTGCCGGTCGCGCAGCGTGAGCAGGTCGAGCAGCGCCTGGGTGGGGTGCTCGTGCCGCCCGTCGCCCGCGTTGATCACGTTGGAGCGGATCCGGTTGCCGAGGAACTCCGCCGCTCCCGACGAGCCGTGGCGGATCACGACCATGTCGATCCGCATCGCCTCGAGGTTGCGCGCGGTGTCCACCAGCGTCTCGCCCTTCTGCACCGACGATCCCGTCGCGGCCACGTTCACGGTGTCGGCCGAGAGGCGCTTCTCGGCGAACTCGAAGGAGATGCGCGTCCGCGTGGACGCCTCGAAGAACAGGTTGACGATGGTCTTGCCGCGCAGGGCCGGCACCTTCTTGATGGGCCGTTCGCTGACCTCCTTGAAGGGCTCCGCCGTGTCGAGGATCAGCCGGATCGCGTCGGCCGACAGGAACTCGAGCCCGATCAGGTCCTTGCCGAGCGCCGTCGTCACGCGCCCTCCCCACGCACCAG
This sequence comes from uncultured Gemmatimonadaceae bacterium, assembly GCA_964629425.1. GTDB lineage: Bacteria > Gemmatimonadota > Gemmatimonadetes > Gemmatimonadales > GWC2-71-9 > CAZVSO01. Next base: position 4,595 of record CAZVSO010000020.1, read on the forward strand.
GTCTACAGCGTCACGCCCGTCCAGCTCCTGCACCTGCACCTCGATGCGGTCGCCGGGCCGGGTCTTGACCGTGTGGCCCACGAGGTCGGCCTGGATCGGAAGCTCCCGCCCTCCGCGGTCCACGAGGACGCACAGGGAGATGCGCTTGGGCCGGCCGAAGTCGGCGAGCTCGTCGAGCGCCGCGCGGACGGTGCGGCCCGTGTAGAGCACGTCGTCCACGATCACCACGTGGCGGTCGGTGAGGTCGGTCAGGAGCCGGGTCTCCCCGATCACCGGCTTCAGGCCCACCGTCTCGAGGTCGTCCCGGTAGAGCGTGATGTCGAGGGCGCCGCGCGGCACGGCCACTTCCTCCTCCTGCTCGATCAACGTGGCGATGCGCTCGGCCAGCTCGACGCCGCGGCGCTGGATGCCGATCAGCACCAGGTCCTGGGTGCCGCCCGCGAGCTCGACCACCTGCACGGCCATACGCTGAAGCGCCCGCGCGAGAGCACGGGCGTCCATGAGTGTCTGTCGCTGGGACGGCGCGTCCCGCGAGGGCCGGGGCGGCCGCGCGGGGCGCTGGGCGGGAGTCATCTCAGGGCGGGAAACTAATGGATACGGTGCAGTCGCGGAACCGGTGGCCGGTAGGGGCGCCCGTAGGGGCGCGGCATGCCGCGCCCCTACCGATACACGGGGTTCAGCGCAGGATCGCCGCGCAGCACGGCCCGGACGTTGGCCAGCGCGATCGCGACCATCCGCCGGCGGGTGTCCCGCGTGGCGCTCCCGAGATGTGGCAAGAGCACGGTGCGCGGGGCCGCGCGCAGCCGGGGATGGATGCGGGGCTCGTCGGCATAGACATCCAGCCCGGCTGCGCCGAGGCGACCCTCCTCGAGGGCCGCGGCGAGCGCCTCCTCGCGCACCAGATCGCCGCGCGCCGTGTTGATCAGGATCGCGCCGGGTTTCATCCGGGCCAGGGCCGCGGCGTCGATCATCCTCCGGGTCTCGGGGGTCGACGGCACGTGCAGGGTGAGGACGTCGCTGTCGCCGAGCAGCCCCCCGCGCTCGACTCGGGTGGCCCCGGTGTCCGCTTCGAAGTCGGGCTTGGGAGTCCGCGCGGCGTAGAGGAGCCGCATCCCGAAGCCCGTCGCCCTGCGGCCGGCGGCCTGGCCGATGCGACCGGCACCGTAGATGCCGAGGGTGCGGCCGCCCAGCTCGAGGCCGAGCAGCTGCTCGGGGTGCCAGCCGGTCCAGGTCCCGCTGCGCATCAGGTCCACCCCTTCGACCAGCCGGCGGGCGCAGGCGAGAATCAATGCCCATGTGAGGTCGGCGGTGGCGTCGGTGAGGACGTCGGGGGTGTTGGTGACCATCACGCCGCGCATTTGGGCGGCGACGACATCCACATTGTCGTACCCGACGGCGCAGTTCGCGACGATCTTGAGCTTGGGGAGGTTCTTGAATTCGGTGCCGCCGACCCAGCGGGAGAGGAGGGGGACGATCGCGACGAAGTCGCCGCGCGGTGTGGGCTGGTCGGCGGCAAGCCAGGTAACCTCAAGACCTGAGATCTGGTCGGGATCGAGGAGATTCTGGAGCTCGGAAGCGATAAGGACGGACGGAGGAGGACGCTCCGTCATTCTCCGCCCTTCTCCGCCCTCGTGTCGATCTTCGCCGCCACGATGAAATCGTTCTCGTGCAGCCCGCCGATCGAGTGGGTCCACAGCTCCACGTCCACGCGGTTCCAGTGGATCGCGAGATCCGGGTGGTGCCCCTCGGCCTCGGCCACGTCGGCCACCCGGTTGACGAACCTCATCGCCTCCTTGAAGTCCTTGAACGTGAACGTGCGGGAGAGGCGTTTGGCGTCGGGCGCGAGGGTCCACGCAGGCGTGCCGGCGTGGTATTGGCGGGCCTGCTCCTGCGTCAGGGGTGGGGTGCCGCCGCGACAAGGGACACAGGTCTTGGCGATGAGATCGGGGGCTCGCATGCGGCTAATCTAGAGGGGAAGGCGCACAGGCGCAGCAGATGACCGTTGGACGCACAAACGTGTACGCGCGGCCGAAGGGAGCAGATCGCAGAGAACAGGTTCCTACCCTCTACCTCCTGTTCACCACCTGTGCGCCTGTGCACCCGTGCCCTGCTGTGCGCCTGCGCGTCTGTGCGCCTGCTTTTCTATACGGGCAGGGTGGGATTCGAACCCACGAGGCCCTTGCGAGCCTACCGGTTTTCAAGACCGGCGCCTTCAACCACTCGGCCACCCGCCCTGATACGGCACCACCCCTTCGCCTCTTCGCCTATTTCTCACGGACAGGGTGGGATTCGAACCCACGATACCGTTGCCGGCATACCGGTTTTCGAGACCGGCGCCTTCAACCACTCGGCCACCTGTCCACTGTCCGTCTGTGCGTCGATCCGTCTGCTCCCTGAGACGGGCAGGGTGGGATTCGAACCCACGAAACGGTTGCCCGTTTACACGCTCTCCAGGCGTGTGCCTTCAGCCGCTCGGCCACCTGCCCCGTGCCGCCTGCAAGCTAGCGGAGTCACGCCGGCCGGTGAAGCGCGTCAGGCTACCGCCACCGCTCGGTCGCCACGTCCGACGCCACCGGCTGCGCGCGCAAGTACGTGACGATCTGCCAGATCGTCCCATCCGAGAGGATGCCGCCGTACGCGGGCATGCCGCGCGGCCGGCCGTAGTAGATCGAGTGAAACAGCGCCGCGTCGTCGCCGCCGTAGCGCCAGCGGCCATCCACCAGGCTCGGGGCCACGAAGCCCGTCGCCCCGCCACCGTGACACCCGTCGCAGTTCATCGCGCTGAAGAGCTGCGCGCCCGCGGCGGCAGCCCTCGCATCGCTGTGCAGCGGATTCGTCAGGCTCGCCGCGGGCGGCGCGATGAGGCCAGCCGAGACGTGCTGGTCGTAGCGCACCGCAGGCGGCGCGGTCCGGCCCGACGTCTGGATCCCGGCAGTCGAGCCGCCGTCGTCCGAGCCGCCGCAGGCCGTGGCCACGAGCGAGAGCAGGACTGCCAGTGCGGCGGCAGCCGCGGTCACAGGGCGAAGACCCACACGATCCCTCCCTGGCTCGTGTAGCGCGCGAGATCGGGCGCGAAGTCGGCGGGCGGCCGCACATCCGCCGGATCGTCGGACCGCAGGTCGCCCGACAGCAGGAGCCAGTCGCCGCCGATCCCCGCGTACACCGCCACGTATTGCTTTCCGTCCGGCCCGGTGTAGGTGATCGGGGCGCCCACCACCCCGGAGCCGACCTTGAACTTCCACAGCGGCGCGCCGCTCTTGGCGTCCGCCGCCTTGAGCCACCCGTCGAGAGTCCCGTAGAACACGACGTCCCCGGCCGTCGCCAGGCTGCCGCTCCAGACGGGGAACTTCTCGCGGATCTCCCACACCTTCCGCCCGACGCCTGCGTCCCAGGCGATGAAGGCGCCCAGGTACCCGCCGGGCCCCGGGGTGTAGGGCGTGCTGGCGCCGAGGTACGGCGTGCCGGGGATGTACACCGCCTCGGTCGCATGCCAGCTCATGCACAGGTTGACCGTGGAAACGTAGAACAGCCCGGTCCGCGGCGAATACGCCGCCGGCGAGGCGGGGCTCTTGCCGCCTTCGAGGCTAGGGCAGATCTGCCGCACGTTCCCGCGCGACGCCCCGGTGAGCTTGGTGGAATCCAGGACCGGCCGCCCGCTCGCGCGATCCACCCGCGTCGCCCAGTTGACGTCCACGTACGGCTCGGCAACTAGAACTTCGCCCGTGGCGCGGTCGATGGTGTAGGCGAAGCCGTTCTTGTCGAAGTGGACCAGGGCGCGGCGGCGCTGACCCTTGATCGTGAGGTCCGCGAGGATGTTCTCCGCGTTGGCGTCGTAGTCCCAGCTGTCGTGCGGGGTGAACTGGTAGGCCCAGATCAGGGAGCCGTCGCCCGGCCGGCGCGCCAGCACGCTCGACGTCCACTTGTTGTCGCCCGGACGCTGGTCCGCGTTGTACGGGCCGGGATTGCCGGTGCCGTAGTACACGAGGTCGAGCGCCGGATCGTAGGACAGCCATCCCCACACCGGCGCGCCGCCCCGCTGCCACGCGTCTTGCGACCAGCTGGTAAGCGCGAGCTCGGCGCCGCGGTCGTAGAACGGCTTGAACGTCTCCGGTCTGGCCAGCACGACGCTGTCGGGACCCGCGTTGTGCGCCGTCCAGACGACCCGGCCCGTGGCGAGATCCAGCGCCTTCACCCAACCGTGAATCCCGAATTCTCCCCCCGACGGTCCCACGAACACCCTCCGGCCCACCACCAGGGGCGCCATGGTCAGGGTCTCCCCCCGGGAGAGATCGGCGACCCGGGTCTTCCAGACTTCCCGACCCGTCGCGGCGTCCACCGCGACCGTGTGGCCGTCGAGCAGGTTGTAGACGATCCTGCCGTCCGCGTAGACCGCGCCGCGGTTGATCGCGTCGCAGCACGCGACGCCGAGAGCGGACGGGTTCACATCGGGGCGGTACTTCCAGTGCAGAGGGTAGTCGTCCTTGGTGAGGTCGAAGGCGTACAGCACGTTGGGGTACGGCGTCACGACGTACATCGTGTGGTTCACGACGAGCGGTTGTCCCTCGTGCCCGCCGAGCACGCCGGTGGAGAAGGTCCACACGGGGCGCAGCCGCCCGACGTTGGCCGCGGTGATGCCCGTAAGGCCGCTGTAGCGTGTGACGGCGAGATCCTTGCCGGGCATGGTCCATTGCCCGTCCTCCTGCGCCCGCGCGACGCCGGGGGCGCTCGCCAGGGCGGCGAGCAGGGTCAGGGCGGCAACGCGCGCGGTGGTGTCGGTCACGGTCCGGGCAATCTAGCGCGGGGCGGGCAGGCCGACGAATCCGGCGGCGCGGAAGTGCCGATCGAGCGTGAGCGCTTCCGTGATCCCCCGCTCCGCCATGACGGTGAAGCTCACGGCGTCCGTGAACGAGAAGGCCTGGTCATCGTATCGTAGGATCCATTCCACGATCGCGCGGGTTTCGAGCTCGGTTGTGCTCGTCACGACGACGTTCGGGCGCTCGCGAGCAGAGCGCAAGAACGTGAGGGCGGCTGGACGATGCAGCCGCCGCAGGAGCAACGCGTGCGTCTCGGCCAGCACGAGATTGGTGGTGACGACACGTGCGCCGGCACCCAGCCGCTCCCGGAGCACGGCCGCCACCGGGTCATGATACGGGTCTGAGGCTGCCACGATCGCGTGCCAGCCGCTCGTGTCCACGAACAGCTCAGCGGCCACGCTTGCGACCGCTCGGCTTGCGGCTGATCCCCGGCTCGGTTTCCTCGAGGAAACGGCCGAAGTCCACGGCCGGGTTGTAGTCGAGCGGCGGGCCGGTCTCCTCCCCGGCGATGCCGATAAGGCGCAGCGCGGGGTGCTGCTCGGGGTCGAGGAGCTGGTGCTCCAGCGCCTCGAGCCCGCGCCGCAACACGTCGGACTTCGTCGCATCGAGCTGCTCCACCAACCGCTCGAGGCGCTGGCGGTCGGCGGCGGCCAGATAGACCTGCACCGGCTCGGCCACACGGCGCTTCCGGGGAGTCATGAGACGCCTTCTCGTGTCATGATATCATGAATCTATGTCATGACCAGAGCGGTTGCAACGCACCCTTCGTGACCACCCGCGCGCTCTCGTGTCACCTCTCGCCCGACATCGTGTTGCCCGCCGTCGGCCGGGTCGTAATCTTTGATCGCAGACAGGCACGCCGTCGGCGTTTTCCCCGGAGCGATGCACTATGCCCTTCCACCGCTGCGCAATCTGCCTGGACGACGGCAGCGTCGTCGCCAAGGACGTCGACATCGCTCTCGAGGAGATGGACCGCGACGGCGTCCCCCAGTGGTACGGGACGATCACCGTGACGCACCTGACGACCCCGTCGGCGGGTCAGAAATATCGGCTCATCCTGGACGACGGCCGGACGGGGGAGTTCCTGGTGCGGAGGAACACGTCTGCCGGGGGAGCCAGCCGGGCGGTGGCCATCCACGGCACGAGTCCGCTGCGTTAGTCCGACGCCTCAGCGCGGGGTGTCTCCCACCTCCGCCACCCAGACATCGCTCTGCCGGATCCGCACCGTTACGTCCTCCTCAGCTTCCCCCGATCCACCTTCCCCAGGTGCGTGCGCGGCAGCGCGTCGAGAAAGATCACCTCGCGCGGCGCCTTGTAGGGCTCCAGCCGCTCGCGGACGAACGCCTTCAGCTCCTCCCCCAGCGCGGGGCTCGGCGCCGTGGCCACCACGAACGCGTGGGGCTTGGTCAGGCCCTGCTCCGTCACCACACCCACGACCGCCGCTTCCTTCACGGCCGGATGCTGCAGCAGGCACTCCTCGACTTCCTGGGGCGACAGCCACTTGCCCGATACCTTGAGCATGTCGTCGGCGCGGCCGCAGTAGGTGAAGTACCCGTCCGCATCGCGGCGAATCATGTCGCCCGACACGTACCACGCGCCCCGGAACCCCTGCATGGTCTTGTCCATCTGCTGCCAGTAGGCGATGGCGCGCGAGTTCCCCCGCACCCACAGCGCGCCCACCTCACCGTCCGGCAGCTCGCGCCCTTCGTCGTCGCACACCCTCACCTCGAACCCCGGCACCACGGTCCCCAGCGTGCCCGGCCGCACCTGACCCGGCCGATTCGAGATGAAGATGTGCCACATCTCCGCCGTCCCCAGGCCGTCGAGCAGCTCCACCCCGAACGCCGCCTGCCACCGCCGGTGCAGCTCCACGGGGAGCGCCTCGCCCGCCGACGTGGCCAGCCGCAGACAGGAGAGATCCTGGCGCGCGGCCTCGGGGTGACTCACCATCTGATTGATCATGGTCGGCACGTTGACGAGGATCGTCGGCCGGAAGCGCGCGATCCTCTGGAACACCGTCTCCGCGGTGGCGGGCTCGGGAAACAACGCCGTCGCGGCGCCCACCGAGAAGGGGAACAGCAGGTTGGAGCCGGTGGCGTAGCCGAAGTACAACTTCGGCACGCTGAGCGTCACGTCCCGCTCGGTATAGCCGATCGTCTCCTTGGCGTAGCACTCGGTCGTGTTGGCGAACGATGTGTGCGTCTGCACGACGGCTTTCGGCTGCCCGGTCGTGCCGCCCGAGAACAGCCACACGGCCGCATCGTCCCGGTGACTGGGGAACGTCTCCAGCTCGGCCGGCGCCCCCGCGAGCTGCCTGGCGAACTGCGGCTCCCCGACGACGAGCAGACCCTTGAGGTGGCGCCCCTGCACCGCCGCAGCCGCGCGAAACGCGGCCGCCGTGTCGCGGTGCACGAGGGCGACCCGCGCCCGGGTGTAGCCATAGAAGTAGGCGATGGCGTCGACATTGAGGTGAGGGTTCACCATGACCACCACCGCGCCGAGCTTGAGGACGCCGAACAGGGCGGCGACGAACTCGGGGCCGTCCGGGAGCGCGATGATCACGCGCTGCTCGGGCTCGACGCCCGCGGCCGCGAGCAGGTTGCCGAGGCGGCCGGCGAGCGCGTGGACGTCGCGGTAGGTCAGCGCGGCCGCGTCGGTGAGCACCGCCGGCCGGTCGCCCCGGCCCTCGCGCAGGCGCGCGTCGAGAAAGTAGTCGGCGATGTTGAACTGCTCGGGGGGCTGGAAGCTCATGGCCCCAGATGATGCGGCCACCTGAGCCTGGCGGTCAACCGGCCGCCCTCGTACCATACTCCACCCATGCCGGTCCGCGAGCTCGCGCATCTCACCTGGGAGGAGGTTCGGGACCTCGACCGGGCCACCGCCGTCGCCCTCCTGCCGGTGGGCGCGCTGGAGGCGCACGGCCCGCATCTCCCCCTGGCCACCGACGTGATCATCGCCGAGGCGATGGCCCGGCGCGCCGCCGAAAAGCTCGCGGCCCGTGGCCGTGAAGCCGTGCTCCTTCCGGTGCTCGCCTATACGGCGGCGGGATTCGCCGCAGGATTCCCGGGCACCGTGTCGCTCGCGCCCGGCAGCGTCACCAGCGCGGTCGTGGAGATCGCCCGCAGCCTGACGCGCCACGGATTCGCCGCCCTCGCGCTCGCCAACGCCCACCTCGACCCGGCGCACCTCGCGTCGCTCGAGGCCGCGGTGGCCGCGAGCCGCGACGAGAATCTCCTCCGCGTGGTCAGCCCCGACATCACCCGGAAACCCTGGGTCGAGCGATTGACGGACGAGTTCCGCAGCGGGGCGTGTCACGCCGGCCGGTACGAAAGCTCGGTCGTCCTGGCGGTGCGCCCCGATCTGGTGCGCGACGGGATCCGCCGCGGCCTCCCCGCCAACCCGCGCTCGCTCAGCACGGCGATCCGCAGCGGCCAGCGCAGCTTCGAGGAAGCGGGAGGCCCGCGCGCCTACTTCGGCGCGCCCGCCGACGCGGGCGCGGACGAAGGAGAACACACGATCGAGGCTCTCGGCTCGATCCTGGCCGACGCGGTGCTGGCCGGGCCGGCGTGACGCGGCTCGAGAGCGCGACCGCCGTGGTCACGGGCGCAGGCCGGGGCATCGGCGCAGCCGTCGCGCGCGCGCTCGCCGCGGAAGGAGCCGCGGTGGTGCTGGCGGCGCGGACCACGGGTCCGCTCGAGGCCGTGGCCGCGGAGATTCGGGCGGCGAACGGCCGGGCCTGGGCCGTGCCATGCGACGTGACCGACGCAGGAAGCGTGCGGTCCCTGGGACGCACGGCCGCCGAACACCTGCGGCACGTCCAGATCCTCGTCAACAGCGCCGGTGTCGCCCATTCCGCCCGGCTCGACGAGATTACGCTCGAGGACTGGGAGCGCGTGCTGGCCGTCGACGCCACGGGCACGTTTCTCTGCACGCAGCAGTTTGTGCCGAGCATGGTCGAGCGGCGGTGGGGGCGCGTCGTCAACGTCGCGTCCACCGCCGGGCTCGCGGGGGGACGCTACATCGCCGCCTACAGCGCCGCGAAGCACGCCGTGATCGGGTTCACGCGCAGCGTGGCCGCCGAGCTCGCCCGCACGGGCGTGACCTGCAACGCCGTCTGCCCGGGCTTCGTGGACACCGACCTGACCCGGGCGTCGGCCGAGCACGTCGCGACACGGACCGGCCGCTCGCCAAGCGAGGCGCTCGCCGCGATGCTGGCCAGCGTGTCGCAGCCCCGCCTCATCGCGCCGGCCGAGGTGGGGCAGGCGGTGCTCGCGTTGTGCGTTCCAGGGTCCGAGCTGGTCAACGGGGAGGCGATCGTGATCGACGGCCGGGAGTCCCGCGCGTGACGTTCGAGATCATCAATCCCGAGTCCCTCGGCGCCCCCCGCGGGTGGAACCACGGGCTGCTCGCGCCGGCGGGCGGCCGGGTGCTGTTCGTGGCCGGCCAAGTGGCGAGCGACGCCTCGGGACGCGTGCCCAAGACAGGCTTCGTCGCACAGTGGGCGCAAGCGCTCGAGAACGTGCTCGTCGTCGTCCGCGCCGCGGGCGGCCGCCCCGAAGACATCGGCCGCCTCACGGTCTACGTGACTGACCGGCAGACCTACGTCGCGAGCCTCAAGGCGCTGGGCGAAGTGCACCGGCGGCTCATGGACCGCCACTACCCCGCCATGGCGCTGGTCGAGGTGCGGGCCCTGGTGGAGCCGGGCGCGATCGTGGAGATGGAAGCGACGGCGGTCGTGCCGTGGTGGCGCAGTCTCTTGAGGAGGTGAACGAGGAATGCCGCTCGCTCCGAAGTCCTTCCTGTACGCGCACGATCGCGAATCCGCCGTCGCCACGATCACCCTCAATCGTCCCGACCGGCTCAATGCACTGACGTTCGAGGTCTATACCGAGCTGCGCGACGCGTTTCGGATGCTCGACACCGAGCCCGGAGTACGGGCGGTGGTCATCACCGGCGCCGGCCGCGCGTTCTGCTCCGGCGGCGACGTCGAGGACATCATCGGCGCGCTGTTCGCGCGGGACCGCGCCGGGCTGCTCGAGTTCACGCGGCTGACCTGCGACCTGATCCTCGCGATCCGGCAATGCCGCCGGCCGGTGGTCGCGGCGCTGAACGGGACCGTCGCCGGCGCGGGCGCGGTGATCGCCGCGGCCTGCGACTTCCGGATCGCGGCCGAGTCGGCGAAGATCGCGTTCCTGTTCACCCGGGTGGGACTGTCGGGGGCTGACATGGGCGCCGCGTGGCTCTTGCCGCGGATCGTCGGGCACGGCCACGCCACCGAGCTGCTCATGACCGGCGACTTCATCGACGCCGCTGCCGCGCACCGCATCGGCCTGTATCACCGGGTCGTGGCGCCGGACCGGGTCGTGGCCGAGGCCACCGCGCTCGCCGCGAAGCTGGCGCGCGGGCCGTCCGAGGCGCTGGGCGTGACCAAGCACGCGCTCGACCGCGAGGCCGCGCTCGATTTCGAGGCGGCGCTGGCGCACGAAGCCGAGGTCCAGGCCGCCCTCATGCAGCACCCGAACTTCCGCGAGGCCTACGCGGCGTTTCGGGCCAAGCGCGAGCCGCGCTTTACCTGAGCGCCATGCCCGACACCACCGCCGTCCGCGCCTTCCTGGACGACCGCCACGCGCCGCTCGCATCAGGCATCGCCGAGTTCGCCGCCCGCGAGATCGCCACGCTCCCCGAGCCGGCGGACGACGGCGCCGCGCGGCGGCAGGCGCGAGACATCATGGCGCGCCTCGGGGCGGGCGGCTGGTACCGACCGATCGTCGAGCAAGACCT